>JAGBRL010000062.1 GCA_017632345.1 Paludibacteraceae bacterium
ACCTACTTTGGCGGACCAGTCAATGTACTCCTTCATTTTTTGGGTTTCTCCATTTTTGTTTGCCATATAACCTCCGTAATCGTTCAGGTACATAGCCATACGCACGATGTTCGCACCCCAAGCCTTCATCTGTTTGAACTGGTTTTCGGTCAGACATCCGCCGACTTCAGAGTAGTGAGTAGAGAAAGAACTCCACCCTTTCAGCTGAACAGGCTCTCCCTTAGCATTACTCAGCTGGTTGCCAACCAACTTAAGACGCCCCCATTCACCAATGTAGTCATTATTTACTAATTGTGTAGGGTCATCGCTGATTGCCGCACTCGCATTCAAGCAGAATGCGCTTGCAAGTAATAAGAATAACTTCTTCATTTTTTTTTCAAGCATTTAATTAATAAAATAATAATAGTCTCTAATTTCAGTGGCTTGTCATAGACAAACCTTTTAATTGGTTATATAAGCGCACAATTACACTTACGGGGCAAAATTGCACGTTTTTTTTCAGAAAAAAAAGCAAATCAGAAAAAAAATGAACAAAAAGGCCTAAAATATAATGGTTTAATGCTTAAAATATGTTCTTCAGCATATAAATCAATACTCCTCATCCTCGTTCGGGAACGAACTGTCTTTCACGTCGGAGATGTACGCTTGCATTGCGTTGGTAATAGTTTCTCCTATGTTGGCATATTTGCGAACAAACTTTGGTGAGAAGTTCTGCGTTATGCCGAGCATGTCCTGCATCACAAGCACCTGTCCGTCCACCTCGTGCCCGGCGCCTATGCCTATAATAGGTATGTTCACGCTCTCTGCAACCCTCTTAGCCAGCGTTGCCGGAATCTTCTCCAAAACAATCGCGTAGCAGCCAGCCTCTTCCAGCAGCTTGGCGTCGCTCATCAGCTTTTCGGCCTCCTTGTCCTCTTTCGCGCGGATGGCGTATGAGCCGTATTTGTTTATTGACTGAGGCATCAGTCCGAGGTGCCCCATCACCGGAATGCCGGCGTTGACAATCTGCTTTATCACATTTATATACTCTTCGCCGCCCTCAATCTTCAGAGAGTCGGCTCCGCTCTCCTTGATGATGCGAACAGCGTTTGCCACGCCCAGCTCGGTGCTTATCTGGTAACTGCCGAAAGGCATATCGACAACAACGTGAGCGCGTTTCACGGCACGCACCACGCACTGCGCATGATAAATCATCTGCTCCACCGTGATAGGCAAAGTGCTTCCGTTGCCAGCCATCACGTTCGATGCCGAGTCGCCCACAAGAATCACGTCTATGCCAGCCCCGTCTATCAAAGTCGCCATAGAGAAGTCGTAAGCTGTAGTCATGGCGATTTTTTCGCCTTCCGCCTTCATCTTTGAAAGATGCCTTGCGGTTACTTTTTTGATGTTTTCGTTATGTACAGACATTGTTATCTATTTGATAATACGATGCGCAAAGGTAAATAAAAGTTTCAGACAAAAATCCATTCGCCCTAAAAAAATAGAGATTCGAGAATAGGAGTCAGAAGCAGAATGAGATGGAGCGTGCGGGCTGACGCGCACTTTTTTATATGCGCATATATCAATCAGATGGCAAATAATTTTAAAAATATTAAACAGTTTCTTATTTTTGCAGTCGATTGGAGATTGCTCCTAATTTTTTATAGTAATAAAGGAAAAATGAAATATTACAGTACAAACAAGAAGTCAGACAAGGCTACGCTTCAGGAAGCGGTGGTTAAGGGGCTGGCTTCGGACAAGGGGCTTTTCATGCCCGAGGTTATAAAGCAGCTGCCTTCGTCATTCTTCGAGAACATGAAGGATATGACGTTTCAGGAGATAGCGTACGTTGTGGCCGACGCCTTTTTCGGAGAAGATGTGGAGGCGGACGCTCTGAAGAAAATCGTGTATGACACATTGAATTTTGATGTTCCGCTTGTTCATGTGAACGACAATATCTACAGTCTTGAACTTTTTCACGGGCCGACGCTTGCGTTCAAGGATGTTGGCGGCAGGTTCATGTCTCGTCTGTTAGGCTACTTCATAAAGAAGCAGGGCGAAAAGAATGTGAATGTGCTTGTGGCTACGTCTGGCGACACAGGCAGCGCGGTGGCTAACGGTTTCCTTGGCGTTGAGGGCATCAGGGTGTTTGTGCTTTATCCGAAAGGCAAGGTGAGCAAGATTCAGGAGTGCCAGTTCACGACGTTGGGACAGAACATCACGGCGCTTGAGATAGACGGCACGTTTGACGACTGCCAGGCGCTTGTGAAGTCTGCGTTTATGGATGCAGACCTGAACGCGCACATGAAGCTTACTTCTGCAAACTCAATAAACGTGGCGCGTTTCCTTCCGCAGGCATTCTACTACTTTTACGCATACGCGCAGCTGCAGAAGCTTGGCAAGGACAAGAACGTGGTGATTTGCGTGCCGAGCGGAAACTTTGGAAACATCACAGCCGGCCTTTTCGGAAAGAAGATGGGCTTGCCGGTGTCCCGTTTCATTGCAGCTAATAACAAGAACGATATTTTCTTGCAATATCTTAACACAGGAGTTTATACTCCGCGTCCGTCGGTTGCAACAATCGCAAACGCAATGGACGTGGGTGACCCAAGCAACTTTGCTCGTGTGCTGGACCTTTACGGAGAGTCGCACGAAGCAATCTGCGCGGAAATCTCAGGCTGCAGCTATACGGACGAGCAGATTCGCGAAACTGTCAAGGCTACATACGATTCTGCAAAATACCTTCTTGACCCGCACGGAGCGGTCGGTTACCGTGCCTTGAAGGAGTATCTAAAACCGGAGGAGGTTGGTGTGTTCTTGGAAACTGCACATCCTGCCAAGTTCCTGGAAACTGTAGAAGGAATCATAGGCGAAAAGGTGGAGATTCCGCAGAAACTGCAGGAGTTCATGAAGGGACAGAAGCAGAGCGTGGAGCTGCCTAAGGATTTCGACACATTCAAGGCTTATTTGTTGACAAAATAAAAAGACACAAGGAGCGGTCTGCATTTCTTTGCGGTCTGCTCCTTGCTGGCTAAGCGTGATAGCTTCACTTATGTGGGTTCTATAAATTAATTTCGAGGAATTAGTGCCGAAAAGTTTATCAACCCACGATTTGTACTTTTTAATTGTAAACGGTGAATTTATAGAACTCACCTTATGTATTTGCATCGCATCTCAATTCTTAATTATAAAAATATAAAGGAGGCAGATTTGAGCCTTTCGCCAAAGATAAACTGCTTTATCGGAAACAACGGCGTGGGCAAGACAAATCTGCTCGATGCGGTGTATTATCTCTCTTTCTGCAAAAGTCATTCCGGGACGATGGACGCTCAGAACGTGAGGCACGACGCAGACTTTTTTGTCCTTCACGGATTTTATAAAGATGACGAGGGGGCGGAGACTGACGTTTATTGCGGCTTCAAGCGCCGTCAGAAAAAGCAGTTCCGGAAGAACAAGAAGAACTACGAAAGAATATCGGAGCATATAGGCGTTATTCCGCTTGTGATAATCTCGCCGTCCGACTCGAAACTGATTCAGGAGGGAAGCGAGGAGCGCCGCAAGTTTATAGACGGGGTGATTTCGCAGTATGACAAACGGTATCTTAACGCGCTTCTTGCCTATAACCGCGCGCTGCAGCAGCGCAACGTGCTGCTGAAAAACGAAGGCTCGGACCCGCTCCTTTTCGATATTTGGGAGGAGCAGATGGCGGAAAATGGCAGCTACATATATATGAAGCGTGTTGAGTTCATTGACCGGTTCTCTCCGCTGTTCCAATATTTTTACAGCTTCATCTCGTTGGAGCGGGAGAGCGTGGGCTTTGCCTATTCGTCTCACCTTCACGACGGAGCGGACTTGAGGGAGCTGCTGCGCGGAAGCCGAGGCAGGGACGCTCTTATCGGATACACTACCAAAGGGATTCATCGTGACGACTTGGAGATGCTTCTGCACGGACATCCTATTAAAAGGGTCGGCTCGCAAGGTCAGAACAAAACGTTCCTTATCGCTTTGAAGCTGGCTCAATTCGACTTCCTTAGAAATATAAACCTGAAGATGCCGCTGCTCCTGTTTGACGATATTTTCGACAAACTTGATGCGCTGAGGGTGCAGCAGATTGTGAAGCTTGTCAAGGAAGACAACCGCTTTGGACAGATATTCATATCAGATACAAACAGAGAGCATACGGCGGCGATTCTGAAAGACTGCGGCGGCGATTTTGTCATTTATGCGGTTGATGGTGGCGAGTTTAGTTGTATAGAGAAGGGAGGCTCAGATGAAGCGCAGTGAGGCAAAGGCGTTGAACGAGCTTTTGCAGGATGTCTTTTCTGCTCAGAATCTTGACCAGCATCTGCACGAAATGCAGCTGATGGATGCGTGGGAGGAGGTCGCCGGAAGCGCGGTGAAACGTTTCACTAAAAAGCTTTATGTGAAAGATAAGGTGCTTTTTGTGCAGCTGACGTCGGCGGTGGCGAGGCAGGAACTGCAGATGAGACGGGCGGTTCTGCTGGAGAAACTGAACAATAGGATTGGTTTAGAGGTTATTAAAGATATAATTTTCAGATAAATGAACGATTTGCAAAATATTGAGTTTAATCATCAGGAGACGATTCAGATTCGTTTCAATGATATTGACGTGCTTGGTCACGTGAACAACGCTGTGCAGATAATGTATTATGACTACGGCAAGGTAAAGTACTTCGAAACGTTGAAGAAGCAGGTGATTGATTGGGGCGGCGAGGAGCTTGTTATGGTGAATATTAATGTGGATTTTATGGAGCCTATCTTCATGAGCAATAAAATAGTGGTGAAGACCAAAGTTTACGAGATAGGCAACAAGAGCGTGAAGCTTATACAGCTGCTGCAGGATAAGGATACGGGACGCATTAAATCTGTGTGCCGCTCCGTGATGTGCGGCTTTGATGCTAAAACTAACACGTCTTTGCTTATTTCGGACGAATGGAGAGAATTGATTAACAGTTTTGAGCAGTTTAGGCCGTGATGCGGCTCGTTTGTGTTTGAGGCGTAAATGCAAGGCGGATGAAAATCTGCCTTTTTTTGTGAATTTACGCATGCGAAAAATGGTGAATCCCGTAGTGTTTTGTGGATGATGGAAGGTGTGAAAAAGCCCCATTTCATCGATGTTTTTCAGTCGTAGGTATTTTTGTCTATTTTATTTGTTATATTTGACTATCTTCAAAAGCTGTTTTTACCGCTTTATTGGAATTTTTCAGCTCGTGTTTTTAAATAAAAAGTGAAAACTTGCAACCGTCAAACAGATGTGGCTGCTGAGGCTTGTTTGGATTGGCAGTTTTTTTCAAGTTAATAATTAAATTAAAAGGATATGAGAACATTTGGTCTGAAAGCATTATTATTGGTTGCGGCTTCGGCATTAAGTTTCGGAGCATTCGCAAGGTCGTCTTTTGACTCTGACGCTCCTGTGGGGTGGGCGACGGTAAAGTCAACGCCAACGGGCGGTGGCGCAATTTCAAGCAGCAACTATAAGGTTGTGACAACGGAGTCTGAGTGGAAATCTGCTTTAGAGAGCAGCTCTGTTAAGCACGTCTTTATAAAAGGCTCTGTTAAAATCTCCAACGTTTATAATGTTTCGGTGAAGGACAAGACGATTTACGGTCTGCCTGGCTCTGAACTTTATAACCCGAATCAGAAGAGTAACAACGGAATACTTGTGTTCAAGAGCGGTACGAATAACGTTATTATGCGTAACGTGACTTTCCGAAGCGCCGGAGCGTATGACTGTGACGGATATGACAATTTCTGCATTGAAGGCGGAACTAACATTTGGATTGACCACTGTGATTTTCAAGATGGAGTGGATGGTAACTTTGACATTAAGAACGGCGCGAACAATGTCTCTGTGTCTTGGTGCCGTTTCCGTTATCTGCTTGCTCCTACGTCTGGCGGCTCCGGCGGCTCTGCGGACCACCGCTACACAAATCTTATCGGAAGCTCGGACAGCAAGACTACAGACCGCGGACTGCTCAACGTGACTTTCCAGCTTTGCTGGTGGGACGAAGGGTGCAAGGAGCGTATGCCGCGTGTCCGCTTCGGTAAGGTGCATATCTTGAACTGCCTTTTCTCAAGTTCGGTGACCTCTTATTGTGTGGGCGGTGGAAAGGAGTCTTCAGTTTATGTGGAAAACTCCGCGTTCTATAATATCACAGCAAGCAAAGGTCCGTATAGCAAGATCACATCGGGCGCGGCGGCTACGTTTACAGGCAGTTACTATGATAGCTCTTGCAAGTCTTACTCAGACAGCAAGATGAACAGCCTTGCAGATGGCGCTGCTTTCAAACCTTCTGAATATTACAAGTATCCGGTTTATGACGCAAGTAAAATCTATTCTGAAATTACGAATCAGGCTAATTGCGGAGCAGGAGCTACGTTGAATGTTGTGGAAGGTGTGGGCGTTGTTGATGAGGGCGGTAGCGTGACTCCGAACCCAGAGCCGGCGGTTGCTGACTTGTCTTTGAAGTCGTTGAAGATTAATGGCGCGGAAATCTCTTTGGATGGCTCAGACTCTTATTCGTTCGAGGTGGCTGCAGATGTTAACAGTTGTGATGTGGAGGCTGTCGCAAGTGCTTCTGACGCGTCGGTTGTTGTGACTGGCAGTCCGGTGATGTCGTTCCCTGGTGTTGTTGAGATTGCTGTAAGCCATAATGGAGAGTCTAAGACGTATGTGGTGAACGTTATTCGTAAAGCTGAAGATGTGAAGGACGAACAGGCTCCGGCGCTTATAGACCAGTCTGTCGCAAATAATGCGGAAGTTAGGAAAAGCCTTTCTAAACTTGTGCTGACTTACGATGAGACGATTGTTGCTGCCGAAGTGTCTGTAAAGATAAACGGAACTGAAGTTGACGGTGTCACTGCTTCTGGCTCTGTGTTGAACATACCTTTGTCGCTCGATTTCGACTCTGCCTATGATGTGACTGTGGCTGGTGTGAAGGATGCGGCAGGCAATGTGGCTGCGGAGTTCTCGCTTGCATTCACGACTGGCTCTGACAATGGTGGGGCTGCTGCAACTTGGATAGTTGGCGACGCGCAGTATTGGTCTGATGGCGTGGCGGAAAATATGGCTCTGAACGAGGCTTTTGAGTATTACATTTCTGATATGGAAGGAAATTCTGAAATAACTTACACATCTGGTGTCAGCTCCAAAATTCAGGAGAGCGCTTCTTCTGAGGTTGATGTTGTGGAAGGCACGTTCGACTCGGCTCTTAATCCGGGAGGCAGCGCAAGTTCGGCTAATAACCGCTATTTCACAATACCTGTCTCAGGTCCTGGCAAACTGTCGGTTGTTTATCAAATGTATTCGGCTACTAATTTGGCTACGGTGGTTATTACTGAAAATCTTTGGGACGAATCAAACGCTTCTGCTTACACAATGACGGAGAATGATACAGAAACTATGGTTCTGTCTTATGATGTTGAGACTGCCGGCGAAACAGAGGTTTATGTCTATGCGAAATCTAAGAAGTGCTACTATTATGCAATCGTGTGGGAACCGAAAGCGGAGGTGTCAGATTGTGAAAGCGCTGCGGCGGACGAGCTTGTGATTGTGAGCAGAGATGGCGGTGTGGATATTATTTCAGACAAGGTTTGTGACGTGCTGATTTGTACGGCTTCTGGCAAAGTTGTTGGAGTGAAAGCGTTGAAAGAAGGTGTGAACAAGGTTGATTTGCAGAGAGGCGTTTATGTTGTAGGTCGTCAGAAAATTGTTGTTAAGTAATCTTTTCATAAATTAGTTTCAATACCCTAGACAGGAGGCTTTTCGTCGAAATCGTGCGGAAAGCCTCTTTTTTTGTTTGCAATATGTTGAGAAACATATTTTTAAATATGTCAAAGGCATGATTTTTGCATTATATTTGCTGATAAGTATGTTTTCTGGAATGTGCTGTTCTGAAAGTATTTAAGTATGATGTTTTAATTAATTATTTTATGAAGAAAAATTTTAGAAATGTGATGTTGTGCGCGTTTCTGGCGTGCCAGATTCCGTCTTTTGCTCAGATAAAGGTCGAGGCGGAGGCGTACACAAATGCGAAGAGTTTGTCGTCTGAGATCATCCTTGAAAACAATGGACAGACAGTTGGTTATTTTGATGAGGCCGGAGAGGTCTTGACTTATGAGGTCGAAGTTCCTGAAGATGGGCTTTATCAGTTCTCGTTCAAGTATCTGGCTGGTAAGACTGGCTCTTTGAAGATTGACGTGGAGGGCGCTTCTTTTGTGTTTGAGACTACTGCTAATCTGGGTGTTGAAAAATGGTGGGAGCTGCCGCGCGACCAGTGGCCTTCTTATAAGTTCGAAGATGGCGCGCTGTACGAACTTAAGGCTGGAAAGAACGTTTTTAAGGCGGTGAATGTCGGCACAGGCCTGAACATTGATTATTTTGAGGTTAAAAAAAGTTCTGAGACAGACGGCAAGGTGGCTTCTATCTCGACATCTCCCGAAGAGATTAGACTGATGCCGAATGAATCGATGGAGGTTATCCCTACAGCTTACAATGCGGCAGGAAAACCGGTCGCAAGTTCTGTCGTTTGGTCTGAAAATGCGAAAGACGGAATTTACAAGTCTGGCAGCGACGAAGGTTCTGATGCTGTGCTGGTCAAGATGGGTGAGGTGAGCAAGGTTGTGCCTGTTGTTGTTGCTAAGCCTAAGAAAAAGCACGACTTCGTGGTTACTAAGCACGGAAAACTTAATACTAAAAACGGTGCGGTATGCGATCAAAATGGTAACAAGGTGAGCTTGATGGGGCCTAGTTATTTCTGGAGCTGCTCAAGGCCTATGTGGTGGTGCAAGGAGAACGTGGATTTTCTTGTGTCTAAGTACAACATACAGCTGATTCGTCTTCCGGTCTCTATCGCTCCGGGCGACAATACATGGGACAATCCGTCGGCTACTTGGAACGAGGATAACTTCTTGCACAGACCGGACTATACAAAGGCTCTTGTGGACGAGATGGTGAAGGCTGCCATCGAGAATGATATTTATGTGATTATCGATTTTCATGAACATTATGCGCAGCACTGGGTTGAGCTTTCTAAAGAGTTCTTCACCTATTTTGCAGAAAAATGGGGCGATTATCCAAATGTGATGTATGAGATCTTTAACGAGCCGATAACGGACGACGGAACTGTGGTGAATTATGCAAAACAGATTATTCCTGTTATTCGTGGCATTGACGATGACAACATAATCATTGTGGGCTCTTCTGAATATTCTCGCCGTCCTGACGCTGTGACAAGTGCCGGCGACGGTTATTCTAATATTGCTTACACTTGGCACGGTTATGTGGTGTGGGGGCATCAGAACGACTGGTACGGAAGAGATTCTTGGAACAATGGTGTGCCTGTAATCGTGACAGAATGGGGTGTTGACGGGTATCGTAATGATGGCGGATTGCTGAATATTTATAGGCAGAGAGGCTTGATTAACGCATTCTGGTCTATGTGTAATAAAGGTGGCGAAGACTCTAATTGGTCTGTGCTGAAATCTGATTGTTATAAGGTGGCGGACTGGTCTGATGATGAGATGAATGATAATGGAAAGTGGCTTCTGGAAACAGCAAGAGATTGGATCAATTATAAGCCTAATGTGCTGAATGTTTCTGATTTTTCTTTGTCTGAAGCTGACGGACAGAAAAAAGTGTTTGCGAAGGGCGAAAAGGGCAAACTGGACGTGAAGGTGTCTGGAGCTTCTAACTGCTCTTTCCGTTGGGTGCAGGTTTCGGGTCCTTCTGAGGCGAAAATATCTTCTGATAATTCGCAGTCTGCAGATGTGGAGTTTGGAGATGGCGGAGAGTACGAGTTCTGCGTGGTCGTGTTTGACGGAACGAATACGAAAACATTCTTCCTGACGTTGACGTACGAGGCTGAACAGTCGTCTGTCGCTGCAGAAAAGTCTGAGGCTGGCTTGCGTGTCTATCCGAATCCTTCGGCTGACGGCTGTTTCAATATTGTTGCCGGCGACGCTTGTGATGTTGTTGTTTATGATTTGAAAGGTGTTGCGCTTCAGCAGTTCAAAATAGAGCCAGATGTGCCAAAGTCAATTTCTGTAAACGCAAAAGGTGTTTATGTGCTGAAGGTGGGTTCGGAATTTAAGAAGTTGGTAGTTGAGTAACGTGTGGCGTTTATAAAACAAAATCTCGCAAAGGTTATGCTTTTGTGAGATTTTGTTTTTATCTTTGTGCAGTTTGATGAAGTGGGGGACGAGATAGTTTTATATTTAATAACGCAAAATTTAAAGTATATGGGTATTGGAATGCAGGAAATTCTGCTTATCGTGTTGGTTGTGTTGCTGCTTTTCGGCGGCAAGAAGATTCCTGAGCTGATGAAGGGTTTGGGCAAAGGTGTGCACTCCTTTAAAGAGGGCTTGAACGGAGTGGAGGATAAAAAGGAAGAGGAAAAAAAATAAATTGGAAGCGTGGCGGAATTTCCGCTCGCTTTGTTTTTCATAGTGATGTCAGAGTCTCAGCAGAAAACGTTTTGGGAGCATTTGGACGACCTGCGCGGAAGTGTTGTGCGGTGCGTCGCGGTTGTTGTTGTGTTTGCTGTTGTGGCTTTCTTTTTTAAGGATTGCATGTTCAGCATAATCCTTGCTCCTAAGTACGATGATTTTGTTACTTACCGTTTTTTTAACAGACTGTTTGCCGGTGCATTCTCCAATTTTAATGTGGAACTTATTAACACAGGGCTTGCCCAGCAGTTTCTTCTGCATATAAAGGCGGCTTTCTCCTTTGGCGTGATGTGCGCGTCTCCTTATGTTATTTATAAGCTTTTCAGTTTTGTCTCTCCTGCGTTGTATGCTCATGAGCGAAGGCGCGCAAGGGGTGTTGTGGTTGGCGGATATGTGATGTTTGTGCTGGGCGTGCTGTTGTGCTATTTTCTTGTATTTCCTTTCACATTCCAGTTTCTTGGCACATATCAGGTGAGCGGAGAGGTTGACAATCTTATCTCTATAGAGTCGTACATGGACACGCTTATTATGCTTTGCCTGATGATGGGCATAGTTTTTGAACTTCCTGTAGTGGCATGGATTCTGTCTAAAATGGGGCTTATAGATGCGTCTTTTCTGCGTAAATACAGAAGGCACGCAATTGTGGCTATTCTGGTTGTTGCCGCCGTGATAACCCCAACTGCAGATGTGTTCACCTTGTGCCTTGTGTCCTTGCCAATATATTTATTGTATGAGGTCAGCGTGCTGATTGTGCGGCGCTGACCATTGGTTAATTGTGGCTTAGTATATAAATTGTATTTGATGTTATCTCGTCATTTTTTATCTCCTCCACTTTGAAATTATGTTTTGTCGCTATGTCGCATATGCGTTCCGACGACGTGAAATGCAGTTCTTGCTCTGCCTTGTTGAATCGGAATATCTTAGTGGATAGCACTTCTGTGAATTTTGTGACTCCATGCTTATCTGTGTTGGAACTGTTCCCGTCTCGTATGATTATTATTCCGCCATCGTTGAGACTTTGCATGCAGTTTGTTATTAGCAGGTCCTGCTTTTCGTACGGCATATAATGCAGCATGTCGTTCATGATGAAGACGTCGCTTTGCTCCAGTTTCAGAGCAGAGGCGTCTGCCGCAGCGAAGTTCACGTTGTCGTTTTTCGAGAAGCAGTTATTTGCCACGCACACTTTCTCTTCGTCATAGTCTATGCCCAGAATGGTTCTCTCCTTGGAGAAGAAGTTGAGCATATATGCAAGGAATCCGTATCCGCAGCCTATATCCGTGATTTTAGCTTTCTTAGGGATTAGCTTGTCAAACATGCTGTAATTTTTCTCCATTGCCACTTTTACGCGCAGATACCATTCGAGGACAGGCCCTTTGTATATGTAGTTGCGAGTAAGTTTGTACTTGTAGTACGGGCTTTGCGGATTTTCAGAAAGCTGTTTACGTTCCTCGTATTGGGCTTTGCAGAACTTGGCGACTGAAGTCTTGCGTTCTTGGTAAGTGCTGCCCCAAGAGAGGTCGTCTGCCTTTATTCTGTCATAAATCGCGAGTGTCATAAGCGCAGGCTTCACAAAGAACATGTCGCCCTTTTCTATGCCGTGATGGTTGCCGGTGAGTATTATCGGCACAATGTCTAAGTTTAATTTCTCAGCAATAAAGAACGCGCCTTTGTGGAACCGTCCTATTGTTCCGTCTTGCGAGCGCTTGCCTTCTGGAAATATAGCAAAAGAGTAGCCCATTTCCACCATTTTCTGAAGCTCTTCGGCACAATTTTCATAGCCGTCGTCTATGCAGAAGAAATTTGCAGAGCGCAGCAGCAGACCGAGTACGGGATGCCTGTAAACCTTGCCTTTCACCATCATCACAATTTTTGGAGAGATGGAAAGAATGTTCACAATGTCCAGCACAGACTGGTGGTTTGCAACTATCACGGCGGGCTTTTCAAAAGTCTCTCCGCTCAGATTTTCGCGTTTGATGTTAAGCCTGAAAGCCATGAAGAGTGTCAGTTTGCAACTGTACATCATGGCGTAATGCAGAAAGTTTTTCTTTAGCTTTTTATTTATCGGAATTATTTTTAGCAGCAGCGCTACAGGTGTCAGCACAACGGCGCAAAGCACAAACGTGCCTACTGCAAGGGTGGAGAGCAGAACGGATACGAAACTGAAAGGGAACAGCCCTCTCCTTGTGCGGGATGTTATCAGTATTCTGAATGCGAGCGGCTGTATGGTGTATGCAATCAGCACAACCGCGAACATTCCCACAATTGATGTTATTGAAACAGACTGCAATGAAGGATGTTTTGCAAACGCTAAAGCGCCCATGCCGACAATCGTGGAGAAGGCGGAGAAGAATATTGCTGTTTTGTGCGCGGAAAGCACTTTCTTGCCGTATTTGTAATCGGCTTGCAGCCCGTCTGTTATGAATATGCTGAAATCGTCGCCTATACCGAATATGAAGGTTGATATTATTATGCTCACTATGTTAAATTCGAGACCGAACAGAGCCATCAGTCCCAATATGATAAGCCAGCTTAGCGACATCGGCAGGAACGTTATCAGCGCGGTTTCTAGTCGTCCGTAAGAGAGCAGCAGCGCGAAAAACACGATGAAAGATGATATGAAAAGCACAAAATAGAAGTCGCTCTTTATCACATTCATGAAACTTGACATAAAGTAAGGCTTGTCGAGAATCACAACGCCGTCGTGTTCCTTGAAAAGGCTGTATAGGGCCTCTTTGTGCTCCTCTTTCATTTTTACTTGCGAGATGGACATAGCTACGTCTGACTCTACCGTTATCCAGTCGTTCAGAATGTTGCTCTTGGCGTTTGCCACAGGTTGGTAGTGCTTGTCCATTATGCTGAAGAACGGGGCGAAAGCCTCTTCGGTGAATCCAAGTTTGGCTCCTTCTTCTGTTATGTCTCTTTTGACTTGTTCTATTCTTTGTGGTGTCCAGAAAGCGTTCCATCTTGTTATTCTCTCTTTCTGGACAATAGGAGACACCGCGATGCACTCTGCGTTTGCAAAGTCAGAAATAAGCCCGTCCTTTTTTGCGTCTCTTAGCGTTCTGTTCATCGAACGGTAATTGTCAAACGATTCGTTTTCGTCATTCCCGACGGCCACGAAATATACTGTTTTGAAGTCAGCCTGAAAAATCTTGTCAAGTTTCTCTTCTGTGCGTTTGAAGTTCTCTGGCTGAAAACTGAGGGCGTTCATGTCTGGATTGAACTTGACTTTGTCCGAATTGTAAAGTCCCCACAAAGACAGAACTGCAATTAGAATAAGCAGGAAGACGTTCCTGTCAAAATTGTAGCTGTTTATCTTCTCTATAAATTCGAGACATCTGTTCGGACGTTCGTCTTTCTTTTCTGACGGCAGCAGATGCGGCAGAAACACAAGGCAGAAGAGCGTGGTGCCGATGATGGTGAATGTGGAGAACCAGCCGAAATCCTGAAGCACCTCGGAGTGCGTGAAGGTGAGGCTGAAAAACGCCCCGATTGTGGAGAAGCTGCCTATGGTCAGCGGCTGAGCCATCTCTTTTATTATCTGCTCTTTGTCAGAAATATGCTCTCTGTGCGCAATGACGTGTATAGAATAGCTCAGTACCACACCTAACACGGCAGAGCCCGCGCCTATTGCGATGAGCGATATGGAGCCTTTTATGAAATATATCAGAGACATTGCAAAAAGTCCGCCAAACAGCACCGGCACAAGCATCAGCAGTATTGAGCTCTTGTTGCGGAACGAAATCAGGATAACTACCAGAATAATGGCAAGAGCCACACCAAGAGTGGTGTAGATGTCGGTCTGTATCTGTTTCGCATTGTAAACAGAAATTACGGGGCCTCCAAAATATTCGAAAGATATGTCTTTCTCTGCTTTTTCATATTTTGAAATAACCTCTTCTATAGAAGAGACAAGGAAGCTGTTGTCCGCCGTGTTGCTAGCCGGAAACTTTGGGCTTATTGTGATTATCAGCGTGCTGTCGGCTTTTGAGAACACATGGTCGCTGATTATGGTGTAGTTGCCGTCCACCTGCAGTGTCTGAAGGTTGGCAAGCGTGTGGCTGTAAAGTCCGAGCGGGTCTTTTTCTGTGAATTGCTGTGTGAAGAATGAGACCGGACTGTTCAGTTGCTCGTAATAAATTTTCAGTTTTTGGGATATGTTCTCTCTGCTCGTTAGAGAGTCGAATGTTATGTAATCAGTTGAATCTAAGAAGATTGGGATGTTGTTGTATATGTGGTTGCAGACTTCGGACATCTTTTCAGAGTCTATTTTTGATATTGTGCCGGCTATGTGCGAACCTGCCTTGTCTTCAATTTCTGAGGTCAGCTGCTCTCCTATGTTGATAAGCCTGTCGGTATCTCTCTCCTTTGAAGAGAGCAGTACTACAATTTTATCCTTCACTTTCAGATTTTGAAATACAGCGCATATATTTTTAGACTCAGTTGTGTTTGGTATAAAGCGCATTATGTCTTCTTGAAAAGAGATGCGGCTTGCGAAGAATCCCATTGCAACCAATAGGATAGCAAGCGTTGCGAACATGAGTTTTTTCCGCTTCTGGAAAAATCTGTAAATTTCAAGAAAAAAAGTTTCCATAATAAATTAAAAGTTCCTTTTGTTTTTGTAGAGAATGTGTTATAAACCAAGGCGACGGGTCTGTCCAAACGCTTTTTTTAACCTTAGAAAAAAACACAAAAAGAGGAAAACGGTACGCTTCCCTCTGTTTTTTGCCTTGCTATGTTGTCTCTTTTATTCGATTTCCTCATCATATTCGCCAGTATCGTCATCGTCAACATCAAGGCTTATGATGGGAGCCTGTCTCTTGAAGGCCTCGCTCAGTGATATGATGGTCTCCGTGCTGGAAATGCCCTCTATTGGCTGCAGCTTGTCGTGGATGATGCTGAGGAAGTCTTTGTTGTTTTTTGCGTAAATCTTGATAAACATCGCATACTCTCCGGTGGTGTAGTGACATTCGACCACTTCCGGAATTTTGTACAGTTCATCGACCACGCTTTTGAACATGTTCGCGTCTTTCAGAAAAATGCCCATGTACGCGCATGTGTTGTATCCGATTTTGGTGGCGTCGAGAATAAATTCCGAGCCTTTTATTATGCCTATGTTCTGAAGTTTCTGGATGCGCTGGTGTATAGCCGCTCCGGAAACGTTGCAGCCTCTCGCAACCTCCAGGAACGGGATTCGAGCGTTCTCCGAGATTAATTTCAGAATCTTTTCGTCTAATTTATCTATCTGGTGGTGTCCCATAAAAATTATTTTGATGCAAAAATATAAAAAAAAAGAATTTGAAAATAATTTGACAGGCTTAACTTGCGCTGTACTGAACGTTTTGTTGCAGAAAAGCGTCAGCGGGAGGCGAGAAAAGTCTCGTCGTGCCTAATCTTCTCTTTCATGTACTTCAGATGCTCTATAAGTTCGTCCAAGTCGTGATGGAGAATGTGCTTGTTTATCTCTACGTGTTTTTTGTACTCGAACGGATAAAGCTGCTTGTACCGCGAACGAGACTCGTCAACCCCGGCAAGGTCGGCAGACACATTTCTAACTTTCTTGTTGAACTCCTCTATGCAGAAATCTACTTTTTCTCTTTTTGCTAAAATGTTTTCCATACTTTGAACGTTTTAAGGTGAAGAGGAATGTCGCGTCAGTCTCGCGAATCCCTCGTTTGCAAATGTATCTATTTTTTTGACAAATGCAATTTTCTTTTCGTTTTTTTAGTCCTGAATTTTATTTTAATTCCGTCAGCGGGTGTAAAGTCGTTTTATTTACTATCTTTGCGCAGTGTTGTGAAATCTGGGATGGTTGATGTTTTGGGGTGATGGAGCGTGTTGTGTTGCAGGTTGTTTTTGATTTCGGCACATCTTAAATTTTATGGAAACTTATGAATGAGGAAGCGGAAAAATTGTTGACGAAGATAAATTCGCCTTCTGATCTGAAAAAAATAGATATGTCGCAGCTGCCTCGGCTTTGCGAGGAGTTGCGGCAATATATAATAGACGAACTGTCATGCAACCCCGGACATTTTGGGGCGAGCCTTGGGGTCGTTGAGTTGACTGTGGCTTTGCATTATGTGTTTGACACTCCGGAAGACCGCATAGTGTGGGATGTGGGGCACCAGGCCTACGGACATAAGATTCTTACTGGAAGGCGAGAAGCATTCAAAACTAACAGGAAGTTAGGCGGGCTGAGCGGATTTCCTAATCCGCACGAGAGTGAGTATGACTCGTTCATTGCGGGGCATGCCTCTAACTCTATCTCTGCAGCGTTGGGTTTGTCTGTGGCTCAGAGGCTGGCTGATAGTCCGCGGCAGACCGTGGCTGTGATTGGCGATGGCGCCATGACGGGAGGCCTTGCGTTTGAGGGACTTAACAATGCCTCTTTTTGCGATAATAACCTGACTATTGTGCTGAATGACAATCACATGGCTATAGACCCTGTGGTGGGTGGAATTAGCGAGTATCTGGTGAAACTTACAACTTCGCAGACTTATAATCGATGGAGAAATAAGTTGTACAGAATCGCTTTGCGTATGGGGCTTATCAAGGAGTCGCAGCGTGGCAATCTGATCAGAAAGGGTAATTCGCTAAAGGCTATGCTGACTAACCAGCACAATCTTTTTGAGGGTCTGAATATCAGATATTTTGGTCCTGTTGACGGTCATGATGTGCTGCAGCTTGTGAAGATTTTCCGTGATATAAAAGATTTCAAGGGACCTAAGGTCGTCCATATAAAAACTAAAAAAGGCAAGGGCTTCAAGCCGGCGGAAGAGTCTGCAACGGAGTGGCACGCTCCGGGCAAGTTCGACAAAAACACCGGAGAACGTATTGTGCCGGCTATCAGCAAGGACATGCCGCCGCTGTTTCAGGACGTGTTTGGGCATACTCTTGTGGAGCTTGCTCATGAAAACCCTAAGGTTGTGGGCGTTACGCCTGCCATGCCTACGGGCTGCTCAATGTCTTTCTTGATGCACGAGATGCCGGAGAGAACTTTTGACGTTGGTATTGCGGAGGGACATGCGGTCACATTTTCCGCAGGTCTTGCTAAGGAGGGCTTGATGCCGTTCTGCAATATATATTCGTCGTTTATGCAGCGCGCTTACGATAATGTGATTCATGATGTGGCATTGCAGAATCTTGACATGGTAATATGTCTTGACCGTGCCGGGCTTGTCGGGGCTGACGGAGCTACGCATCATGGGGTGTTCGACCTTGCGGCGTTCTCTTGCGTGCCGAATCTTACCATCGCCTCGCCGATGAACGAAATCGAACTTAGAAATTTGATGTACACGGCTCATTTGCCAGGCAAAGGCACGTTCGTAATCCGTTATCCGCGCGGCAAAGGGGTGATAGCTGATTGGCACAAGCCTATGCAGGAGCTTCCGGTAGGAAAGGGAGTTTGCCTTAAAGAGGGTACGGACCTTGCAGTTTTGTCGCTTGGCCCTCTTGGAAATCAGGCTGCTAAAGCGGTGGCGGAACTGGAGACGGAAGGTTATTCTGTGGCGCATTATAATATGTTGTTCATGAAGCCGTTGGATGCGGAGTTGCTAAAGAGTGTCGCTTCTAAGTTTAAGCAAGTTATCACGGTGGAAGATGGTGTGGTTAGCGGCGGTTTTGGGTCGGCTGTGATTAACTTCTTCAATGACAATGGATTCTGCGTAAGGGTGCATAAGATAGGTGTTCCGGACAAGTTTGTGGAGCATGGAACTCAGGAGGAACTTTACGCTCTTTGCGGAATGGACAAGAACGGTGTGCTTGATGTTGCAAGGCGTATATTGAAAGAGACGAATCATTAATTATAAACTAAATAAAAAGACAATGAAAATTTTAGACGAATTTAAGGCGTTTGCAGTGCGCGGAAACGTGATTGATATGGCTGTCGGTGTTATTATCGGCGGCGCGTTTGGCAAAATTGTGTCTTCTGTTGTGGCTGATGTGATAATGCCTCCTATCGGACTTTTGGTCGGAGGTGTTAACTTTACCGATTTGAAATGGGAGATGAAAGAGGCTGTGCTTAATGATGCGGGCGAGGTGATTGCGCCTGCGGTTACATTGAACTATGGTAATTTCCTTCAGGTCACATTCGACTTTCTGATTGTTGCTATTGCAGTGTTCGCGTTTGTAAAACTGATCAACAGTTTGAATAAAAAGAAGAAAGAGGAAGCTCCGGCTGCGCCTCCTGCTCCTTCGAAGGAAGAGGTTCTTCTTACTGAAATCAGAGACCTTTTGAAGAATAAGTAATTATTGACTAATAAACGGAATAAACGACAAAACGGAGCTTTAAGTTAGTTCATTTAAGAACGAGGCTTCCGTTTTGTCGTTTACTGTTTTTATGCGCAGAATTTACTTTTGCGCATTAGCTGATAACATCTTCTTTTGCAAAGCGTCAAGCATGAGCGTGGCGGCTTTGTCTGATACAGAGTCGTAGCCAAGCGTGTCGCGAAGCCACTGATAGTCTTTCTTCATCTCTTCCTGCTTCTCTTTCTTCAGCAGTTCTGTAATTTCACGTTTCATGTTTTCCACAGTGAAATCTTCTATGATAAGTTCTTTTATCATCCACCTTTTGGCAATTAGATTGGCAAGAGAGACGTATGGCACTTTTATGAAAAGTTTTAAAAACTCGTGGAACAGTTTGCCTCCGTTCATTTGGTAAACAACAACCTGAGGTGTTCCTATCAAAGCCGCTTCCAATGCGGCAGTTCCGGAGACAACAACAGCTGCGGTTGCTTGTTGCAACAGTTCATAAGTTTCGTTGTACACAACTTTTGCGTTGTGCCAAGTCAGCAGCTCCGAGTAAACTTTTTTATCGATAGCCGGAGCGCCGGACACCACAATCTGATATTCCTTAAATTCTGATGCGGCTTCTACCATTTTAGGCAAAGAGCCTGTAATCTCTTGCATGCGGCTTCCTGGGAGTATGGCGATTATAGGCTTGTCTTCCAGATTGTTGCGTTGCAGAAAATCGCTCAAAGGCTCGTTTTTGTGCTTCATGTTCTGCACGGCGTCCATGCACGGATTGCCCACATAGTCAACCTTGTATCCACGTTCGCCGAACCATTCAACCTCAAAAGGAAGAATGGAGAACACTCTGTCCACGTACTTTTTTATCTGTTTAAGACGATACTCTTTCCAAGCCCATAATTTAGGTGCTATGTAGTAGAACACAGGCACGTCCTTCAGATTTTCTTTGACGAACCTCGCTATTTTCAGGTTGAAGCTTGGATAGTCAACCAGAATCACGACGTCGGGAGAGTACTCCTTAATTGCGTCTGTGCAGCTTTTCATATTCCCTAACACGGTTTTCAGGTTCATGAGAACAGGAATAATCCCCATGAAAGCCATGTTTCGGTAATGTCTGATCATTTTGCCGCCTTGAGCTTGCATGAGGTCGCCGCCAAGGAAGCAGAAATCAGCTTCCGGGTCTTTCTGTTTAATCGAAGCCATGAGGTTCGACGCGTGCAAGTCGCCAGAAGCTTCGCCCGCTACTATAAAGTATTTCATATGAAGTGTTTTTTGTTATGTATGGGCAAAACGTATGGAAAAACCATTTGTTCGGCCTTTTTTTGTTGAATCTGATTTTCTGATTAAAGAATCTGCCTGATAATGAAAAATATGAACCATGACATAGTGGCAAGCACAAGTCCGTAGCATCCTTTCCATCGTTCCGTTTTGTAGAAGAACAGAAACAGAAACATATTAGGCAGCATGCTTAATATAAATGTGTTTAAAAAATAGTAGTTTGCAGAAGCAAGCCATATATATACAAGAATGTCAGGTGCCGTTTTTGCGACACCTGCGCGATATATCATCAGTGTCAAGATAAGAATCGGCAACAGAACAGAAGGGACAAATCCCCAAAGAAAAGAGTCGAAACTTTTTCGTCTCTGATATACCCAGGTTTCATTGGGTGTTTGATGTCCGTATTCGTTCCAGTCCAAGTCATCGTTGTTATAGCTCATGATTGCAAAAATTAAAATATTCTATAATATGTCAAAATTTAAAGTTGTCAAACTCTTTCAAGGCGGAGTAGCAGGTCATGTCAACCTGTGTGGGCACAACAGACGCATATCCGTTAGCCAAAGCCCACTCGTCAGTGTCGTCAGATTGTGGCTCTCGGTTTTTAAATTCTCCGGCAAGCCAGTATTCAGGTTCGCTGTCGGAGCCGCGGTTCTCGAACTCTTCGCTCCAGCAAGCGTCTGCCTGTCTGCAAAACTTCAGCCCCTTGATTTCTCCTAACGGAAAATTAACGTTCAGGCATACGCCTTTGTTTAAATTTTTCAATGCAAATTCAATAATTTTCCGCACATGTTCTTTCGTGGCGGAGAAGTCTGCGTTTTCGTCAAAGTCCAGCAATGAGAATCCGACAGACGGTATTCCGTTCACGCACCCGTCCAATACAGCCCCCATTGTGCCGGAATATAAAATATTTACGGCAGAGTTAGAGCCGTGGTTGATTCCGGAAAGCAGAAGGTCCGGCTTCCTCTCTCTCATAATCGTGGAAAAGGCCAGCTTCACACAGTCTGTAGGAGTTCCTGTGCAAGAGTGCCATGTTACGTTGCCTTCGGTTTTTATTTTCTTGAAGAAGATCGGTTTGCCGCATGTCATGGCGTTGGACATTCCGGAACGAGCCGAATCTGGCGCAAAGACAATAATCTCGCCGAAATCTTTGGCAACAGAGACCAATTCGCAAATTCCCTTAGCCTCAACTCCGTCGTCGTTTGTTATAAGAATAGTCGGTCTTTGACTCATAAAATAAACGCGAAATTAAAAAAAACATAAATCAGTTGCGAATTTACATTAAAATTACATAATAAGGTGTATTAATCGTCGAAAAATGTTTAACTTTGGGAGTTTCATTATAAATTCATTTATTAAAGATTAAAAAAATATAAAATAATGGCAGCGACAGAAGTTAGACCATATGTTGTGGGTATCGACATAGGCGGTACGAACACGGTTTTTGGAATTGTAGATGCGAAAGGAAATGTTTTGGCGTCAAATTCGATCAAGACACAGCGTCATCAGGAGTTGGATAAATATGTTGACGAATTGTATGCGGAATTGTCAAAGCTTATTGCGGACAACTGCGGCATAGACAAGATTAAAGGTATTGGAGTTGGCGCTCCGAATGCAAATTTCTACACAGGGAATATTGAGCATGCGGCAAACTTGCCATGGAAGGGCGTAATCCCTTTTGCAAAAATTATCTCGGAAAAATTTGGCGTGCCTTGCGCATTGACTAACGACGCAAATGCTGCAGCTGTGGGAGAGATGACTTACGGAGCGGCTCGCGGAATGAAGGACTTTATCATGATTACGCTTGGTACTGGCGTGGGCAGCGGTGTTGTCTGCAATGGTAGTCTTGTTTATGGTCATGACGGATTTGCTGGCGAATTGGGACATGTTATTGTGCGTCGTGAAAACGGACGTCAGTGCGGTTGCGGAAGCTGCGGCTGCCTGGAGACTTACACTTCGGCGACTGGTGTGGCTCGCACAGCTCGCGAATTTCTGGAAAAGCGTGCGAGCGAAGACTCTTTGCTTCGTAAAATTCCTGCAGACCAGATTACATCGAAAGATGTGTTCGACGCAGCGGTTCAGGGTGATGTTATCGCAAAGGATATTTTCGCTTTCACAGGACAGGTGCTTGGCGAAGCGTTTGCAGACTTCATCAAGTTCAGCTCGCCGGAGGCAATTGTGCTTTTCGGAGGTCTGGCGAAGTCTGGCGATTTGCTCATGAAACCGCTTGTTGAAACCATGAACAATAATTTGATGCCTATATTCAAGAATAAGGTAAAGGTGCTATTCTCAGAAATGAAGGATGCTGATGCTGCCGTGCTTGGAGCGTCTGCGCTTGCGTGGGAGGCAAAATAATTGTTCCTTAATATACAGGTGGATGGAGAGAATGTATTCTTTCCGTCCATCTTTTTTTTGATGTGATTCAAAAGTGTCCGGAAAAGAAAACATGCAAGTGAGAATATAGACAGGCCCTTAAAGAGGAACGGACGAATAAAATTGTATGAGCCTTTTCATTGCCTCTTCCACATCCTCCCTTTTGCAAAATCCGGTAAACCTCACGCAGCCTTCGCCGCCCGGACAAAAACCGACGCCCGGAGTGCAGACTATATTGGCCTTGTAAAGGAGCTGCTCGAAGAATTTCCAAGAGGAGATGCCTTGAGGCGTTTTGACCCAGACATAGGGCGAGTTTATTCCGCCGTGAGCCCTTAGCCCGATTTTTGAGACGGCTTCTCTGATAAACTTTGCGTTTTCCATATAATACATGGCTAGTTCTTTGCGTTCGGCAAGACCTTCGGGCGAGTAAAGGGCCTCTGCGGTGCGAAGCGTTATATAAGGTATTCCGCTGAATTTTGAAGTGAGCCTCTTCTGCCATATCTTGTTCAAAGAGACTGCTTCGCCGGTCATGGTGAATGCGGTAACCTCTTTCGGCACAATAACAAAGGAGAAGTTAGAGCCTGTGAAGCCCGTTGTTTTGGAGAAACTCCTTATTTCAACAGCAACCTTTTTTGCGCCTTTGATTTCGTAAATAGAGTGTGGCACGTCAGGTTCGGTGATGTAGTGCTCATGAGCCGCGTCAAATATGATGAGCGCGTGATTATCTATTGCGTATTTAACCCATTTTTTCAGTTCGGAGAACGTTAGTGTAGTGCCTGTAGGGTTGTTAGGCAGGCTGAGGTATATCACGTCAAGCTTTTCCTGCGGGAAGTCGGGCGTGAAGTTGTTGCTCCAGTTGCACGGTATATAAACAAGGTTGCTCCATCGGCCGTCGCTCATCTTTTCGCCGGCGCGTCCGTTCATCACGTTAGAATATATGTAAGCGGGGTAATTCGGGTCCAGTATCCCGACGATGTTGTCCCGGCTTATTATTTCGTTAATATCTTCGGCTGTGTTTTTAGCATTGTTGCTCAGGAAGATTTCGTCGTGCGACAACCTTACGCCGCGAGACTCATAGTCGGTTTTAAGGATTTTGCTAACGAGAGACTTTTTAAGTTCGCCGATGTCAGAAAGAAGAGAACCTCCGCTTTTGTCTGTCAGCTCATCAATGGAGCGGTGCAGAGCCTCAGCGACTTTGCCTTTCAGGATAGCAGACGAGTCGCCCGCATCGAGGTGAATGACCTTGGAGTTTGGACGCATAGCCTTGAAGACGTTTATCTTTTTGTTTATTTCAGAAAAAAGATAATTCTCCGGAAGTTTCAGATAATCCTCGTTGATTAGAGCCATAGGCGTATAGATTTAACTATGTTAATAATGACTGTAAATTTATGCAAAAATAATGTATTATTTTAATCTAAAAGGAATATTTGCGATTTTTGTTTACATTATGATGTTTTTGACGTGTAAATTTAAGCAATTTGATAAAAATAATAATGAAAAAGAGAGAATTTAACTTTTTGTAAATATTTAATGGTTTTAATTTGTTATTAATTAAGCTTCAAAATAAAAGAATTGTAAGATTTGTTTATTAAAACGCAATAAATTAAAATAGATGAATTTTTAGTCAATATTTATCTTACAAAATAATGCGAGTTATTTAAATTTTTATTAATTTTGCGTCGTAATCAAAAGGATTTGTGATAGGTGGGGCAAAATTAGAGCTGTAAAGGTTTCGTTTTGTCAGATTTTGGAGGCGTTTTTGATTGCGCGGAGTTGTATATTAATAACAATTTTATATATATTGACGTATGAATGCAAATGTAAAAGAATTCATGGACTGGGTGATTGCTAAGAACCCAGGAGAAACATTGTTTCACCAAGCAGTAGAGGAAGTTGTTTCTTCTCTTATGCCTTTCATCGAAAAGAATCCGAAGTACAAAGCTGCTAAGATTCTTGAAAGAATGACTGAGCCGGAAAGAGTTATCATCTTCCGTATTCCTTGGATTGACGACAAGGGCGAATTCCAGATCAACCGTGGCTACCGTGTGCAGATGAACAGCGCTATCGGTCCTTACAAAGGCGGTATCCGTTTGCATCCTTCTGTTAATTTGAGCACTTTGAAGTTCTTGGCTTTCGAACAGGTTTTGAAAAACTCTTTGACTACTCTTCCTATGGGTGGTGGTAAGGGTGGTTCTGACTTCGACCCTAAAGGCAAGTCTGACAACGAAATCATGCGTTTCTGCCAGAGCTTCATCACTGAATTGTACCGTCACATTGGTCCTGACACAGACGTTCCTGCAGGTGACATCGGTACTGGTGCTCGTGAAGTTGGTTTCATGTTCGGTCAGTATAAGAGATTGAAGAACGAGTTTACTGGTGTGTTCACTGGTAAGGGCCTTTCTTTCGGCGGTTCTTTGATCCGTCCTGAAGCTACTGGTTACGGTACAACTTACTTTGCTCAGTATATGCTCGAAACTAAGGGCGACTCTTTGAAGGGCAAGACTGTTGCTATCTCTGGTTCTGGTAACGTTGCTCAGTACGCTATCGAAAAGTGTACTCAGCTTGGCGCTAAGGTTGTGACTCTTTCTGACTCAAACGGCGCTATCTACGATCCAGATGGTATCGACGCAGAAAAGTTGGCGTTCATCTTCGAATTGAAGAACGTTAAGCGCGGCCGTATCAAGGATTATGCAGATAAATATCCTTCAGCTAAGTACTTCGACGGCGCTCGTCCTTGGAAGTTGGCTAAGTTTGATGTTGCTATGCCTTGCGCAACTCAGAACGAATTGGACGAAGACGATGCTAAGGCATTGCTTGACAACGGTGTAATCTGTGTGGCTGAAGGTGCTAACATGCCTTCTACTATCGGCGCTGTTAACGCATTCATCGCTGCTAAGATTCTTTACGCTCCAGGAAAGGCTTCTAACGCTGGTGGTGTGGCAACTTCTGGTCTTGAAATGTGCCAGAACTCAGGCCGTATCTCTTGGACTTCTGAAGAGGTTGACGCTAAGTTGAAGTCTATCATGAAGAATATCCACGACAACTGCGTTAAGTACGGTACTGAAGAGGACGGAACTGTTAACTACGTTAACGGTGCAAACATCGCTGGCTTCGTTAAGGTTGCTGACGCTATGATGGCTCAAGGTTTGGTATAATTTTTAACCGTATAATATTGAAAAATCCCCGTCGTTAAATTAGCTTCGGGGATTTTTTTTAAGGACGTAACATAAAAAAGATAAGATTATGGATAAAATTAAGGTGGCTGTTGTTGGCTATGGCAATATAGGCAAATTTGCGGTTGAGGCTGTGCAGGCTGCGCAGGACATGGAGTTGGCTGGTGTTGTGAGACGTTCTGTTTCGGGTCCGGCTCCGGCGGAACTTGCAGGTGTGAAGATTGTCTCTGATATCGTGGAATTGGGCAAAGTGGATGTCGCTATCCTCTGCGGACCGTCTCGTAGTGTGCCTGAAATGGCAAAGTCTATCGTGAACAAAGGTATCTGCACTGTGGATAGTTTTGATATTCATGGAGACGCTCTTTGGGAATTGCACGAAATGCTTGATGCTGAATGCAAGAAGAATAATGTAGCTTCTGTGATATCTGCAGGCTGGGACCCAGGTTCAGACTCTGTTATTCGAACTCTGCTTTTGGCTATGGCGCCTAAGGGGCTAACTTATACGAACTTTGGTCCGGGTATGAGCATGGGGCATTCTGTCGTGGCTCGCTCTAAGAAGGGCGTGAAAAATGCGCTCTCAATGACTATCCCTACTGGAACTGGCGTGCATCGCCGTATGGTTTATGTGGAGCTGGAAGATGGTGCTAAGCTGGAAGATGTGGCAAATGAAATAAAGACAGACTCTTACTTCTCGCACGACGAAACACATGTTATGGCGGTTGAGAGCGTTGACGCGCTTCAGGATATGGGACATGGTGTGCTCATTGAACGTAAGGGTGTTTCAGGAAAGACTCAGAACCAGTTGTTCGAGTTCACTATGAAGATTAATAACCCTGCGCTTACGGCTCAGATTATGACTTCGTGCGCAAGAGCGGCTGTCAAGCAGCGTCCAGGCTGTTACGTTATGCCGGAAATTGCTCCTATGGATTTGCTGCCGGGCGACAAGGAGTCTTTGATTCGCGCTTTGGTGTAAAAAATATGTTGTAGTATAAAAAATAAGAGCGGCAGATCTTGTATTTGCCGCTCTTATTGATTCTTATGGCTTACCTTCCTCCAGTTATCTCCATGTATTTGTAAATCCCGTTCTTTTTTGTAAGAACAATCATGTTGTCAGAAACGTCGCCCACGTATTCGAACTCGATGGGCAGAACAGTGCGTCCCCATTTGTCCACAAGCCCCATCTTTTTGCTTTTCAGGTCTGTGATTACAGCAAAGCCGTTCTCAAAATGGTCTATGTTAAAGCCCTTCCTTTCCATAACAATCTTTCGTCCCGCCGAATTGATGAAGTGCCAGCCTTTGTCATCGTTCACTTTTGCCAGTCCGTTGTGAAATTTGCCGCAGTTCAGATAGCGGGGCGGAATAGTGTCGTGTATCACTGGATTGATGTAGCCGCACCTGCTTCTGTATTTTTTCGTGCGGAATATTTTGTAGCCGTTGCTTTTCGGGTTATGGCGAATTATCGTTTTGTTGTCAAAGTATTCTCCTTTCTTGTTTATGTGCCCGTGCTTCTCGTTGTTTATGACTACGGCGTAACCGTTTTGAAAGGGCAGAGCGCCGCCGAACGTGTCGCTGAGCATTTTGCCGGACAAGTCTATGTAACTCCATGCGTCTTTCTGTTTGTCTGTGTTCAGCAGCACGAGCGCCATTCCGTCGTGGAAGTCGCCGTTTATGTCTAAAGTGCCGGTGCGTTTGAATGGCATGAACTTAGGCTCTACTATCCATTCGCCGCCCATGTTTATGTAGCCGCGCCGGTATTCGGACTTCTCTGCGTCGAACACGTCAACTGTCGCTGCCCCGTCGTGAAAATCGCCCGGAATCCAAGACTTGTCTATTTTTATGGCCAATTCTGAAACCTTCCAGCTTCTGGCACTAAGTTCGCCGCAAAAAAAGCACACGAAAATTGCTAACAGACTCGTTTTCTTCAAAACAAAACCTGTATGCAGAATTTTTTTTGAGGGAAAGCGTATTTCCATGGCATTTGTTGTTTTAATCCTAAACGCAAATATAACTTTTTTTGTTGGATTTTTTTAATGTTTCTTTTATTACGAGTGATTTTTTAGGCAATTATATTACGGATATATGCGTTGTTGCTGTTTCTGATTAACCTGTCTTTCAAAGATTTATTGCAAAGTTCAAGATTTTCAGGTGCTTAGTGTAATTTGCTTTTGTTTTGGTATAAAGGAGCACGACTGCTTTGTGCTGCTGCATCTGTTCAATCAAAAAAATCATTATCTTTGCGGAAAATGAAATTTACATGAAGAAGAAATTCAACACCACCGGCAGCTGCAACCCTGCCCAGCACTATATGGTTGACACGAGCAGGAAGCTCGCGCAGATAGAGGAGTACATCGAGGAGGGCTCGTACTTCACCATCAACCGTGCCAGGCAGTTCGGTAAAACTACTACGATGGATTTGCTGTTCGACAGGCTGTCTGACCGATACGTGGTCATTCTGCTCAGTTTTGAAATAGGCGACACCATTTTCAACTCTGTCAAAGATTTTTGCTACGGTTTCGACGACAAAGTTTCAAATGCTTTTGGCTTGACTTCGGAACAGGTCGCTTTCTGGAGAAACGAGATGAAGTCGGAGTCTTTCGAGGGGTTGTCTGCAAAAATTTCAGCTTTCTGCTCGGAACAGTCTAAGCCTGTTATTTTGTTGGTGGACGAGGTCGATAAAAGCACCGACAACCAGCTGTTTCTGAACTTCCTCGGCATGCTTCGCAACAAATATCTGGAGCGTTCCAGACGTGGCATGACCTCCACCTTCCACAGTGTAATTCTCGCCGGCGTTTACGACGTGAAAAATCTCAAAATAAAGCTTCGTCCCGACGAGGAACGCAAGTACAATTCGCCATGGAATATCGCCACAGACTTTGATGTAGACATGACCTTCCACCCTGACGAAATCATAACGATGCTCAACGAGTACGAGGCGGATTATCATACAGGTATGGATAAAGAGTTTATCTCTAATGAGATATACAAATACACCAGCGGCTATCCGTTTCTTGTGAGCAAGATTTGCGAGCTGATAGACAGAAAGTTAGAAAAGGACTGGAGCGAAAGGGGCGTGCAAGAGGCTGTGAAAGTTATAGAAAATGATGACGAAAGCACTCTTATTAACAGTCTTACAAAAAATATAGAGAACGACGCAGAACTTAAACGATTCCTCAAAGCCATAATGCTAGAGGACTTCACTATTGAGTTCAATGCAAATGTTCCGGTCATCAAGAAGTGCAAACTGTACAGCATTTTGAAGTCTGGGGCAGACAACAAGGCTGTTGTGCACAATGTCGTGTTTGAGCGTGTCTTATATAACTATTTCATAACAGAAGAAAAATTGAGGTTGATGATGCGTGACGAGCAGAAGTCCGCTTACATCCAAAACGGCAAGCTCAACATGCCTTACGTCATAGAGCGCTTCCAGTCGCTCATCCGGAACGAGTACCGCAATACGGACAACAAGTTTCTGGAACGTCAAGGCAGACTATTGTTCCTCTGCTTCCTCAAACCTATCGTAAACGGCACAGGCTTCTACTACGTAGAGCCGGAGACGCGCGACGGCGGACGAATGGACTTGGTGGTAAGTTTTGGCGGCGAGGAGTTCGTCATTGAGCTGAAAATCTGGCGAGGCGAGAAATACGAGGTCGAAGGCAAGGTGCAGCTTGCGGAATACCTCAAAACACGCAACCTCAGCGAAGGCTATCTCGTCACCTTCTCCTTCCTGAAAAACAAGACCGTTCAGGAAGAGCCGGAGTGGGTTGAGCATGACGGAAAGAGGATTTATGAGGCGGTGATATAATGAAACATCTTAGGTTATCTCATGTTAACTTTATCATTTTCACAAAATGACAAAGCAGGTGGTATTCTATGAATTCATTTCGAGTAGATTGCTGAGCGAAAGAAGGGAACTGTGCGGGAACTGAGACCGACTGACATGCATCAATTGCCAAAATAAATCAAAAAGTGCCGGAAAGTTTATCATCCCACTATTTTTAAATTATAAATAGTGAATTTATAGAACTAACCATAGAGGTCTGACGCTTCACTATTGAATACACAGAGGTTTAGTATGATATATTTATATCACACGAACTCAACATAGAACACAAATTACATCATTAAATTTAACACTTATGAAACGATTTTTTTTAACGCTGGCAGTTTGCTGCTTTGCTTACAGTATGGCTTCTGCCATCACACCAAACAAATTGTTAAGCCGCGGCGTGACTGCCCTAACATCAGAAGGGAACAATTCGTACATAACAGACGGTTCGCTAACCAATTGGAAACGATGCACGGCTAAAGATATAGCTTTGCTCATCGGCGAAGGTGCAGACAGCCTGCTCATAACATGGGAATCGCTTGGCGACTGCGCTTGGGCTACAGACTTCACCTCTGGATGTTCTCACAGCGGAACGCCTTTACGTAATTTCAAAATCTTAACTTCGGCAAACTCTACAGACGGGCATGACGGAGACTGGGACGTGGCTGCTGTCATTGAAAATAATCCTGTCATGTCAAGAGCTGTTCCTATCAATTTTTACGGAAAATCATGGATTCGGTTTGTCAGCGAAGAGGAGGTTGGACAAATACTTGAAATAGAAGCTTTTGACATAAGCAACAATGGTAATGACACTTGGTTCTTCATGGGAACAAGCATCAGTCAGATGGGGCTGAAACAGCAAGAGACAGACACTACCATCGCCGACCTTATTCACGCTCGTTTCCCCGAATACTCTCCTGCCATGCTTCGAGGCGGAATCGGCTGCATAAATAGCACTGAAGTGGTATCCCATATCTCTGACTATCTGAAATATGCAGGGAACGTGAATTTCTGGGCCATAGAGATGGGGACAAACGACGCTTGGGGCGGTGGCGACTGGAATGCAGAGAATTTCAGGGACAACATGCAAACTATTATTGACTCTGCAAAAGCCAACGGAATAACACCCGTTCTGGCTCGTATAATTGCCACAGACCCAAACAAGGCAAACTGGCAGGTAAACCCTAAGTTTCTGCAAATCATAGACGAACTGACTGAAAGCAACAATCTGCCTAAAGGTCCTGACTTCTTCTCTTTCTTTAGCGAACATCCAGAACTGCTTGCCAGCGACGGTGTTCATCCTAACGGGGAAACTGGCGGAGGACAAGCCATGCATCATCTCTGGGCCGAGGCTTTGGCTCCTCTGTACGCTGACAGCGAATCTACCGACGCAGAACAGAATGAGGCTATCTCAATTCCTCAGATTTTAGTTAACAGACAACAAATATCAGTCTCTGGCCTTAGCGACAATATTTGCCTGATGCAGATAACATCAATGAACGGATATGTTTTAGAGACTCACTCTTTATCAAAAAACAACAATTTGGCAGTTACTAAGCTGCCTAAAGGCAACTACATTGTTATAGTCAACACTTCTGAATGCAGCATCTGTTCAAAAGTATTTATCGGAGAGTAAGGCAACCACCTGAAACTGAATTCAAAAAAGAAACAGGCTGAAATCTCCAATTGAAGTTTTCAGCCTGTTTTTATATTTCAAAATCACTCCCCTTTCATCAGAAGTTTGGTAAAAGGTACTCCTTCTGGTTTGAGAATATGTTATCTATGCTATTAATCTCCAAGAAGGTTGTGCCACCCCCTACATTCTGGCTTCCGCTCAAATATGCCACTTTATCTTTGAATTTAAGGAATCCGTTCTCTATCAACATTTTAAGAGCCGCAAAGAAATAATGACGAGTATCTTCCTTCTCCTCCTGATAGATAGGTGTAACACCATAAGAGAGCGCCAGCTGACGCACAAGTCTCTCTTTGTAACATATCGCAAGAATTGGGCTCGCGCCCCTGTAAGCGGCAAGATAACGAGCCGTCTTTCCGGTATAGCTGTCAGTTATTATAGCCTTTGTATTCAAAAGGTCCATAGACTTAACCGCCTGTTTTGCCAAGAAGGACGTTATATCATCTTCATTATGCAGATACGGAATCTTTATATCATTATCTTTCAGTTTGGTTTTTTCAGCCTCCGACGCAACTTTAGCCATAGTGCGGACCGCCTCCACCGGATATTTGCCATATGCGGTCTCGCCGCTCAACATAAGAGCGTCCGTACGGTAGAAGATTGCATTCGCCACATCAGTAACCTCAGCACGTGTAGGTCTAGGGTTCTTTATCATTGAATGCAGCATCTGGGTTGCCACAATAACAGGTTTCTTCGCCACAACACATTTGCGGATAAGCACACGCTGTATGCTCGGTATCTTCTCCTGCGCGATCTCTATGCCGAGGTCTCCACGAGCAACCATCACACCATATGCCACCTCCAGAATTTCGTCTATATTATCAACCCCCTCCTGATTTTCAATCTTCGCAATGATTTTTATCGGGCTTTTATGTTCGTCCAGTATAGCCTGAATATCAAGCACATCCTGTTTGTTTCGCACAAAAGAGTGAGCTATGAAATCTATATCTCTCTCAATTGCATAAAGTATGTTCCTCTTATCCTTTTCTGTCAATGACGGCAGATTGATACGCACGCCCGGCACATTAACACTCTTGCGGCTGCCCAACATGCCGTCGTTCATCGCCTCGCACAACAGATACTCATCGGTCTTGCTCAGCACCTTCACGTCTATCTCCCCGTCGTCAAACAATATGTCGCTCCCCACTGTCACATCTTTCACGAAATCCTTATAGCTCACGCAAATCATCTCCTTTGAAGACATCTGATCCGGATTTCCCGTCATCTTCAGTATATCTCCAGTTTTAATTTCTATAGGCTCGTCGCACTTAGTTGTACGCACCTCCGGCCCTTTCGTGTCCATCAATATGCCAATTTCGTTAGACACCGCGCGCGTGTTGTTTATAATTCTGTCAAAACCCTCCTCCTCTATATGAGCAGAGTTCATTCTGACAACATTCATTCCCTCGTCATAAAGAGACTGTATAAATTTCTGCTCGCAACGCAAATCTGAAATCGTCGCTATAATTTTTGTCTGTTTGTCCATTATTGATAAATGCGATATATGTAATTTTATCGTAAAAATTCGTTTCAAAAAATTCACTCTTCGTCGCTCTCTTTCTTCAGGCGCACAAGAGCTTCGACCGCCAGCCTGTACGAATCCATGCCGAACCCTAGAATTGTTCCAAGGCACGCTGCCGTGAGGTACGACTTATGTCGGAACTCCTCTCTCTTATGTGTGTTTGATATATGAACCTCTATCACAGGACATTTTATAGCCCTTATTGCATCTGCTATCGCCACCGATGTATGCGTGTAAGCGCCTGCGTTAAGCACTATTCCGTCTGATATAAAGCCTGTTTCCTGAATGATGTCTATGAGTTCGCCCTCCACATTAGACTGATAATAAGAGATGTTTACAGACGGATACTCTTCCTTCAATTTGACCAAATACTCTTCGAACGACTGGTTGCCGTAAATAGAAGGTTCTCGTTTGCCTAACAAATTCAAATTAGGACCATTAATGATAATGATGTTCATAATTGCATCAAAAGCGCTTGATTAGTTTGCTAAATCTTTTTGTTGCGCAAAGTTAATCAAAAACAAGAAATAATCGGCTATTTTTCAGAAGCTATTTCTTTAGCCAATTTTTATAATTTACGCGCGCTGTGATTTTTATGCCCTGAAATTCGTCACGGAAATTATATTCCAAAATATAAAATCGTAATTTATAGAAGCGGGCTTATTAAACCTTAAAGGAAAAGATTCGTCTAATTCAATCGTGTAGCGGCTCTAGTTCTGAATGCTGCAATATGCATTCAGCCGAGACAAAACGCGCATTTTCATATTTTTGAATTATCTTTGCCAAACAAAAAAAATCATTATGAGCAGAAGATTTTTCGCAATTATGCTAACGGCGCTTTTCTCTGCATTGACAGTTAATGCGTCTGACAAGTCTAATGAGGTTCTACGTCAGCTGATAAAGAACCTGCACGGGGGTATGGAAGTTCACACTACAGACGGAACTAAGAGTTACTCCGGGTATGTCGGCACAGGATACAAACTCTATTTTTACAAAGACAAGGCTTATGTCAAGCCGGAAATCGATGTGAAATGGGGACAGTTCAAATACGATGGAGGGCATGAGGTTGAGACCTCTTCTGTTGCGGTACCGGTTACTGTCGGCTACCACGTGTTCAACGAAGAGCTTTTAGGCATGGAAATCTTTGGAGGCGGAAGATACGAGTACATTTTCAATGCGACTAATAACACTTACGATTCTTCGGTAAACTCTTCGCAGTTTGGTTTGACGGCAGGCACTTCAATCAGGCTTTTGAACACTGTCAGCCTCAATGTGAGTTATTTTTACGGATTGACATCGCTATTTTCTGACGGCACAGGAAAGACTTCGTCGTTCAACTTCTCTTTCAACTTTTAATTGAAAGGCGTCCGACAGAAAGACATTACATTATATTTGGAAAATCAGAAAGATAAAGAGTCTCTGGCTCTAACTTATATATTTTTAATTATCTAAAACGAAAAAACTGATGAATAGATTTTTTGCACTGCTGATTACTGTGTTTTTTGCGTCTAATTTCGCTTTTGCTCAGGAAAAGTCTGTGACTATCAAAGGTCAAATTGTTGAACGTGGCACAAAACTGCCTATCATTTTTGCTTCTGTCGAACTTTTTCATGAAAAGGACAGTTCTTTAGTAACCGGGACTGTCAGCGATGACAATGGCTTTTACGAGATTGAGAAAGTTGCTCCGGGCAACTATCGCATCGTGTATTCTTACATATCGTTCAAAGAGCGTTCAAAAAAGATTAAGGTTACCAGCGACTCTGCGGTGGTTGACCTTGGCGTGATTTCTCTGAAAGAGGACGTCGAAATGCTGAGCGAGGCTGTTGTTATTGCCGAGGTGGCTCCTGTAATCGTAAAGGAAGACACTACAGTGTTCAACACTTCGTCTTTCAACGTTTCGGAAGGGGCTATGCTTGAAGACCTTGTGAAAAAGCTTCCGGGCGCGGCTATCAGCGAAGACGGCAAACTTACTATAAACGGCAAGGAAATCACAAAAATCATGGTCGATGGCAAAGAGTTCTTTACTGACGACCCTAAGATAGCGCTCAAAAACCTCCCTGCAAATATCATCGAAAAGGCGAAGGCTTATGACCGGAAAAGCGAATCTGCCCGACAGACTGGCATTGACGATGACGACGACGAAACGGTGCTGGACTTGTCTGTAAAAAAGGGCATGAAAAAGGGCTGGGTCGGAAATGTATTCGGCGGTCTTGGAAACAAAGAGAGATACGATTTCGGCGGCATAATGAACCGCTTTGACGACGACATGTACATCTCAGTCATCGCGTCTGCCAACAACACAAACAACACCGGCTTTTCTGAACTGGGCGACGCTAACGTAAGGCTCGGGAATGCAGGTTCTGGCATCACCACATCCAGAATGGTTGGCGCAACTTTCGCTAAAGAGTACTCCAATCTTGAGTTAGGCGGTAATGTTCAGTATGGTTACAGCGACAATAAGGCTGAAAGGGAAAGCGCTTCGGAGACATTCCTTAGCGATGGCTCTTCGTACGGAAGAGACACTACCAGATCTCGCCACAAAAGGGATAATCTGGGTGTGAATTTCAGATTGAAATGGAAACCTGACACTATGACAACCGTCACTTTCCGACCAAACTTCTCGTATGCGCAGAACGACTCGGAGTCCGACGGTGTGTCGCTCACCCTGAACAATAATCTTGACAACGTCAACCGCAAATCGTCCTCTTCTCTATCCGAAGGAGAGAACTACTCTGTCGGCGGAAGATTACAGTTTATCCGCAAGATGAAAAAGAAAGGCAGAAGCTTGTCGTTGTCTGCCAACCTGACTTATTCTAACAGCGAGAGCGACCTTTTCTCAAACTCAAGAACCGCCTTCTATTTTTATGACGAGGACGATGAATTTGAATCGGACAGCATCTCTATGCTTAACAGATACACAGACAGGGGGAACTCTTCCCTCAACTACAACTTGCAGGCCTCTTATACAGAACCTGTTTTCCGCAATCACTACCTAAGGCTAAGGTATGTGTTCCAGCAGAGAAAAAGCACAAGCGAGTCTTTCATCTATAATAACGACGACCAGTCTTTAATAGACTCTCTGAGCAGTGACGTGGACAACCGTTATAACACTCATCAGATTGAGGTAGGACTGCAAGGTCAGTACCCGAAAATGAATTATAACATCGGTCTTAATGTCTCTCCGCAAGAATCTAAAAGCGAAAGCTTTATAGGTACGAACAAGAATCTTGACCAATCTGTAGTAAACTATTCGCCAAACTTGAGATTCAGATATAAGTTCTCAAAACAGCACTCGCTGATGTTCCGTTACCGCGGACAAAGCAGCGCTCCTGACGTGGAATATTTGCAGACTGTGATAGACCAAAGCGACCCTCTTGACGTGAAGTATGGTAATCCGGACTTGTTGCCTTCATACAAAAACAACGTTACGCTGCGTTATAACAACTACATAAGTTCATCTCAACGCAGTTATATCGCAAACGCCTCTTTCGCAAACACTATTAATGCAATCACAAACCGCGTATATTACAACCCGGAAACTGGAGCGAAAGAGACTCACAAGGTAAACATCGACGGAAACTGGAACACAAGCGCTCTGTTTACGTTCACCACTCCGCTGAAGAACCGCAAATACTCAATTTCCAGCACAACAAGCGGCGCGTTCGCCAACAGCGTCGGATACACCAGCCTGAAACGCGGCGCTGATGCTGCAGAGAGTGAAACAAAAGACTTGATGCTGAGCGAAAAGCTGTCCGGAATATACAGAGGCGAATCATTCGACATTACATTGAATGCGTCTGTTGATTACGAGAAAACTAAAAACAACTTGCAGACTAAAAACAACAGCGAGACTTTCGCTTATCTGTTAGGCGGAAATACAAATATAACTCTGCCTTGGAGCATTAACTTCTCTACTGACGCGAATTACAAGATTTACTCTGGATTTGCCGACGGGTTTAAGGAGAACGAGGTGATATGGAACGCTCAGCTTTCTAAAGACTTCCTGAGAAATAATGCTGCGACTATCCGCCTGAAGATTTACGACATCTTGCAGCAGCAAAGCAATTTGCGACGCACTGCTACCGAGTCTATGATCACAGACACAAGATACAACACTTTGGGCAGTTACTTTATGGTCTATTTTGTTTACAGAATAAATACTGTAGGCAAAGGAGCCATGTCTGATGATGACGACGACGATGACAAGTTCAAGAGAGGCGGATTTGGACCTATGGGCGGCGGATTTGGCGGCGGCAACAGACCCATGAGATAATTCTTCACGCAAAATATTTTAAAGCTATGCAGTCGGGGCACACAGAAGCGTCCCGACTGTTTTTTTAAAGCTGTCTCTATCGACCCTTTATACTTCCGAATGTCTTAAAGAATTAACTCTGCATAATTTATAGAAGTTGCCTTTATTAACACCCTTAAAAATGAATGCCCAAATAAATTCCCTTAAATAATTTCTCTGTTTTCAAACAGTTTCTTATATTCGCAGAAATATTTCTGATCGTCTTGCGCGGTCTTGTATTTCATTCTTTAATTCTAAGTTAATTGAAATGTCAATCACTGTTCAAAATCTAAGGAAGAGCTACGGTTCGCAGCTGGTTCTTGACAATATAAGTTTTTCTATCAAGTCTGGGGAGATTGTGGGATTTCTCGGCAATAACGGAGCCGGCAAATCTACCACTATGAAAATCATAACCGGATACATCTCCTATGACGCCGGGAGCGTGGAGGTGTGCGGCATCGATGTGGAAAAGAATCCTATAGAGACTCACAGACGAATAGGCTACCTTCCGGAGCATAATCCGATATACCCGGAGATGTACGTGAAGGAGTACCTCCGTTTTGTGGCAGGGCTATACAAACTTGGCTCTGAAAGCAAAAGCCGTGTTGACGAAATGATAGAAAAGACCGGACTTACTCGCGAATACAAAAAGAAAATCGGCATGCTATCAAAGGGATACCGGCAGCGCGTGGGACTGGCTCAGGCTTTGATTCCGAATCCGGACGTGCTCATTCTGGACGAGCCTACCACTGGGCTTGACCCGAACCAAATCATCGACGTGCGAAACTTGATAAGGGAGGTGGGAAAAGAAAAAACAGTGATGCTCTCCACTCATATCATGCAGGAAGTGTCGGCCATATGTGACAGAGTAATCATCATAAACAGCGGAAAGATTGTGGCAGACGGCAAAGAAAGCTCTATCGTCGCTACTGACAATAACTCTGGTCTTGCTCTGTTTGTGGAGTTCTCCGAGCCGCAAGACATGAACGCTCTGAAACTTGTCGAAGGTGTTGACGAAATTTCACAAATTAACAGCTCTTCTTACATGATTTCAAGCCAGAAAGACATTCGAGAAGGCATTTTCCGCTTCGCAGTGGCTAACAACCAAGTCATATTGACCATGAAGCAGCAGGAACGTAATATGGAAGATGCGTTCCGATATTGGACTAACTCAACTAACAAATAAAACTATGCTATATATTGAGAATTCTGGCGTAAGAGTCGGAGTGCTTGAAGATGTGGGCGGACGAATTGTCCTGCTTCAGAAAAACGGAGGAAAAAACTTGCTTGAAAGCGACGAGTCTATGTGGGACGAGCCGCAGAACGAACGTTTCGTCCCGTCTCCGGATTTACTCGACTTCAAAGCTTATAACGGCCATGAAGTATGGGTAGGCCCGCAAAGCCAATGGTGGAAACATCAGACGCTGAACAAAGAGAAAATCGACTCGGACCTTTTTTGGCCGCCAGACCCATTTATCAGCTTTAACAAATACAGCGTGATTTCGCACTCTGCAAACAAACTTGTCATAGAGGGTGAAGGCTCGCCTATCAGCGGTATTAAGTTCAAAAAAAGCATCGAAATAAACAACGACGGCAAAGTGTTGTTCGAGGTGGAGGCGACAAATATACGCGACGAAGAAATCTCTTGGGATTTATGGCTTCTGACCAGAATCAACGGCCACTGCCCCGCTTTTGTGCAAATTGCAGACAAGGCTGACGTGCATGTGTCCGAACCTACCCACCCGCATCAAGGTGAAGCACCATACAGAATCAACAACGGATGCTTCTATTTCGTGCCTAAAGAAAAAAGCGACAAGTTTGAAGAATGCACCGCCAAGGCTTTTATAAAGCCTGAGAAGCCAGTTATCGCCGCACTTGTCGATTCTGACAAATTTCTCGCTATCAGATTCCAGAAAGAAGACCCGAGTAACATACATCCGGAACAGGCTGAAGTCGAAATTTACAGTTTTGCGACGGATAAATCTGAGACTTCTTTGATAGAGCTGGAATATCACGCTCCTTTCAAAACGTTAAAACCTGGGGAAAGCATGAAAGCTGACGAAGTTTGGGAAATTTTACATTACAGCGGAGAGTGCAACGAAGATGATTTGTGCGATTTTTTCTTAAAATCAATATAATTTTTGCTCTAAAACCATAAAAATGCGTTAAAATATGTTAAAAAGCATATTTTTATTGCTTTTTTTTGTTTGGATATTAAAAAATGTTGTATATTTGCAATGTGTTTTTCATGGTATTAGATTTAAGGTTAGGAAGATTGGAAGTCGGGAGACTTCCTTCTTTATTTTTAGGGGGTAGGATACAGTAACAAATAGGCTGCACACAACATCTTCTCTTATAAAAAAACGTGTCTGCGGATTTACTCGGCACAGTTGACAATACAAACTGAACTATGCCCTACTCATATAATAAGCCAGACACAATTCAGTTTGTGCTCTCCTGCCAAAAGGAACTATCTACCTAGAGAATAATCTCTTAATTTTAGAGAAGAAACCTCCGCCAGAATAAGCACCTTCTAATTCCTTCACCTTTTCTGCCGCTGGGCCATACCCCATATCTACCGCCATTTGATATGACTCCAGAGCTTTCTTAATATCCTTCTTCACACCAACACCATATTCATAGAAGGCAGCCAGATAATTCATAGCCTCTCCGCTACCCTGTCCTACAGCTTTCAGCAAATACGAAACAGTTTTATCAAAATCTTGCTCCACTCCGTCTCCTTTAGCATAACAAACGCCTAAAGCGCACAAAGCCTGAGGATAAGATTGTTCTGCCGACTTTAAATACAGTTCTATCGCCTTCTTTTCATCTTGTTCCACGCCGTGCCCGTTCTTATAACAGACACCTAAATAGTACTGCGCATGAGCGTAATCCTGAGCCACAGCCTTGCGGAACCACTCCACTGCCTTATCATAATCCTGCTCCACTCCATGTCCATATTTGTATAGTACGCCTAATCCAGATTGACCAACCTCATTGCCCTGTTCTGCAGCCTTGCGATACCATTTCTCCGCCTGAAGATAATCTACCTCCACCCCACGGCCATTCTCATAACAAACACCTAATGCTGCCTGAGCGTACGCATTTCCCAGCTCTGCAGCCTTGAGATAATACTCAATACTCTGTTCATGGTCCGGTTCTACAACATCGCCCAAATCTAAACAAGAGCCCATTTTAAGCAGAGCTTTCTCATCTCCTTGTTCCGCTGCAAGTCTATACCACTCCATCGCCTGCTCTTTATCCATCTCAACACCATAGCCATTTTCATAACAAAGCCCTAAGTTGTACTGAGCCGACACATAGCCCTGTTCTGCCACCTCGCGAAACATTTGCACAGCTTTTGCCTCGTCTTTTTCTACTCCAACTCCCTCCATATAATAGACAGCTAAATTGTACATCGACTTTGCACTCCCCAATTCCGCCGCCATGCTGAAATACTTAATTGCTTCAACATAATCTTGCTTCACTCCAAAACCTCTGTCATAACAAATACCCAAATTACTCAACGCCTGAGCATTTCCTTGCTCAGCGGCCTTGGAAAAACACTCTACAGCCTTGCCGTACTCTTCACTCTCGCAATACTCAACACCTTTCGAACACAAATCTTCAGCTGTCAAAGATTCTTCATCACTCAAATTACTCTTCACACCTTCATTCATAATAACTCATATTTGTAATTTTCAAAAAAACAATATCAAGAAGGGTTCTACAAATTCATTTCGCGGAATTTTTGAATTTATTTCGAGCTGATTGCTGAGCGAAAGAAGGGAACTGTGCGGGCACAGAGACCGACTGACAAACAGCAAGTTACCGAAACAAATCAAAAAGAGCCGAAAATGTTATCAACCCATGACTTATACTTTTAAAGTATAAACGGTGAATTTATAGAACCCACCTTAATGCCAAAGACACAAAAAACAGCTCCAACCTGAGTTAGAAATCAACTTGGAGCCTTCATATAATTTAATTTTAATTATTTAATCACAGTACCGCAGTTACCATTAATTTCGCTCGCCTTAGTTATGACCACCTTTGTCACGCCTGCAGAGATAGCCTCAAACGAGTTTTCAAGCTTCGGAATCATACCTCCCTGAATAATACCATTCTCCACATACTCGTCAAAAAGCGGACGGGTAATTTCCGGTATTACGCTATCATCGTCATTTTCGTCCATCAGCACACCCTTTTTCTCAAAGCAGTACATCAGGGTCACATCAAAGTGTTTAGAAAGAGCCTTAGCCGCCTCTCCCGCTATTGTGTCTGCGTTTGTATTCAGCATATTGCCCTGCTTGTCATGAGTTAGAGGAGCAAGGACAGGCACCACACCTTTAGAGATAAGGTCCGCCAGAAGTTCAGAATTAACCTCCTTAACATCGCCTACGAATCCGTAATCCACCTCCTTAACCGGACGTTTGTCCGAGCGCATATAATTAAGGTCCGCACCGGTAAGTCCGAGCGCATTCACGCCCAACGCCTGCAGCCGAGCCACAATAGTTTTATTCACAAGCCCTGCATAAACCATTGTCACAACCTTAAGAGTCTCCGCATCAGTGATTCGTCGCCCGTTCACCATCTTACTTTCAATGCCAAGCTGAGCCGCTATAGCCGTAGCCGAACGTCCCCCGCCATGCACAAGCACCTTTTTACCTTCGATAGCAGAGAAGTCGGCCAGCAAGCTCTTCAAAGAATCCTCTTCCTCTACAATTTTACCGCCAACCTTTATAACCGTCAGTTTTTCCATAAACAGAATTTTAAATGTAAATTAAGCCTATATAAAAAGCCCTTTCAACAACGGGCAAATAAAAAGGCCACGCCTCTAAAGCATGGCCTCTAAAATTTGATAAACTAAATTATTTTGAAGCTGTATTAGCAGTTGGGTCACAAGGAGTTTCCTGTGTACCTACACCACAATACTCTTTCAAAGAATCCAACGCCTTGTAGTAGTCAAGAGAAGCTGCACGTTCCCAGTCCAAAGCAGCAGACTCAACGTCACCTTCCTTATACTTCAAATGACCACGGTTGTAGTAAGCCTTTGCAAACTGAGGAGTCAAAGCGATAGCCTTGTTATAGTCCTTCAACGCAGCCTTTTCGTCACCCAATTCAGCCTTTGAGTTACCGCGGTTAAAATAAGCTTCTGCAAATTTTGCATTTATCTTGATAGCTTCATTATTGTCAGCGATAGAACCCTGAATATCACCCAGTTCCTTCTTAGCAATTGCTCGGTTGTACCAAGTCAACGCATCTTTAGGATTATGATCCAACACGATGTCATAGTCAGCTTTAGCACCCTTAAAGTCGCCCAAGCGGAATTTTGCGTTACCCATATTTCCGTAAGCTTCAATGAACTTAGGATTCAACTCCAACACTTTGTTGAAATTAACGATTGCCTCTTTGTAAGAGCCAGCACGATACTTTTCTATCCCTGCATTGAAATAGTCAGTGATAGTTTTCTGAGCAAAGCCGTTTACCGATGTCAGACATGCCAATAATAGAATGTAAACTATTTTTTTCATATATAAATTATAATGTCACTATTCCCAAGCGACAGTTAATATCCTATTTTAAGAGTAATGTGGGAATTAACACACTCTTGAATTTTAATTCAAAATCACTTGCAAATATAAGCATTTATTTAATAATGGCAAGACAATTTTCTTTTTTTTTAATATTTTGGTCGTTCTTGTGTAAAAAAAGTGTTGTTTAAGACTGCGAACAAAAGTCTTTCTCTTAAAATCCAAATCCAAAAATTTATCCGCAGACTATAAAAATAGGGCGAAGAAAACTCCCCGCCCTGCCCGTACAAATAAAATAGCTTTATTCAGAAACGACACATACTAAACTTTCCCGCACATAGCCGCCCTTCTCGTTTATTGCTTCAAACCGTATTATATAAGGGGCAACCGGAAGCGCACGGCCGTAATTGTCCGTACCGTCCCACTCTATAACCCCCTCCACAGAGAGCAGTTCTTTTTTTCTCAGCACTTTGACTAGCTGACCATTCGCGGAAAAGACCTGAACATTTGCAGAATATCCCGCATCTGCCAAAAGATAGCGGAGCACAGCGAACTTGCCTTGCGACGGATTCGCCACATCATTTATCAGTTCCACGGAATTTGCAGAGCTTGTCTCGTCTGCATTGGCTGAGTTTGCTCTTCCCGGAGTCGCATAGCCGCTCTCTTGCGACGCCGAAACCCACTCATCCTTGTCAAAAGAGCTACGTTCCAGACTCACCCCGTCGGCATCCTTAACAAACTCGCTGTGCATGCTCGCAGTGTAAGAAAACTCGTCTATCACATTCTCCTTCTGGTCTAACAGCACCACCGCTCCGCTTTCGTTTCCATATGACGGCAACTTTTCTATAACCGCAAACCTGTCAAGTTCCGCACAATCATAATAATTGCAAATCTGCTCAACCGAAGAGCATATTACAACATACTCCTTCGGCAGCAAAAGTTTTTCTGGCAAAGGCTTCTGCGCATAAAGATTTCCGTTCGAACGCCTTGTGGAAATCTTTAAAGAAGCCAAGTTCACAACTTTATCGCTATTATTGTAAATCTCCACAAAGTCGCAGCCATCAGGATAGGGGTTGAACAAAATTTCGCTCAACAGAACATCGCCCGGCTCCGCGCTCTCCACTAACGCAATCACAAACGACGTGTCGTTCAGAACATTACCTTTCAAGTCAGCCACTTCCAAGACGTTCAGCCTATGCACTTCTCCTGATCTAAGAGGCACATTAAAGAAGCCAGCGACCTCATTCTTTGATTTTTGCTCAAAATTGATTTCAAAAGGGAATTCATATTTAAGAGAGTTCAAATTCACAGCTTCTGAAAACGTAAACAATAAAGAATCCGACGCAAACGAAAAACGAGTTATCTTAGGAGGAGTATAATCGGCAATCTCTTTCTGAACAACAGAAACGGAGTCAAAAAAATAGAAACCGTCACTTTTTGTCTTCGAATACTTGCAGTAAATTCCAGCATAATTGGAATAAGAGAAAACCGAATCTCTGCAAGAGAAGAGCTCCGCAAACCCGGTCTCGTCGTTCAGTTTTGCAGCCACGTTCCACTCGCCTTCCATGTCGCGCCGCACTTTAACTTCGAGCCTCACGGAGTCCATGTTCAGAAGGCCCTCCTCGCTCTCGCCTATCTTAGTTTTGGTCTTGCCCTTCTGCCTGTACAAGGCGATTTGGTCTTTCGCGTTCCCTATCAGCAGGAAGTAGCCGTTCAGCGAGTCTGCCAGATTCTGCCTGTCGCTGCAAAGATAGAACCGGACGTAGTTGCTACCAGAGGGGTTCAGCCGTATCCGCAAATTCAAAAACCACTCGGTCTCTTCGATAGCCTCGGACTCTGCCGAGAGGTAACTTTCGGAGGTTTCTGGCGACGCCTTCAGCCGCAACCCCTCCTTCTCATTTCTCACAAAAGCACTGTCTGTTCCAAACCATTGTACATCAGACGAATTTGACTTAAAATTGTCTGCAAACTGTGCAAACATCATGTTTCCGATAGATAGAAACAAAAAAAGGCTAAAAAATCTCATTTTATATACATTTATTGTTAATAAAAAATACGTACCTTTGTACGGGCTGACAAAAGTATGTTGTTTAGTCTAAATTTTGGACAAAAAGAATGTTAAAAAATATTAAAAAATGAAAGTAGCAATTGTTGGTACAAGTGGTGCAGTTGGACAGGAATTTTTGCGTGTCCTTGCCGAAAGAAATTTTCCGTTGACTGACTTGGTGTTGTTCGGGTCATCTCGCAGCGCCGGAAGTGTTTATGAGTTTAAAGGCAAGAAGTACACCGTGAAGGAACTTCAGCACAACGACGATTTCAAAGATGTGGACATTGCTTTCACCTCTGCTGGTGCCGGCATCTCTAAGGAGTTTGCAGAAACTATCACTAAGTATGGAGCTGTGATGATAGACAACTCAAGCGCATTCCGTATGGACAAGGACGTTCCGCTGGTAGTGCCGGAAGTGAATGCCGCCGACGCGAAAGACCGTCCGCGCGGAATCATCGCTAACCCTAACTGCACAACTATTCAGATGGTTGTTGCGCTAAAGCCTCTTGAAGAACTTTCTCACATCAAGAAGGTGCACGTGGCAACTTATCAGGCTGCGAGCGGAGCGGGCGCGGCTGCCATGGACGAACTTAAGAACCAGTACGGACAGATAGAGCGCGGCGAAGAGCCGACTGTAAACAAATTTGCTTATCAGCTCGCTTACAACTTGATTCCGCAGGTGGACGTCCCTACTGAAAACGGTTACACTAAGGAAGAGATGAAGATGTATAACGAAACTCGCAAAATCATGCACTCTGACGTTGAGGTCAGCGCCACTTGCGTGCGTGTTCCAGCTTTGCGAGCTCACTCTGAAGTTATCTGGTGCGAAACTGAACGCCCTGTCTCTGTTGCAGAGGCTCACGAAGCGTTCGAAAAGGCTGACGGTGTCATCCTTCAGGATAATCTTGCTGAAAAGGTTTACCCTATGCCGCTGTTCGTGGCTGGCAAGGACGCTGTTTATGTGGGACGTGTGCGTGGTGACCTTTCTAATCCTAACGGTATCTCGTTCTGGTGCGTTGGCGACCAAATCAAGAAGGGCGCGGCTCTTAACGCTGTTCAGATTGCGGAATACCTTATTAAAGAAAACGATGTAAGAAAATAACTACATTAATTTTATAATCAACTTCGTCCCGAAGCAATATAAAATGTATTGCTTCGGGCGATTTTGTACAAATAATTTAAAATCATGAAAATAAAAGTTCTACTAATTTTAACCAATTTGCTTATTACTGTATCATCGTTTGCGATAGATAATTCCGCAAGACCTTTTTTTGACTACTCGAAACTAACACAGTTGGGATTGTTGAATTGGCCCTACCCTGTTTATGGCGACATTGACAGTATGGTCATGCATTCTTCTGACGGCAGCGAAATTAATGTCAATACAATTTTAAAGTTTAACGAAAAGGGAGACATTGACGTAGCCTCATTTTTTCTTGAAGATTCTTTTTTGAGCGATGTAAAAGTGGATCACAAATACGACGAAAAAGGATTCCCTTATGAATCGTTGGTCACAACAACAAATGACAATAGCTCTTCTTCAAAAAAGATGACTTACGTATATAATGACAATGGGAAAATTACAAATCTGACTGATTATAGTAGTAACGGAGAAATAAGTAAAAAAACCGATTACATATATGATGAAAAAGGAAGATTGATCGAAGAGTCTGTTTTTTATCTTTGGAATCAAAAGATGACATACAACTACGACGACAAGGGGAATTTGACCGAAATTACATATTATCAAAATCCCGACTCCAAAGAATTTAAGATGAAAATGGTTTACAAATACGATAAAAAAGGAAGGTTGACCGAGATGAGCACCATTAACAGCGAAGGGGAAACTTATCTTGACATCAAATTAAAATGTGACAAAAGAGGCAATGTGATAGAAGAATCTGTGTACAGAAAAGGCAAATTTACTGAGATAACTAAATGCAAAATAACATATCGTTAATAAAGGTCTGCGCTCTTATTGTTCTTTAAGACATGCAATCTGTTTTTTGAAAAAAATTGCCAGATATTTACGTCTTAGTTCTAAAATCTTCATATCTTTACGCAATTATTTACGTATTTAGTATATTTAGATGAGGAAATTTTGTAGTTTATTCATTATCATATCATTGCATCTGAACTCGTTTGCTCAGATTTCAAACGACTCTCTGCTTTCTCTTTTCCAGACAAAAGAGAAGTTTGAGGTTTTTGAGTCTTTGAGGCAGCTTTATCTCGATTATGAAATGATAAGGAAGGACGAGCGTCTGAAGCCCTATTTCATCGAGTGCCTCAATTTGGACGAATACTACAAACGCAATCTGAAGAATGCGAGAGAGAATATAGAAAGCAGGAATCTTGACATGGATATTTGCTTTAACATTTTGAATAAAAGGAAGATATACAACAGGGACTCCATACTTCTGAATCCTGAGCTGTACAAAATTTACCGTGACAGCACCATCGAAATTTTGATGAAGAAGGAGATGCACTACTTCAAAGACAAGATTCCTTTCGGGTCGGTGTGGATTCATAGCCAGCTCAAATATCCGGAAAGTTATGACTTCGTCAAAAAAGAGTGGATAAAAGACGGAAGACCTATAAGCGGCAGCCTTTTCCAGGCTTTGCTGAGACTGAATGACGCAGAGGCTCTGGAAATTTTTGACAGCCAGATAGACAAATTCGTGAAAAGCAACGGCGATGACCAACTGCTGATGGAGCAAATCTCACGAAATATGCGCATAACAAACTCGCACATACTTGTCAAAGCTCTGGACCTGCTTTCTGTAAGTCGTCCCAAGCCCATAACTGATAACTATTCAGAACCTTTCGGCTGCTTTGTGGCAAGGTATCTTATAGAAGTTGCAGACCCGGACTTCAATCTGAGCGAAAGGGACTGCGGCACAATCAAGAAAGAGAGGAAACGTATCGCAAAAATTGTGAAGAAAAAAGCGGAAACTCTCAAGGCTGAAGAAAATTTATGGATGCAAAACATCAAATACATAGATTCAAAAAACATTATTTATTTTAAATTTTAGATTATGAAAACAATTAAGAAATTACTTTTTTGCTTGATGCTGGTTCCTTTCCTAAGCAGCTGCCAATACAATGAAATGGTAGAAATGCAAGAGAAAGTTGAAGCTCAGTGGGGCCAGGTTGAAAACGTTTATCAGCGACGCGCAGACTTGATTCCGAACCTCGTAGAGGTTGTGAAAGGATATGCTAAGCATGAGCATGAAACGTTAACCGAAGTCACCAAGGCCCGTGCCGAAGCAACAAGCATCAAACTGAACATGGAAGATTTGACAGAAGAGAATCTTGCTAAATATCAGGAGGCTCAAGGAGCTATCACACAGGCGTTGAGCAGACTTATGGTTGCTCACGAACAATATCCTGAATTAAAGGCAGACAAACAGTTCCAGGCTCTTCAGGCTCAGCTCGAAGGCACTGAAAACAGAATCTCTACAGAACGTAACAGATTCAACGAAATTGCTAGAGAATATAACACTTACATCAAAAAGTTCCCTAACAATTTCATTGCCGGATGGTTTGACTTTAATGCCAAGCCATACTTCAAGGCTGAAGCTGGTTCTGAAAAAGCTCCTAAGATACAGTTCTGATAACCATCTGCTTTAGAACAGTCCGTGCCGGACCATCACGTTTGGCACGGACTTGAAGATTTAGGCTTTCATACAAAAGTTTGTTTCAAAAGAATTTATAGAACCCTCCTAAAAAGATTTATTGACATGGATGAGTTTGAATTTCTAAATAAAGAGGAAATCCTCCGCGTGGAGGACGCCATTGCTGACGCAGAAACTTTCACGTCAGGTGAGATTCGTGTGCATATAGACGAGTATTGCGACAACGACCTTATGGGCAAAGCTGCAAAACGTTTTGAAGAGCTCGAGATGGACATGACAGAACTACGAAACGGAGTGCTGTTTTACATTGCTTACAAAGACCGCAAGTTTGCGATTATCGGCGACTCCGGCATTAACGAAAAAGTTCCGGAAGGATTTTGGGACAGTGTGAGAGAGACCTTGGAGGAGAATTTTAAAAAGGGGGATTTTAGCACAGGTCTCTGCGAAGGCATCAAGATATGCGGCAAAAAGCTTAGTGATCTGTTTCCTTTTCAGGAAGGCGACATTAACGAGCTGCCTAACGAAGTCACTTTTGGCAAATAACATTCATCATGAGAAGGACTTGTTTATTTTTTCTTTTTGTCCTATTTGCAACATTGAGTTCTTTTGCTCAAAATGATGTTCCCGACGCTCCTAACCCGCCGCGCCTGGTAAATGACTTTGCCGGCATATTGTCTCGGCAAACGGTTGCAAATTTGGAACGGGAGCTTGTCTCTTTTGACACAAGCACAAGCACTCAGATCGTTGTGGTTACAGTGACGAGCTTTGGAGACCTCTCCGCAAATGAATTTGCTACAAAACTTGGTCACAAATGGGGTGTGGGACAAAAAGGGAAAAGTAACGGGGTGGTTATTCTCGTAAAGCCAAAACCTGCAAACGGCGTGGGGAAAGGCGAGGCTTACATCGCGCCAGGATATGGTCTGGAAGGCGCTTTGCCTGATATTATATGCCACAGAATCGTAAATGAGGTGATGATTCCGTACTTCAAAACAGGCGATTATAACAACGGCATCATAGCCGCCTGCAAAAACGTGATGGACATAAGCAGAGGCGAATACACATCGGACAGGACTGACGAGCCGGACATTGTGTCTTTCATTATAATCTTGCTGTTCATCGTACTCTTCATCTATTTTCTTCGCAAAAACAAAAACAACAAAGGCTATGCCCAAGCCAGACCAAGAAGAGGACATGTAACTTATGGAGACATCATAAGCACTTCTAGAAATGATAGATGGCATGACAACTTCGGAGGCGGCGGCTTTGGAGGCTTCGGCGGTGGAGGTTTCGGCGGTGGCGGCAGTGGCGGCAGCTGGTAACAAAAAACAATAATTGCACACGGATCAGAAAGGGACTGTATGTTCTGCAATCCGAATAAAAACATTTTCAATTATGATAAAAAAGATTTTTAAACCATTTTATTGGATTCTATATATTTTTTGCGTTCTCTGCATCTTTTGGGCTATAGCTCCTGACGAGTTTAAGCCTGAATGCAACGAAAAGAACTTAGACTGGTCTAAAATGACCAAAAACATTTTGTTTGGCAGGCTGAAAAGCAACCCTGCTGCAGAAGCAAGAGAGAAGGAGTTGAAGGAAAAGAAGGAGAAAGAAGAGAATATTTCTCATGCTGATGATTTTGAGCATGGCAAATATGTCTATGACTTTGCCTCCATCCTGAATTCCTCTGAGCTTGAAAGCCGTCTGAAAAACTTTAAAGAAAACTCTTCGGTTCAAATTGTTGTGGTTTCCGCTGCTAATTACAGCACAGACAACAGCATGACAAACATAGAGAACGCAACTAACCTTGCCCAATTATGGGGCATTGGCGAGTTCGACAAGGACAATGGTGTGTTGATTATCATAAAACCCAAAACTAATGAAAGCGCTGGGCACGCCACCATCGTAACAGGATACGGCATGGAAGGCACGCTTCCTGATATTGTGTGTCACGAAATAGTGCAAAACTCGATGATTCCTTTGTTTGAACAAGGCAAATACAACGAAGGCGTTGAAGCAGCTGTCAATATGATTTCAGCCGCTATCAGGAAAGAGAAGAACGGCGACAAAGAGATAAAACTTATGCCGAACGAACATGTGGCTGATTTTGCTTGCATAATCAAAAACGAAACTCATCTAGATTATTTTGAAAAGGAGTTCGAAAAAATCAAATCTGAGCACGGAGTGGATGTGAGGTTTATCACTGTCCCTGCAGGGCTCAGCTTCATCCCTGAAAATCTGATTGTGCATGATGGCTCTCGCACCTGCCATGAATCATGCAACAAAAACTTCATAATGTGGATGATAAACAGATTCTCAAATAATAATACATCATCAAGCACTTCGCCTGACATACTCGTCGTTATTAGTGGAACATCAGAACTTTTAGGGGAGGAAGAGAGACAAGTTCAGATTTTCATAAAAGAAGGGAAAGATTCTCTGTTGCCTAACGTTGACATGCATATAAAAAATTTGGGCTCAGATGACTTATACAATGCAATGCTGAACTTTAACATTGATATTGAATTAAATAAAATACAAAAAGACATCAACTTAGACTTATATTCTGATTTGATCATTTTCTTCATCATTCTGATGTTTGTTCATGGCTCTATTGAACTTGTGTCCATCTACTTGAACAAGATGAATAAGCTGCAACAGTCTCTCATCGAAGAAGAGGCAGACAAGCTTAGAGAAAAGGGCTGGGGCTACAAAATCAGAGGCGCATTTTATTTTGTGCTGATGCTGCCGGCTATACTTATTGGCAAGATATTCGGAGGCGGAGCCAAAACTTCTGGCGGAGGACGCTTCGGCGGAGGTGGAGCAACCGGAAGCTGGTAAATAGTACGCGGCCTGCAGGAAAGAACATTTCACTCTGGCCGCACGTTATTATTCTGAAATTTTATTTTTGATTTTACTTTAATTGAAATATGAGAAAAATAATTGGTTTAGGCGAAACCGTCTTTGATATTATCTTCAAAAACGAGCAGCCTATAAGCGGACGTCCTGGCGGTTCTGTCTTTAACTCCTTGATATCGTTAGGAAGACTTGGACAGAACACCACTTTCATTAGCGAATTTGGCGCAGACAGAATAGGCGACTCGATTAAGAAATTTCTTGCTGAAAATAATGTCGGCTCGGACTATGTCTGCATGATGGACGGCAACAAAACCTCTCTCGCCCTCGCTTTTCTTGACGAAGAGCAGAAGGCCGACTATCTTTTTTACAAAGACTACCCTTCTCAGAGGCTTGATTGTGTTATGCCGGAAATAAATCAGGACGACATTGTGTTAATAGGCTCGTTCTTCGCTCTCAACCCGGTTCTTCGCAACCGCCTTGTCGAGGTTTTGGAAGAAGCAAGGATCAAAAAGGCTATTGTTTATTACGATGTTAATTTTCGCAAAACGCACGTGAACGAAGTTAGACATCTGATGCCCTACATTTTGGAGAACTTTGAATACTCCAGCATTATAAAGGGCTCTGACGAAGATTTTGAAAACATATATAACGAGTCGGACCCAAATGCGATTTACAAAGACCGTATTGAGTTCTATTGCAAAAATTTCATATACACCAAAGGGGCTGACGGCGCAAAGATTTTCGGCAACGGATTTGAAAAAGATTACCATGGCAATAAAATTGACCCTGTAAGCACGGTTGGCGCGGGCGACAGTTTCAATGCGGGAATTGTCTTTGGTCTCATGAAGCATAATGTGACATTTGAAGAACTTAAGAACGGCATTTCTGAAGAGAAGTGGGACAGCATAGCAAAATATGCGATAGACTTTTCGTCTTTCGTATGCACAACTTACGAAAACTATATTTCTGAAGAGTTCGCCGCTAAACAAGTATGACTTTGCATTTAGTATGATTTTACGCAATATTGACCTTGCAGAAGTTGTTAAGTTCATCAACTGGACTTACTTCTTCTCTGCTTGGCGAATACATGGCATATACCCCGGCTTAGAGAGTCTGTGCGGCTGCGAAGCCTGCTTGCAAAAGTGGCTGCTGCAATTCCAGCCCGAGATGCGCGGAAAAGCTCTGGAGGCAAGGAGACTCTATTCTGAAGCCGTAGAAACGCTCAAAAAATTGTCGGAGTCGGGTGCACTACAGATCGACGCAATCGTTCTTATATGCGACGCAAAAGCCGAAAACGAAGGCATAACCATATACACAGACAATAAAGAAAAGTCTGTTCACCTTCCTATGTTACGCCAGCAGCATCCTAACGAAACGAACGGTTTCTGCATCTCTTTATCTGATTTCATCTCTGAAAAGCACGATTCCATCGGGATTTTTGCAGTTTCTGTGCGTGGAGCAGATCGCATTGCGGAAGAATATGCAAAAGCGGGCGACGACTTCAACGCTCTGCTTGTGAAAAGTCTGGCAGACCGGCTTGCGGAAGCTGCGTCAGAATGGCTTCATCGTGAAACACGAAAAAAGATCTGGGGATACGCACCAGACGAAAATCTCTCTATAGAGGAGTTGCACCAATGCAAGTATCAGGGAATACGTCCGGCAGTTGGCTACCCATCTATCCCTGACCAATCCTTACTTTTCGAATTAGACAAAATATTGGATTTAAGGCAAATCGGAATCACACTGACAGAAAACGGAGCAATGAGCCCCGCCTCGTCCATCTGCGGCCTGTATATTTCACACCCAAAATCATTTTACTTTATGGTCGGCGAGATTGGCGAAGACCAATTGAACGACTATGCCAAACGCCGCGATATGCAGCCCGACAAACTACGCAAGTTCCTGTCTTGCAGATGTTCTTAATCAGTTTCTGCAAATTCAGCTGAGATGATTTTGAAAGATATTTACAGGTTGGTCTTATTTGCAGACTCTTTCATTTAAGGTGAGTTCTATAAATTCACCGTTTATAATTAAAATGCACAAATCGTGGGTTGATAAACTTTTCAAGGAATTTACAAAACCCACCTTAATAGGTTTATACGCTTTAATAAAACAACTGGAAGACAATCTGAGAATCTTCTTGTCTTCCAGTCTGTTTGATTTTTCCGCAATCCTGCTCATAGCGTCTCCGCCGAACATATGTCAAATAAAACCTTGAACAAGTCCTTGAACAAAGTCAAATGCGCTGCCCAAAGCATAAAATGCAAATCGCACAAGAGCATAAATTGCAAGGCAAACGAGACATATCAGCACAACCATCATAACCGCCTTTCTGTTCACCTCATTTATCACGGTTCTGTCGTCCTCCACAAAACCCGTTATCAGCCGCATATTCTTACGGAAACCTTTGTTAAACGCGTCAATAACAATACCCAGCAACGGAATCATCCCCACAAGGATATCAAAAACAGTATTGTAAATAATCGCCAACGTCAACGAAACTGACTTGATTTCAAACATGGAGACATAAACAAACGGCACCGCAAAGATTGGCGTGAAGAAATCCCCTACCCCCGGCAACAAACCAATTATAGGGTCAAGGAAATAGTCGTCCATCATTTTCGATATTTTCTTTATCGAGCCATAAACAACAGAAGCCTCCAGCTTCGAACGTTTTTTGTTCTTTGCCTGCTGACGTTTTTCCTCCTCTTGCACAGCCTGCTCCATCTTTATGTTCTCCTTCTCGCTAGTCAAGTCCAAGTCCGACTTGGCCTCCTCTCTCCTTGGATTTCTCAGTTTAAAATCGTCGCTCATATATTTAAATTTCCAATTTTTTTACACCATTAAGAATATCGTTCCATTCGTTTTCCGAAATGTTTTTGTCAGAATCACACAACAGAAGGAGACTCTTTTTCATCTGCTCTTTTGACTTTGCAGTCCTAACCCCCTTCATAATCTCGATTAACGCATCACTTTCGGCATCTAACTCAGACATAACCGTCTGAAAATCAACTTTAGCACGTTCCACCTCCTGTTCATAGAAATTCTTTTCTATCCGTTCCTGCTCTTTCAACTCTTCTAACGTAAGGAACTGCTCAAATATAGTTATACCCTTCTGTATCACACCATTACACTGAGCCTCAACAACAGCATCCCCGCTTCCGTTTTTCTCAACTGCAACACATTCGCCATTCTGCCCTGCCGGCAAATCTGTCACGCCTCCGCTCTCAGACAAGTTTTTCCGCATCTCATCCAAGAAAGACTTCACGCCGCTCTTCACCTCCTCCGGCACGCCCTCGTAAGTGAACTCAGCCAACTTGGCTGTATCCACTAACTTATGATCAAGTTTACTGCTAACTATACCCTTTGCAAGATGCAGCAGTTTGACAATATCATTCACATGCGCAAGCATCTTAGTCTGAACTTCCGGACTAGACTTGACAGACTCCAGCATCTTCGTCTGCAACATCTTAAGTTCCCTTCTGATAGCCTCACAGCGCTTGCTGTTCTCCTCCTTCAGCCTCTGCTGTTTCTCAAGTTCCTGACCATCTATATGCAAATCCACCTGCAACTCTTCGTACTGCACAACAACAGGGTGATGGAGGCGTTTCCACTCATACAGATCCCTATTGTAATTTTTCTTCGAATTACCAAGAGTCACAATATTAGTCAAGAAGAAAGGTTCCGAAGGCTTGCAGCTCTTCGCCTTTTCGTACTCATCTTTCAAATCGCCAAGCATCTGTCCGCCCTCTTTCAAGTGCTGTTTATAGTACTCTATATTAAGCTGTTCGTCCAGCAAGTTTCTTTCCAGTCCTTTAAGTTCCGCAAGCAGCGCGTCACGTCTATTTTTCAGTTCCGCCACAGACTCGTCAGAGTAAAGTTCCGCCGTCAGTTTGTCCATCTCGTCAGACAATGTCTTAGGCGCATACTCGCAGAATAATTCCGCCTTAGGAATAAAGACATCATTAATCGTTTTGAAAATTTGAGACAGACGGGCCATATCGCTATTGATAGTGGCAGCATCTTTGCGTATATGCCCAGAAAAAGCGGTCAGTTCACGCTTCAGTCTTCCGGTCTTTTCTGCCGCATCTAGATAATGCGACACCATATTCAAGCCAGCCAAAAGCACACCAACCCTTTTGTCTTTCGCCTCCGAGAACTGCAAGGCAGACCTCTTGGCACTCTCCACAAACCGCTCTCTGATTTCGCACAGCAACTGCGAGCACTGCTCTGTAAGCGCATTATACTGCAACTCCACGCTTTCGAACATACCTTGCACATTCAGATACTGCACACTTTCAAAATCAAATATATCTGGAGAAATCTCCTTAACTCTATCGCCATACACATCAATAAGCATCGCTGCATATTTACGATATATCTCCATCACATACTCTCTAAGTTCGGAAAACAGAACGGTAGTGTTCTTAACCTCCCCTTTTGCCACCTTGTAAGAATCCACCAGCAAGGTGTACTGGTCAAACAAAGAAGACGCCTGCCCCTTTATCACCTCCACACCGCCATTGCCAGAGAGCGTGTTCACCAAGTTCGCGACACTGCTCTGCAATTGAGGCGAAAGAGTCTTCTCAATCTCCTTTCCAACCCTTTCCAGTGCCTTGCCTCCCTCTTGCACACCCTGCTTCACGACTTGAGTCACCGCTGCGTTATCCTTCTGCTCTATAAGAGCCCACACCTTGCATTCGTCATAAAGAGATTTGCTTCTCTCGTTATTATAAAATGATTTCTTTATAATTTCCGCCACATCTCCGCCATAATAGTCGGCAGCCTCAACCACAAGTTCGCCAACCCTGAGAGAGTCTCCCGTCACGCCATCCGGCTCCAACTCATAAGCGAGGTCCGAACGCGTCATTGTCACGTTATCCTTCACAAGCAGCAGAGCCACATTCTTTATATGCTCATAAACCTTTACATTCTTTTCCATCTCTATTAAGTTTTGGTTCCTAAATAAACTATCAGCCATACGATTCACTCTACTGGCCGCACATTCGCAAGATACAATTTTTTTTGATACATCATAACACTTGCAAAGATTTTTCGAGACAAAATTAGGTCTCCTCGCCCAAAATTACAGGCGACACACAAAGCCAGAGCATTATCTTTTCTTTCTGAAGAAATCGCAAACAATTGCAGAGCACTCCATTGCAAGCACCCCGCTCAGCACCTCGCACTTAGGGTGCAAAGCCTTGGGGGCAAGCACAGAATAGCCCTTTTTAGGGTCCGGCGCGCCATAAACAAGCTTGCTCACCTGCGCCCAGCCTATTGCTCCGCCGCACATAACACACGGCTCCACCGTAACGTACAACGCACATTCCGTAAGATACTTCCCACCTAAAAAATCAGCTGCCATCGTTATCGCCTGCATCTCAGCGTGCGCGGTAACATCATTAAGCGTCTCCGTGAGGTTATGCGCACGCGCTATTATCTGCCCTTTGCACACCACCACCGCTCCGATAGGCACTTCGCCCTTAGCCTCGGCCTTTTTCGCCTCGTTCAAGGCCTGCTTCATAAAAAAATCGTCCGTTTGTGTATCTGTCAACATACCCTTTAAATAAAAAAGCGAAGCAAACGCCTCGCTTTAGTTTATCACTATTTTCCGCAAGATTATTCTCTGATACGTTCAACGTAAGAGCCGTCTCTTGTGTCAATCTTAATCTTATCACCTTCGTTAATGAAAAGAGGCACACGCACATTTGCTCCATTTTCTACCGTAGCAGGTTTCAATGTGTTAGTCGCTGTGTCACCCTTCAAACCTGGTTCTGTGTAAGTCACCTCCATGATAACATGAGTAGGCATATCACCATAAAGAACTGTGTCTGACTCTGCGTGAACGATAAGTTCCACTGTATCGCCCTCCTTCATGAAGTCAGAACCGTTGATAAGGTCCTTTGACAAATTAATCTGTTCGAAGTCTTCTGTGTTCATGAACACGCAATCATCGCCTTCAAAATACAAGAACTGGTGCGGACGACGTTCAATTCTAACCTCATCGACCTTTACACCTGCGTTAAATGTCTTGTCTATAACACGTCCTGTCTTCACATTCTTCAGCTTTGTTCTTACGAAAGCCGGACCTTTCCCTGGTTTAACGTGCAAAAACTCCACAATAAAATAAAACTGTCCCTCGATGTCGAGACACATACCATTTCTGAAATCTGCTGTAGAAGCCATATATCTCTGATTTAATTATTAATCTTAAAATTCGATTTGCAAAAATAATCTAATTCTGCAAAAATCAAAAGAAGTATTATCCATTTTATGAAAAATAACCCTCAAAAAACTGCGTTTTTATTTTTTTTGAAAAAAAACGCGAAACAGTTGTTGATTAATTTATATTTTTATTATATTTGTCTTTATAAACGTAATCGACATAACTACAAGAATGGACAGAGGGATACGCATATTACAACACCCGCCTTCGCGCCTCACTTTGCGAAGACAAGCTGAAAACGCTACATAATAGCGCAAACTTTCGCCTTGCGTCGTACACAAACAAGTGCTTGTCTGCTTCCTCTTGTAATTTTATCAATAGGCAATTTCTACAAATTAAATCTGAAAACATTTTTATAAACTTTAAATTTATAGAAGTTTCCTTAAGAATTAAACAAACCCAAAATTAATTTAAGACAAGACGTTTAAAACGTTGTTATTTCTTTCTTGCTGAAATACAGCACTTTAAATATCTTTAAAACAAAAAAAATTATTTATTTTTCTTTCGGTTATTTTCTTGGCACGCTTTTTGTATTACAATTTACGTGCGACGGCATTAATTATCATGGCAATTGTTAAGCCAGACAATATAAAGTCCGTCATTTTAGAAAAATAAATTTTAAAGTTAATTATAATTATATTATGAGAAGGATTATAACAACTGCCGTAACCGGCATGATGGCGCTTACAATGGCGCATGCTCAAGGTACTGTAGAATGGAGCGCTCCAGTCGAAGGGAAAGCGTCGTCTATTTTCTTTAACGCATTCACCCAGACCCCGGTGCTAGAGACAAGCAAGGCTTACGTGGGGATGGACATAGAGAACCATAAGGTTGCATGGACTGTCAACAAATCAGCTAAAAACGAGGCTTTGAAGAAGGTTAGCAAAGTCAACGCCCTGACTGGAAGCGAGACCGACGAAGCCGGAGCTTTTGTAGTGGAAGACTACAGGGAGATTCCTTTCACTCAGTTTGCCTTCATCGGCAATTACATTATGGACGTTTACTCTGGAGAAGTCGTGATAGGCGGAGCTGGCAGCGAATTTAAGTCGCTCGAAAAAGACAATATCATTCCCGAACTTAACTGCGTGCTGTTCAAAGTTAAGAACGAACAGAACGAAATTGTGCTGCACTCTGTTGACATCGAAACAAACAAAGTGCTTTGGACTTCTAAACTTGCCAACGTGAACAAGGCTAAAGCTGCGTTCAAAATGGCAATGAAGGTGAACGGCACCGAAATCACTACTGTTGACAATTTTCAGCCTGGCTTAGACTTTAACGGAAACATCATATACAAACACGAGAAGAAACTGTACCAACTTGATGCGAAAACTGGAAAAATCAAGTGGGAAAACGAATGTAACCCCGGACTTTTCTTCTTGGACAAGAGCGGCAAGTTTATCGTGTCGGTAGAGAACGCTGGCGTTTTGGCTAGCGGATACGCTTCTTACGGAAAAACTATCACTTGCATCGACGCGGCTTCAGGCTCAAACAAATGGCAGAAGCCTATGAAACTTGACGCGGCTTACAAAGACCACCAGTTCCTTAACGACAAAGAAATAATCATAACTCACGAACACGGCCTTAACTTGTACAATATAGAGACTGGCAAACCTGTGTGGAAAAAGGGCTTCAAAGGCGCTTTCACTAACGATTTCCAGCTGACCGACGAAGGCATAAAGGTATTCTTCGGAAACAAAATAATGATGCTTAACAAAGCAACTGGCGAAAAGGCATGGAAAAAGCCTATCAAGCTTGACGACATGGACGAGGAGGCTACAGAACAGATTGAGAAGGTTTACAAGAACACTTGGGCCTTAATCACTCCTAAAAAGATTGTCGTTTACGACAAGGCTACTAACGAACGTAAATGGTCTGAACGTTTGTCTAAGAGCGACAAGGTTGCGTTTGACGACAAAAACGGCAAGATCTTGGTTGTGAGCGGCAAAAAAATATATGTGATGGACCCTGACAACGACGCTAAGGCGCCTAAGGCTATCGAAACTAAGATTAAATATCCTAAGGAGGTGGCTGGTTACAAGGTGACTGAAAATGGTTACTTTATCTTCGGACAGAAAGAGTTCATCATGGTTGACGCCAACAAGTCTATCTTGAATCATCAGATCTACTCGCAACTTAAGAGCGGTCGTCTCATTAATGCGGCACTTACGGCTTCGCTTGTTGTTTCCGGGGCTATGTCAACTACTGTGACTTATAGCGACGGACAAGGAAACGAGACTTCGAGCGGACTTTTCTGCGACTTGGAAACGGCCAAACGCGCCGGTCGCGCTTTCGATGCCCAGCTTAAGCTTAAACGCGAACTGAAAGCTAACAACAAAGCTCGTGTAGCGGCAAGAAGCAACGACGACTTCTCTATATTCCTCAAAGGTGAAAAGGTTAACGGAACAGACAACTTGTCTCTTGTGATTGTTAACAAGAACACAGGAAAAGAGGTTAAGACAGTTCCGTTCAGCAATGACAGAAAGGTTGTTTATGAAATTGATTTCAACGGATACCGCTTGTACTACGTGGAAAACGGCAAGCTTATCTCGATGAAACTATAAAGATATATACCGGAAAAAAATACACATTTGTTTTGTTCTTGGGAGGGGGCTGCAGCCTCCTCTTTTTTTGCATTACACGAGTTCCTGCACCTCATCCTCGATTATTTTTCAAAAGGTCTGCTTGCCTTTACCTCCAATTGCTTCTAATTTGCTAAAGTTACATTCCGCATCTGCAAATAGTCTGTATCTGGAGGTGTGAGTTCCCGCTTTTTTCGTCCGGTCTTTATATATTCTTAACGGTCAAATATCTGTTCTTAAAAAACACCAAAATAAAAACGGAGGAGGCTATATCAACAAAATTCAATTCATCAATAGTAGCTCCTCCATCTGCCAAATCTTCCAATCTGCAATCACACTTTTCAGCAACTCAACAAGGCTCTATAGCGTGCCAGTTTCGACCCTGTAGTTTGTTGCCTTTATTATTTTCCCGGACTTAAGATTCTAAAGGAATTAAACGCTTTGTCCACAATCTTTTTGTAACCTTGCTCATATCGGTTCTTCTCTCCTGAGAAAATTAACATATACATAGTTTGATTTTTAAAATAAACTTGGACGCAAGCAATAACATTTTTATCCTTTTTTAACCTCATAAAGACTTTTAACGTTTTTTTTGCCGCATCGACTTCATTGGATTCGATTTTAAAGTTTTCTTTAAATCCAGAAACCAAACCCTTATTTAACTCGTTCAGCTCTTCTAATTGCTGCACATCTTCACCCAAAGCTGTCGCTGTTAAATAAAACTGTTCCTCAACCAGGTCATCTTCATTGTCCGAAACTTCCTGAAGTGTAATCACCTCCTCAGGATCAGCCTCTTCCTTCACAACCTTTTGATAGCCCGATGGATATACAAAGAACACTCTTTCATTGGAAAAAATATCCCAACCATCCTCTACCCTTACATTTGGGTTTGTTTTAAATGAATTGAAAATTTTGATTGCCTCCTCTTTATATTTCTCGTACTCCTCTTTTTGCGAGGACAATGCGAGCGAGTAGGTGTACTTCTTTCCGAATATGACGTACTGAAGGTTTATAACCTCTATATTCTGGTATTTCATAGTGTAAGATAAGCTAACGCCCTCCAATCCGTTCACTAAAATATTTTCATATTTAAGATCGGCCATGTCACTTTTTTTGAATTCTTCTATGACTTCATCTTTGGTCATTACCCCCAGTTTAGTGATTAGAATGTTCTCCATAAATGAGTCAGAATCACTTTGGAGCTGCGTGATCAAGGTCACATCCGAATCTGAATATGGCTTGACTGAGGTATATGTTTTAGGATACGAAAAAGAGAATTCGTAACAATCATAAGTTCGCCACTCTTGATTTTGAGCCGAACTATTTCCCAACAACTCGTTTGCAGCAACTGTAGAAGTATTCGTAAAGAATAAAACTGAAAGCAATACGCTAAATAACTTAAAATATTTCATATTTTGCAAGGAGGTTCCATAAATTCTTTTTCCGCATTAGCAAGCAGTCTGAACCTCATTACGACCACTACTAAAACGTTTAGTTTCCACAAAGGTAGTACAATTTCCTTGATAAAAACAAATTTTTAGTGTTCTTTTATATAGGATGGGGGGGGAGGTAATTTATTGATAATCAACGATTTATTTTTAGCAATGAATTCAATTTGCTTTTTATTGCTGAATATATGATACTAATAAAATGCTATATTACTGTAAATGCCTCTTAACCTTTTCCCTCTTAAATAATCAAATGCATCAGCTCCTTCCAAGTTACCAGAAACATAATACTTATATTCTAATGTATTTGTTTCGCAGTTATACTTGTAACAGAAATCATGACCTAGCATTTGCTTAAAATATAATACAGAATTTGTTTTTTTACCATAACCTCTACAAATGAGATAAAAAATGGTGCTGTACGTTTTTGTCCATAATCCATCTGATTAACAAAAAAGAATCTTATAAATCCATCTGGAACTGTATCTAAATAGCATTGTAATTCCGGGATGCCAAAATTTATAATTCGAATCAGTCACGTAGGAAGTTGAACCAAGATGATTTGTATGATAGAAGAATACAAGATTCTCTGTCTCCTCGCTATCCGTAGTCGGATCTATCATAATATCATCCTACCCAGATTATTTTCCTTCGATTCTCTTTTTCCAATCTTTAGCCCGCATATAAGATTCTTCTCTATCCCATGAAGGTCTATCCCATGAAGGAAGAGAATCCCAATATATCATACTTTCATCCGTGAATTTCACAATGCTATCGCTCAATTCGTTACTGTTATAGAAATCTAAACATTTCATTATAATAAGAGGTTCTCCCGTCATACTCGGATAAAACCTTTGTGAATACTTATATGCAAGAGAATCTATAGCATTAGAATAATAAATAATTGGATCATGAATTTCCCAATAACCAGCCAGGCTACCATCTTTATCCAATAATGGATCTTTGATTGGCAGATTTCCGAACCTTGCGTATTTTATACATTTACAAAAAGCGTAATTCTTAAAACCATCTTCGAGATGTTCGCGAATAATTGCTGTTGAGTCCTGAGCAAAACATGCTAAATGCGAACAAACGAAAAAAATTGTCATTATTATTTTTCCTTTCATTTTTTACTATTTTGATTTTCTTGACTACGATGCCAAAAGTAGTAATTTACAGCCACTCTTCCAAATACCTCTCAATGTTCCTCTTCTCGCCGCTGAAGTTCGCGCCAATCAAAGCGATCTTCTTGCCGCTTGCAAGGAACGGCTGGGCGTAGTTCTTCTCCTTGATTTGTGCCATTGCCTCTTCTGCTGTGCCGTTGTATTTGAACTCGAAAACATAGACATAATCGGGCGTCTCGATGGTCATGTCCACACGTCCGTTGGAGGTGTGAAACTCTGCTTTTGTGTAGAGTCCGCAAAGGTTACACAAGATGAAAAGCACGTTCTGGTAGTGGTTTTCAGTGTCTTTGATGAGGTCATAAGGAGTGTTTGCGAAGAAAGACTCGAGGCGGGTCATGAAACCACTAATGTCTCCACCCTTTACCTCTTCAACAAAACTTTCTATCTCGAAAGCAGTGTCACTTGGTCGGACTGATGTGTAACGAGGTATCAGATAGCGCAAAAATCCGCGTTTTACCTCCTCATTAGGGAATCCTAACAAATAGCCGTCATATTCGTTTTTATACCCTTTAATCGTCAAGTATCCGCTCTGGAAAATCACCGAAATCGGTTCTGTAGTAGCAATGTCAACCGAATTTAGGACATCAGAACTAACCAACTTTTTTGTTATATTCCACAGCTTCATATCTTGGTCTTGCATCAATTCAACCAAGTAAGACGGTGTGCCGGTCTCGAACCAGTAACTGCCGAATTTCAAGTTATCCAAAGTGTTCAAAACACTGAACGGATTATACATTCCAGGGGCATCTTCTGAAAAATGATAACCATCATAATTTCGCTTTAATTCCGAATAAGCCTTGTCCAAAGAAATTTTTTGAACACTCGCTAAACGCTGAACATACGGAGTCAAGACGCCGCGCAACTCATCTTCATCAATACCGCAAAGATTATAATAGCGATTGTCTAAAGATATATCCTTCAGATTGTTCAAATCGCTGAACACGCTCACTTTGCCGAACTTCGTCACTCCTGTAAGCATGGCAAAC
>JAGBRL010000063.1 GCA_017632345.1 Paludibacteraceae bacterium
GCTTCGGTTTTGAACTGGCTGAGAAATTCTTTGCTCAGCATTGCATCGGGAACAATTTTGTTACGTTCTGACATAATTTTATGTTTTTACAAAATTAATAATAAAGAAAATACGAGACTCTTTTCTGAATCCCGTATTCTACATTTACACAAAATTATGTACAGTGCCAATAAAAAATCATCGAACAAAGCATCTAAACACAGTAATAGCCTGCTCCACGCAGGCTATTACTGTGTTTTAGAATATTATTTAGCAAGAAAGAGATTTACATTTCCTTTTGCGTGCTTTCTGCTTTTTCGAATCCTAGCTTCAACCTTTTCTCTCATATTTTCAGAAAATGGTTTCTGCTTTAATGGGCTATACATAACATCACAAATGGTGTTGTTAAATGATATCAAGCCAATGCCATAGCGAATAAACATTTCTATATGTTCTAAAGCCTTTTGTGCCGTTTCCTCTGGCAATACGACATATGAATAATCAGAAAAACTACGATATCTAAAAGCTTGCGTTAAGGCACCTCGCCAGTTTGTAAGCTTTAATTCAAAAGATATAATACTGATTTCTCCATTATTTTTAGAGAAGCATACATAATCAGGAATGCCAAATAACCCTTGCCATTCTTTGTAATATGTATTACCTATCATGGTTTTAATACATCTTTCAAATTCTATCGACATTCGACCTTCTGAAGAATACATATTATAATGTTTTTTTATATGAGTTTAAAACATTGTACCAAGTTGCAAGGTGAGAACCATCACTATCGCTATCCAAAAGTATGGAATCCTCTATTGCTTTATAGTTATCTATTGCAGTTCTAATTATTAACTTCAACTGCTCTATTCTTTCAAGTTGATTTGAAGCCAACGATTTTATTTGCGAATTGAAAACCTCAAAATAATGTTTGTATATTTCTGATTTTGCAAAATGCCAACTAAAAGGTTGGTCTTTAAACTCGCCTAAACTAAACATCAGTGGTTTGTACTGAGTGTCATCAAAAAACAAGTCATATTTATCAATAAGAGACTTCATTGACTCAATATAATTGTAATCCACCCATTGTAACAACTTAGAGCTGTATAATCGAGCATTTGGTGCATGCATTGGTTTTCCATCACTTATTTCAAATCGTGTAATCTTAAACATTCTAAGATTTTCATATGAACCTATAGTTATAGAATCTGGCATTGCAGCACTATAAATGAGAGCTTCTGTGTTGCAATATCCTATATGAACTTCCAATTCGTTTTGTTTTAGAATATCAATGAAGAACAAAACCTTGCTTAAGTACTCAAAATTCTTGATTTGCTTAGAAGTAAAATTGTTTTCAAAAATAAGATAAAATCCTGCGATACCTGATATTCCTGTCATCCAATTAAGCAATTCATCAAGTTTATCCTTGTCTTCTATCATAATTTGTTTGACCACAACAGTCAGCAAGAATTTTTTTGTAATATTTTTTTGTTCTTTAACTTCTAAGAATGGATATACAAAATTTTCAGCCATTTGTTCTAAATAGCGTGTTGGAACTGCGTCTACATATCTTGTTGGAATTATTACATATTCCAAACCTGCATTTACTTGATAATCTATACAGAGCTCGGCTAATTTAGAATTAGATACATCTAGATCTGCAGTTGAAAAGTCTGCTTTGATGTTACCTGGGAAAAAGGGGTAAGTGATATTTGTAGACTTTTCTTTATTCAATAAATAAAACTGAGGATCCAAAAATGAAACCTCTCGTATAGATTTTGGCAATGCTAATAACTTATCAGAATCCATATTTATAGGAGAAAAGATTAATCCATCTCCTATACCCGATTTAAGACAATCTATGTTCCATTTGTCTCGAAATCCCATTTGATGATATACTTTCATAAAACTAGATTGTATTTATTAGTTTTCTAAACTGTGATATTGTACGGGGTCTCATATACGGTTGCACTTGTAATAATCGCTCAACAACTGAAGTGACACTTGAGTCTTCTGGTTTGCCATTATTAGGAAGTGCATATTTGCCTTGTATTAAATTGTCATACAGCAAACCTCCTCCAACAATGTCGGGGGCAAAAGGATGATGTTGCAAATACAATTCTAGAGCAATTATACCAATTGCATAAAAATCAGTACGGATATCTATTGATGTTTTATCATTACGTAATTGTTCTGGGGATGCATATAATGGTGTACATGGTCCCATTTGTTGTAATGTATTGGTTATAGATTCCATATCTAAAAAACGAGCGATGCCAAAATCTATAATGCATGGTTTACCATCTGTCCGAATAATAATATTTTCGGGTTTAAGGTCTCTATGAACGACATTGTTTTCCCAAACGAACTCCATTGCATTGATAAGTTCATTTAAAAGGTTTCTAATTTCGTTCCATGATTGATAGTTGGTCATAACATCTCTCAATGTTTTCCCTTCAACATACTCTTCAATAACGGTCATGGTCATTGTGGTCATATCGAAGGTGGAACCATAGTTCTTCGGGAAATAATGAGAATCGAGTCCACTTAGAAAGTTAACTTCTCGCGTTATACGTTGTAAGGATGCCATACTATTAATCTTGGCATCTTTTACAACTACTTTTATAGAAGGGTCTGTCTTTGATTCGGCAAAGTATACTATTTTTTGACCACCTTCCGCTATTTTTCTTATTATATTGAACTCGTTCCTTTCCATACGCAATAGGATACAACATACTTTAATTCACAAAGGTAATACAAATTTTCGGGCAAGCAACTACTATAACCTCATTTTTTACCACAAAGCTTTTATATCGCATTTTTCCTAGAGTCAAGAAGCAAGTGCAATATTAAAAAAAAACTGAAAAAACGATTTTTGGGAGAATCGAAGTTGAGTTTTTGTCTTGGCCTATCGTTAATTTTGGCGATTAAGAAGGCAAGTTTTTTATCCGAGACCTCACCAAGCGGCATGTTTTTAGGGATGTATTGCTTGATGAGCTTGCTCGCATTCACTTAGTCATGACGCCCGTAGAGGTTGAATTTACTGTAAAATTATTTAGGACAATATTGCAGTAATTATGCTTTTTCATTTGCAGTGCCCCATAATAAAAAAGCAGCCTCGCTAAAGGCTGCCTTTCTTGAATGTTTTGTTGGGAAGCGATTAATCTTCTTTCCAGTTTTCCCAGTTTTTATACTTGCCCTGCCAGTAGCCTTGCTTTCCGATGATAGGGCCGCTCACGTACTGTCCGTTAGGTGTAGTGAACTCGTCTTTGTGGTTTTCGCCACCGATGTGCCAGCGCATCCATGCTACAGTGGCAGCAATACCGTCCCACGGGCCAGAGCCATGTCCATAGCCGCCTTCGCCGGTGTTAGTAGGTCCGCCAGTCATCTTGATGAGACATGCCGGAGTTGTCACGCCTGAGTTGCCGTAATCCGCCTCCGCATTAGAGGCTTCCATGCCTTTTTCACCGTAAACGATGGCGATAGGCTTGCCCGACTTGATTTGCGACATGGCAGAGTGCCCGAGGTCGCCGCTATTGTTCAGAATTGCAGTATAGACACGAGGATCTTTCAGCAAAGCCTGCTCCGACTCCAGACCTCCCATAGAGTGACCTGAGCATCCCACTCTGTCCAAGATAAGTTTGCCAGCCAAAGGGCCTTCTGTCATGTTGTTACGTTCCTCCAGCCAGTTGATTGCGGCAGAGGCTGAGTTTCCGTCGCCAGGAGAGCTGCTCAGAGCCAGCACCACAAAGCCATGCGACGCAAGTCTGTTAATCGCACCAAGGTATGCGCTCGGTTTCTCGCCGCCGCCAGGCCCCCAGATGATGACACCATGCTTCACATAAGGGTCTTCCGACATATTTTCAGGATAAGCCAAAATGCAGCCGCCGTCAGGCCCCGTGTTTTCCAACCGCGTCACCCTGCATGGACCATCTTGGTTCACATTATCGCCAGCCAAGAACACAGTCACCTCTTTTGGTTCTTCAGGCTGGATCGGTTCATCTTCAACATATTTGAAATCAACAAAGTCAACTTCGGAAGTATTATAAAAGATCTCCGTTCCGTCTGTTTTTACCACTCTCATTTTGTAGTTGGACTGAGCCGTCAAACTAAAAGCCGCAAACGCAGCTACTGCAAATGCAAAAATCTTTTTCATTATCTTATAACTTTAATGGTTGCTAAATTTGTTTTGATCAGATACACCCCCTTGGGCAAATTAGTCAAAGAAATCTTGAGAGAGCCGTCTGCTGAAACCGCATAACGTCCAACTGACAAGCCGTCTGCTGAATAGACATCGACCACCGAGCCTGCTTTGCCGTTCTTTATCAGGACATCACCATCCTTTACGGCAACAAACTGCACGGACGCAAGTTTATCCGTCACTTCTGTCGATTCACTTTCTCGGAAATAATACTTAGCCACATCGTCTATCAAAAACGAGGCGGACGCCTCATTTGACGAAACCACCAGCGAATCACCTCGGCAAGTCAAAATAGGATTCGAGCCAAGATCAAATCTCGACACCCCTCCCGAAGACTCCTCCACCACAAGATTCACCGCGCTACCAGACAATGCAAACGACGCAAGAAACAGCGACGCCAATCCTCTGTAAATTTTATTCTTCATAAAAATAGAACTTTTCAGAAACCTGACACACTTCAGGCTTCAATTTAAACAATAATGTTTTCCATGGGGAAAGCTAAAAATAAACTCTTTCACTGTCTTTTCTTTGTAATACTGCAAACATCGGTTTCGCAAATGTATGAATAAATTCTGAATAAACAAATTATAATTATTGAAAATGTGTCAATTTGAAATTCACCTTTCAAAAAAAGCACAAGAAAAAAGCACTTTTGAAAAGTTGAAACTGGTACTTTTCAAAAGTGCTTCCTATCAGTTATTCAGCCTCAGTTTTTTAATCAACCTCTACTTTGAATCCTTTTCCTCCAATCCTCACCAAATAGATACCGCCAGCAGGAACTTTAAACGTTCCATTTCCAACGTTCCTATACAAACACCTGCCGACCAAATCGAACACCTCTATTTGAGAGTCACACTCAAACACCAAGATGTCTCCTTTCACTTCAAACAGCCTAAATCTCTCTATTTCGGACACGTTTGAAGATTCGCCTTCACTGCCGTCTATGCTTTTTGTCTTAAAGTCACCTTCATAATGTTTCAGCAACTTCTCGTTTTCATCTTTCGCTTCGAGCGAGAAACTATAGTTTGTGTTCTCCTGCAGACCTGTCACCGTAAACCGATAACCCAACGATGCGCTTCTAAGCCTTGAGTTTGAAGATGCCCCTCCAAAATCAATATTTGCCAATTGACCGTCTTCATTGAAATTCAGGGTACAAACCAGTTCGTCATCTTTCTTTATCTGAAGCGAATAAACGTGAGTTCCCGATGTTGTAGGCCAAGCGAACTCTGCATTGTCGTAATCCGGATTTATCTGCAAATCTTCCACATCTGCCTGTTCCGCACTTGAACACTCAATATGTTTGAAAGAACCCCAACTCACATGCAAGTCATACTCGTCAAAATAGTCGCAAGGCATGTAAAGGTAACTATTATAATTTGCGAAAGAGTTGTCAAATGCCTCTGGAGGATAAGGAGAATAACAAGTTACCGACCGAACACGAGTACAACCTGCAAATACATTCTCTCCTATATAGGTCAAACTTTTAGGAAGGGTTATAGATGTTAATTTCGAACATTTGCTAAACGCTCCTGCCGCAATAGAATCTACTCCTTCAGGGATAACTAAGTTTCCAGAAACCTCTTTGCCGTCTATGAATAAAGTGGAGTATTGTAAATTATAAAAAGGAGAAACGCACCAATTTTCCAACGTTCCATGATAATACAATGTATCATTAAAAGAGTAGCCCAAATCTAAGTTTGTATCACATAATGAAAACACAAATTCTTCAGAGTCTTTTTTTACATCAGCATAGACAATTTCGTAATCAATCGACCCAAACCCCAAATTTCCTGCATTAGACCAATCCGCTTTTGATTTGTATGAGCAAGGAATTAACAACAATTTCAATTTTGCATTTAGTACTCCATTATAAATTGAACTAGGTATATCGTCTAACTTAGTTCCTTCAGTAACAGCAAGGCTCTCTATTTGCCCCCACCAATTTCTATTATAAATCCATTCAAACGTTTCTCTTATCAGCAACATAGAATCTACTGAAAGTTTCAAAGAAGTGAACGAACGACTTCCTGTCATTTCTTCAAGAACCATTTTTGCGTCAACTTTATTGTCGTTAAAATACAAACGTTCTAAAATTGCAGCACCAATATCTCGACAAATAAACTTCAATGAACTTTTATTTGACACTACAATTTTTTTTATATTTGTTTTTGAAGAGATTGAGCTAGTTTTGCCATCAATACTGTCTTTTTGTCTAACCAAATCTGGCATAGATGCATCATGTTCAGGAAGAGGAGGTACTGGCAAACAACAGAATGGAGTGTGAATGTCCAAAATTGTTTTAGGCAAACGAACTTCTTCTAATACCACGGAATCTCCATTTGATTTCAAAGATGCATAAAAAGCATACTTAGAAATAGATGTCACTGTATATGTGGTGTCATTTACATCAATAGTCTCTGGAATTTCTAATACCCCTGAATATTGAGGACTTAAAGTGTCTTTTCTGCAAGTGACTTCTGCTGTTTTTGACTCTCTGTTTAATTTATAATATATTCCATTTATGGTTGTGTCACATTTGCTATATAAATACAAAAATTCGTCTTCTGGCTCATCATATCCTTTACAAATAAATGTCCAACCATTAGGGATATATGCATAATCAAACTCATCGGAGTCTTCCTTTGATTCTTTTCCGTAATTTGTGCAATCCATATTTTTTGCTACAAAAACGCCCTTTGAAGCATTGTGAGGCATCCAAAAACCTGTTGGATACGTACCAAAACCATAATAATTGTCTTTATCTGGGGCCGGGAATCGTTCAAATGAAACATTAACATAATTTAGACGGGAGCAGTTTGAAAACATGCTATTATAGCACCCCACAAGCAAATTTCGAGCAGGCAGGTCTGGAGCTTTTTCCAAAGAACTACAATAAGAAAACATGCTCATATAACAAAACGGACTCAACTCCGTAGCTGGCAACTTCGGTGCAGATACCAACTCTTGACAAGCTGAAAACATGTAGGAATAACATCCTTCGGAAAGATTTTTAGACAATTCTAAACGAGAAGCATCAACAACTGAAGAAATAGAAAAAAAAGATCTAAAAATCGGAGTAACCGTTGAATCATTCCATTCTGGAGTTACTAAACTTAGTAAATTTCCACCTACAGAAAAACGTTTTTGTTTACTAAAAAAAACAAACTTTACAGAATCACTCCATACGCCCGTTCCCCAATCAATAGTTCCATGGATATCACTTTCATCAATCGGAAAACCATTTGGATTATGTCCCTTAAAAAACAAAGTATCTCCTGCATTTTCTATGACAACGCTTCCGCTACTATCAGTGCTTTCTATCCAATTAACACCATCATGTGAAATTTGAATATCACACTTCTGCCAAGATATATCCACACTATCCTCCAGTGCGGTCACATAGAAATAATTTTTTGCCTGCACCACTCCTTGCCAGCAAATAAAACCTAAAATAAGTAAAAACAATCGTTTCATAGGCCAAATATTTAAATTACACTCTCCATCTGGCTCCTGATGAAAATTAATTGTTTTTTTCTCATAACTACATATAAAAAAACGTGGAGCCAGTCTGCCGCTCGTTCCACGAAGTAAAGGCTCTCGCATTGCCCTGATTGTCGAAACGAGCAACACGAAAGCCCCACGCTGATGAAAGTACAAACCAAAACAGAACCTGAAAAGTCAAGTTCTGCCTAATCCAAATAAAATCACCACACGAGGGCGTCCCCGTTGCTTTGTTTTTGACAATCCGTCCTGAATTTGCGAGATTCTTACTTCGTCAAAACCAAAGCGTACAGTAACGCCTTTTTATATAAAGTCCTCTCTAAAGATGAGAGCCTCGCAAATGTATGAATAAATTTTGAATTACAAATGAATGATGTAATTTTTCTCAAAAAATCATTATGATTATATTTGCAGTCTGAATGTCTAACTATAATCTTTTGCAGTTTTGATAGTCTGTATTGCTGAAAAGCCGAGCGTGGCTCGTGAAATAGCCGAAATACTCGGCGCCAAGACTCGCCGTGATGGCTATTTGGAGGGAAACGGATACCAAATCACTTGGGTGTTCGGACATCTTTGTACGCTTAAGGAGCCGCATGAGTACAACCCGGCTTGGAAACGGTGGAGCTTGCACGACTTGCCTATGATTCCGCCTAAATTCGGCATCAAACTGATTGAAGATAAAGGGGTTGACAAACAGTTCAAGGTCATCGAGTCTCTTGTGCAGAACGCCACTGAAGTGATAAACTGCGGCGATGCCGGACAGGAGGGCGAGCTTATTCAGCGATGGGTGCTGCAAAGGGCAAAATGCGCCTGCCCGGTAAAAAGGCTCTGGATCTCGTCGCTTACGGAAGAGGCTATAAAAGAGGGCTTCAGCAATCTGAAGCCGCAAGCGGACTTCGACAAACTGTACGAAGCCGGGGCTATGCGCGCCATAGGCGACTGGCTGCTGGGCATGAACGCCACGCGACTGTACACGCTGAAGTACGGACAGAACAGGCAGGTGCTTTCTATCGGACGCGTGCAGACCCCTACCCTCGCGCTTATCGTCAACAGACATCTGGAGATAGAGAATTTTCGGCCTGAACAGTACTGGGAACTGAAGACGGTTTACAGAGAAACGACCTTTTCATCGACAAAAGGAAAGTTTAATTCTAAGGAAGATGGGCTTGCGTTTCTCGAAACTGTACGGCAGCATGACTTTGAAGTTACCTCTGTTGCTGCAAAGAAAGGCACAGAATCCGCTCCGAGACTTTTTGACCTGACCTCTCTGCAGGTGGAATGCAATAAGAAATTCGCTCTCTCGGCCGAAGACACGCTGCGCACTATCCAGTCGCTCTACGAAAAGAAGATAACCACATATCCGCGCGTTGACACAACTTACCTGAGCGACGACATGTACCCGAAAGTGCCGGCCATCTTGCGCGGGCTGAAAGATTATCAGACGGAAACCGCCCCGTTGCTTCAAAATAAAATTCCGAAGTCAAAAAAGGTGTTCGACAATTCCAAGATAACAGACCACCACGCAATAATACCTACAGGCGTGCACCCTCAGAATCTGACACAGATAGAACGGAAGGTGTTTGACCTCGTGGCACGGCGCTTTATCGCAAATTTCTACAAGGACTGCACATTCTCAACTACTACGGTAATGGGGAAAGTGGATAAAGTGGAGTTCAAGACAAGCGGAAAGCAAATTCTTGACCCGGGCTGGCGCGTCATCTTCAGCAAAGACAAAAACGACGATGATGAGAAGAAAGAGGACGAAAAGACACTTCCCGCTTTCACAAAAGGCGAGAGCGGCCCGCACATGCCTGACCTGAACGAAAAATGGACGCAGCCGCCAAAGCCATACACCGAAGCTACACTGCTCCGGGCTATGGAAACTGCCGGAAAACAGATTGACGACGACGAACTGCGCGACCTGCTGAAGGAAAACGGCATCGGCAGACCTTCTACCCGCGCAAATATCATAGAAACGCTCTTCCGCAGAAATTATATGCGAAAGGAGCGCAAAAACATACACCCTACCCTCACCGGAATTGAACTTATCCAGACTATACAAGAGGGTCTGCTGAAGTCGGCCGAACTTACCGGCCTGTGGGAAAAGAAACTGCGTATGATAGAGAGAAGCAGCTACGACGGAAAACTATTTATGCAGGAACTTAAAAACATGGTGTCCGACATTGTAAACAATGTGAAAAACGCTGAATATAAAACCATTACAATAGAAGACTTGTCTAAAAAAGAGGAGAAGAAAGAGAAGCTTAAACGCACAACAAAAAAGGTAAAGTCAGAGAAAGAGGAAGACAGTTCCGATACTGCCGCTCCAATAACAAAAGAGCCTCAACTCAGCGAAAAGCCGCTGACATGCCCCATATGCAAAAAAGGCACGCTGATTAAAGGCAAATCCGCCTACGGCTGCTCCGAGTGGAAACAGGGCTGCCCGCTGCGCGTACCGATTAACATAGAGAGCCATACGCTTTCTTACTTTGAACTGAAGGCCCTCGTAAGCGGCAAAGAGATAAAAGCCGGCAATCGCAGCGTGAAACTAAACGGCAACGGCTCTTTGGACGTGGAATAAAAGCCCGCCTCCGCTAAACACACCTTTAAGCAGTCGAAGCGAAGACCATCAAAAGACTTATTCACACGCACCAAAAGGCAATCCAGCCCGAATCGCTGCGCCACGACAGGCTCAGCTGGCTTCCGCCACATTTTCATTCTGTCTGAACTGCTTAGGCGTAATGCCCACATGCTGTTTGAAGATTCTGTTGAAATGGCTATCGTTCACAAAACCACATTCAAACGCAATCTCCTTTATAGACAAATCCGAAGACTGCAAAAGATTCCGAGCCTTGTCTATTCTGAAAGAATTAACGTAGAAATAGAAATTCTGATTCAGCCTGTTGTTTAGGAAAGAAGAGAGCGCCTTCTTTGACATCCCCATCTCCAACGACAACTCGTCCAAAGTCAAATTCGAACGCAAAAAAATCTGAGAAGAAACCATAACTTCCGCCAATCTGTTCTGCAACTGTTCTTCCTCGCCAACTATCGCATCCTGCTCCTCAAACTCGTCTTCACTGTCTATCCCGTCATTTGCAATCCTCTTAAACTGAAATACAGACTCCATGTCAAGATAAGAACGCACAATAAACGGACACATAATCAAAACTGACACAAAGAACAGCACCAACATATAGACATTGAAATAAAAGCCTAGCACCAACGACACAAAGTTATGAGCCTGCAAGATGAAATAAATCTTTTTGATCCAATTTGTGTTCAAGCCCTCCACATTAGAGTAGTTACTGTAAATCTGCTTGTCATAAAACTTTACCGCACGTCTGAAAAAGAACATATAACGCAGACAATGGAAAAAGAACACGACAAAAGTCAAGACTCCTATAAAAACCCTCGGATGTGTTATATTATCAACATAGTCACCAAAAGATGTCATGTGAAGCTCCACGCTCGACGAAGGATGCACCACCGCTCTGAAATACAAAAACAGAAGAAAAATGATACCTAACGGCCAAAGGTATTTGGCAACAAGCGGATACTTGCTTCTCTCCTGCTTGACAAGAAGGACAATGAAAGCAAGGTGAACCAAGGACAAGTTAAGCGCAGATATAAACATGAACTCAATATTGAAAAAATTCACGTACTGAGAATAGTTCATAAACATGTCGCGCAACTGCCCGAGCATAGCATACCCGAACGCCGCCAGCAAAAAGTTAAATGCCAAAATCAATTTTCCGTAACTGTAGTTGGGCAACCGCTCCTTCTCTTGAAAAATGTTCACCAAAAGAACGACGGTTATAACCAAAGACATCAACATCAACAAAACCCTACTAACAATTAACGATATAAAAACAACGTTTCCCATAATAATATATAATGCGTATTTACAAATGTAGCATAATTTCAACAACTACGTTCTTTTTTTGTTAATTTTTTTTAACAAAAAGACTTTTTTTGAACAAAGGAAACCAAATTATGTGATAATAATCTATAATTTGCAATTTACATAAGTTGCCTTAAGACAAGTCTGAAATAGGAAACAAAGAAATCCCCAACCTAAAAAACTCAAGAAACCGACGAACAACGAGCCTCCCCTAAAGCTCATTTTAGCTACACTTCAAATTAGTCTGTAAAAGCAAAGCCGGCATGATTTAGCCGGCTTGCCATAGTTTTTACTTGTTTACTTTATCGATAGCTTCAGAGATTGACTTGAAGATGTCTTCGATAGAGCCAACACCCTTGATATCAACGCAAGTGCCTTCTTTCTTGTAGAAATCGATAACTGGAGTAGTCTGTTCGTTATAAGTCTTGATACGTTTTGTGATAGTTTCAAGATTATCGTCAGAACGGCCAGAAACCTTTCCACGTTCCAAAAGTCTCTTTACAAGTTCCTCTTCGTCAACCTGAATATTAAGCATAACAGCCACGTCAGTACCCTTTGCGTTCAACATCACCTTCAAAGCTTCTGCCTGAGCGTAAGTACGAGGGAAACCGTCGAAAATAACACCGTTTGCACCTGCAGCCGACTCCAATTCCTTAGCCAACATATTGATGATCAACTCATCTGTCACAAGTTTACCTTCGTCGATAAACTGCTTTGCGATTTTACCCAACTCAGTCTGGTCTGCAATCTGCTTACGCAAAATATCTCCAGTAGAGAAGTGTTTGAAACCGTATTTCTTAATGATGTTTTCGCTCTGAGTACCCTTTCCTGACCCTGGAGCGCCAAAAATTACAACGTTTGTCATTTTTATATTAAATTTAAATACATTCACTCTTTCACCACATAAATAGCATCAAGGTTTCTGCCCAAGCCGTCGTAGTCGAGTCCGTACCCTACAACAAACCGGTTCTCAATAGCCTTGCCCACATAATCGACCTTCACATTCTCTCTCAAAGAGTCCGGCTTAAAAAGCAAGGTCATGAGCGCCACGCTTTCCGGATTCAGGCTCTTTATATCTTTCATGAACTGAGCCATCGTCACGCCGCTGTCAACAATATCCTCCACCACTATCACATTACGTCCCTTGACATGCTCCGGAATAACGATGTCGCAGCTCGCCACACCGACCGTATTCATGCCAACGTACGATGAATAGCGCACAAACGCGACATCAGCCACGAAATCGAGACTTCTCAGAAAATCCGCTGCAAATACGAACGAACCGTTCAGCATCACGACAAACAGCGGATTTCTGTCCTCGTAATCCTTGCCAATCCTCTGAGCCAACCCTTTTACGATTTTTTCAATCTCTTCTTTTGAAATAAATACTTCAAAATCTCTGTCCTTTACCCTCATACCAATCGGATTTTTCAGACTGCAAATTTAAGAATTATTTATTTACAACCGCTATCAATATGCGAAAAGCGTACAAAAAACCTCAAAAAAACTTATTTAACCAACAGTCTGACTCTGTTCACAAAAAAAACGCCCTTGTTTAACTGCAACTTACGAATCTCGCCAGCCTTCATGTCTAACACGCCAACAAACGCTCCGTTTGCGCTTGCAATCCGCACCGACAAATTCTTTTCGGCACGAATAAAATAGTCTGTCCCCTCTTTGAATACGACAAACTCAGAGCCTGATGCGACAGGCGCAGAGCCTGACTGCAATTGCCTCTGTGCGTAACGATTGCCCTCGTAAGCCTCTAATGCAGGGAGCGCCACTCCGTCAAAATCGAACAGCGCCGTATTTTCCACCACATTCACATCCGCCTGCCCGTCGCTCACCCTATGCGCCCATCCGGTCTTATTTCTGCCAAACTCGTCCTCCACATGAATCATCATGGGGTCCCAATAAAGCGAGCCGAGACATTCATGAGGAGAAGAGAGACCTATACCCTGAAGCGAGTTCAGCAGCTCCGCGACAAAACTCTTTTGCCCCTCTTCCGAAAAATCATAAAAGCCCTCGTACTCAGCGGCATTATCACTCAACTGCCCGTCCCAGCCATCCTTGCGCGTCGGGTGAAAATTATAGCCCGACTCCATAATCACAATATCCTTGCCGTATCTGTTCATCAGATTTTTACAATATTCAACTAAGTCTGAGACAGTCGCTCCGCTCCAAGCCGGATAATACGACGCTCCAATCACATCATACTTCGCACCCCTCTTCTTCAGATTATCAAAGTACCATGCATATGTGTACGAATTCACATTTGACCCATACTTGTCATAGTCGCCAGTATTATCCGCAAGATGAATAATCACCTTAGAATCAGGAGAGACCGCCTTCACCGCCTCATATCCCGCATTGTAAAAAGCCACTATGGCGTCCCAGTTTTCGGAGCCTTTCGGACGGTTGGCATCATCCCACGTCACGTCATACGAATAGCCGTAAGGGAAAAGCAGACCTCCGTTCGTTTCGTTTCCAAGCGACACAAATTCAGGACATACGCCATTATCAGCCAACTCCCGCATCACATTATACGTATAAGAGTAAACACAAGACGCAAGCTTCCGCACAATCATGCCATTATCAGACAAACCTGCAATCGAATCACACCAGTCCGCCGGTATATTCTGCTGTTCTCCGTTCGACCAATAATCAGAATAATTAAAGGTATATTCAATTTTCATGTCAGCTTTTTTCGCCGCAACAGCCAATTGCAGACAATCCTCCGTATTCTGAAAACCATCCGGCAAATAGTATTGCTTTTTCGCATCTGTATTTTTTCGGCCCGGATTGTTAGAATTTCTGATTCTCACAAAATTCAAACCTCTTTGCGCAAGGTAACCGACCACCCTCTGCGCTTTTTCCGACCTCGAATCCGTCTGACTATAAAACGCTTCGCCATCAACGTCAAAATAGTTTCCTCCAGACTCCAGCACATAATTCAGTTCCGTAACATCGCCGCCTTGCAAAAAAACGTAAGGCTTTTCACATTTAACAAGTTCTACATCATCAATCAAAACATCATGAAAGCCGTCGTTATACAAACCGATTTCGATCAGACCAGATTCAGTCTCAACACCTCTCACAAAGACCTTTACCGACTCACCTTGCATATCACGTACCTTAGGCACTTCCGTAGAAGCGACAGAAAAGCCGTCGCCCTTTCCAAAAAGGAAACACTTCCCTTCGCAACTCGGAATAGAGACCCTTGCCGTAAGATTATAAACACCCTTTTCGGTTTGCACCGTTTGCACGATTTTTGCAGGCTGCCCCTGAGGCAAAACACATTTGCCGTCTTTCGAAAAAGCATCACCCTGCACCACATTCCAACCCTCCATGCCGTCAAACGACGCATTCTGCAACGTCACTTTCTGCGCATTGGCACAAAAGGCCCAAACTGACAAAAAAAAGAATAATAGATGTCTCATCTTATGTAATTTTTTATGAGGAAATGAACTGCGCAATATTGCGTCACATCAAAAAATTTAAAACCAGTTTGACGACGATTTCCGAACTGCATTCTAATAAAAAGCAATCCGGACAAAACAACTTTTAACGTCACCTTGAACGAAGAACAGACTACAGTTTCTCTATCTCGTCTGCTGTAAGACCTGTAACAAAAGTAATTGTGCTAACTTCAACGCCCATAGACTTGAGTTTCTTTGCATTACAAAGATTCGCCTGACGTTCGCCTTCCGCCACCCCGGCGGCACGGCCCTCCTCTAATCCTGCAGCACGACCTTCTGCCAATCCTGCGGCACGGCCCTCTTCCAATCCTGCGGCACGGCCTTCCGCCACCCCCTCAGCATGGCCTTTTCGCTCCGCTGTGGACAAAACATTGCTAAAGTCCCAGAAGACCTTCAAACTCTCCTCATACTCCGCTCGGTCAACCTTAGAGAACTGCGAAATCTCAGCAACCTCGAACAAACGATGAAAAACAGCTTCCGTAAGCGCTGCTGGCTTATCGTCCAGCCTGTTCAGATTTTTTATTACGTATAGCCACTTGTCCAGAAAAGTCTCCAACTCGTCCTCCCTCTTAACAAACTTCGGCATCTCTAAAAATATGAACTGAAGGTTTTTGCTAAAAACCTTGTCGTTACCATCTTTGAGCATAACGTGCGTTATGACGTCTTCGTTACCGCCATCCTTATCGTCCATAACAAAATTTAGGATGCCAACCACATAGACCGGCATAAGGCTATAATCCCATGGCTTGGTCGATGTGCCCTTTTTGCCCTGCTCTCGGAGCGCAAACGACGAATAGTACAAAGCACGGTCCTTAAAATTGTCCTGCTTGGCTTTCTGCATTTCAACAATGAACTGCTCTCCGCTCTCAGTTGTGCAATAAACGTCGTATATAGCGCGCCTCTCGTTCACATTGTCTCCCAGTTGCTCCGGATTGAGGTACGTGAGATCCTTTATCTCGCCGCCATTTCTCAGACCCATTAGCTGGTTAAGAAAACTGATGAGCAAGTCCTTGTTCGCCTCTGTGCCGAAAACCTTCTTGAACGCAAAGTCCGTGTACAGATTAACATAGCGCGACAGCGCTGTTCCCGGTATACACATGTTTTACTTTTTTAAGTTAACTATGCAAAGGTATAAAAAAAGTATCGCCTGCCAACTCAGCAGACTATTTTTCAGGGAATCATGTTGAAATTTCACACTTGCAAGTCCGAAGTCCAGCCTTAACACACTCGCCACGCTTCGCTTTGCATTTTGCAAAACAGTTCAACGACCATCAGTCAATACAAGATCCTTTTTCATAATTATAACTTGGAAAGATAATGCCGCACTAAATTTAAGGCAACAAAAAAGCGGCACATTTTCATGCCGCCTTACCTATCTTTTCATTATCTATAATAGATCTCCAAAACATTCATGTAAGGATAACCATATTTGTCACCCGCATACCAATTAAAACGCACCATCACATCTCTATCTTCCAAACGACGCAAGATATGACGAACTTGGTCGTCATTCACATCGCAAATAAAGCCAAAGAAAGGGGGCTCTCTCAAAACTATTGCATATCCTACATTTTCGCCTTTCCATTCCAAACGACCGTAATAATAATGGTTCACGTCCAAATTATACGGATTCTTATAATCCGGGTCGCTATAATAATATCCGTCTCTGTAATAATACGGCCCGTCATAATAATAGTCGCCCATAAAATGTTCATGGTCAGTACTGCACGAAGCCAGCAAAGCTGTCATGCACGCTAATAAAAACAACTTAAATTTCATCATTCCCCTTTTATCAAATAACAATAAGCCCATTCAAAGGCGATTCAATATTTCTAAAAAAAGAGACGCCACAGGACGTGACGTCTCCTTTATATTCACATCAAAAGATTAATTCTCTTTAGAAGCGTTTTCAAGACCTTTGTTCTTCCTTGCGATCAAATCGTAAGAGATTGGACAAGCCACGAACAAAGTAGAGTAAGTTCCCACAATCACACCAATAAGCATTGCGAACACGAAGCCTCTGATTACCTCACCACCAAAGATAAATATGATAATCAGAACGATAGCAGTACTCATTGAAGTGCTGAACGTACGGCTAAGAGTAGAGTTCATCGCTCCGTTCATAACTGCGAACTCGCTTTTAGAAGTTGAATTTGAAATATTTTCACGGATACGGTCAAACACCACCACATTGTCATTGATTGAGTAACCAATAACCGTCAAGATAGCAGCGATGAAAGCCTGGTCAATTTCCAAAGAGAACGGCATCACGTTCTGGAACAATGAGAATATACCCATAATCACAATTGTATCGTGAGCCAAAGAAACGACAGCACCAACACTGTAAGAGAGATTACGGAATCTCAGCAATATATAGAGACCGATAACCAACAACGCAAAACATACTGAAATTACCGCAGAAATAGTTATATCGTCCGCCACAGAAGGACCTACCTTCTGAGAACTTTGGATACCATAACTGCTGACTGCAGCATCTTCAGAACTTTCAGCCTTGCCCTCTGCGTTAACCACATAACGAGACACGAACATATCCTTAGTCACATCGTCGCGGTTGATAAGCGGCTTCAACGCTTCAAACATGATAGCTTCAATTTCGTCGTCCACAGTCTCACCATTGTCTTCAATTCTGAAGTTTGTAGAGATACGGACCTGATTCTTATCACCGATAGTGATAACATTGGCATTAGCGTCGCCAAACTTGCCTCCAAGCAACTCTCTAACCTGAGCCGGCTCAACAGGCTGCTCAAAACGAACCACATAGTTACGTCCTCCAGAGAAGTCAATGCCAAGCTTCAAGCCCATCGTGAACAAAGAGACCAAAGAGACAACAATAACGGCACCTGAAATCATGTACCATGTCTTACGGCGGCCTATGAAGTCGAAATTAACATTCTGCAAGAAGTTCTTTGTCAAATTTGTAGTGAAAGACACATTCTTAAGCACATCCTTCTTCAAAAGGAAATCAAAGATCATTCGGCTGACGAACACTGCAGTAAAGAAAGAGCAAGCCACACCAACTATCAGCGTAGTTGCAAAACCTTTAATTGGACCTGTACCGAAGTAGAAAAGAATAACACCTGTCAGCACTGTAGTGATGTTCGAGTCTATGATTGCGCTCATAGCATTTCCGTAACCCTCTTTCAGCGCTCTCTTGATATCCTTGCCACCTCTTAGTTCTTCCCTTATACGCTCATAAATAAGCACGTTCGCATCGACGGCCATACCCAAAGTAAGCACGATACCCGCGATACCAGGCAACGTAAGCACAGCTCCGAAAGACGCCAGCACTCCGAATATGAAGAACACGTTAAGAAGCAAAGCGGCATTTGCAACTGCACCTGGCACTGCTCCATAGTAGAAGAACATGTAAACAAGCACCATTGCGAACGCAACAATAAACGAAGTCAGACCTTTGTCCACAGCTTCCTGACCCAAAGAAGGGCCAACAACGTCTTCCTGAACTATTTTTGTAGGAGCCGGCATCTTACCAGACTTAAGCACATTAACCATGTCACCCGCTTCTGCAGCAGTAAAGTTTCCGGTAATTACCGAGCGTCCGTTCGGAATTTCACTATTGACATTAGGATAAGAGTAAACATATCCGTCAAGCACAACAGCCACACATCTTCCGATGTTTTCTCTTGTAAGTTTAGCCCAAGCCCTTGCGCCCTCGCTGTTCATCACCATATTGACAGACGCGTAAACCGAGTGCTGCTCGAAGTCTGCACTTGCGTCAGCAACAACGCTACCAGGCAGAGCCGGTTTTGGCTCGCTGCCTCGCACCGAACGAGTCTTAAGACCAACCAAAGCGAAATAGCCAGCCATAGGACCATTGTCCTCTTCTTTCAAGGTCCAGCAAGGGATAAACGAGTGCGGCAATAAGTTTTTCTCCTTTGCAACACGCAAATATTCGTTAATCTTAGCTGTATCCTTTGGCAAAGCGTAACCTACAGTAGGACCAGGCATCACACTTCCGGTAGTAGGATCTACAGAAAGAGTCAAAAGAGAGAACAATGAATTGCCCTTTGCTTCAGGCTGAACAACTTTAGAAGAGTCATTCGCTATATTGCCCAATTCTGCAGCCAAGCTGTCAAGTTCGCTCACAGCGCCACTGTCCTTAGCCAAAGGCTCAACTTTCGCAACCTCAGACTTTGCAGTATCAGCGTTTCCAGACAGAGCGTCGTCAGCCTTGCTCATCTCCATAGACATATTATTTGCCAAAACAAGAGCGTTTATCACTTCGCTCAATTCTGTAGTTTCCCAGAACTCCAAGTTCGCAGACCCCTGAAGGAGCTTACGCACACGCTCAGGCTCTTTCACGCCCGGCATTTCAATCAATATGCGGCTAGAAGCCTCCAAACGCTGGATGTTAGGCTGCACAACTCCAAAATGGTCGATACGAGAACGCAACACGTTGAACGACCTTTCTATCGCCCCTTCAATTTCTTCCTTCAGAACCTTAACAACCTCGTCATCAGAAGATCTTGGATTAACCTTGCCTTTGAGGCTTGTAGAGCTGAACACCTCTGCCAAAGGAACCTCTCCGTTAACTTCCTTGTAAGCCTCGCAGAAAAGTTCCAAAAATTCCTTTTGGCTAGACTTCTGCATCTCGTTAGCGCGGTCAAGCGCCTTCACAAACTTTTCGTCAGAATTTTTTTTGCCTGCAAGAGTCTTGAGAATGTCTGGCACAGAAACTTCCATCACCACATTCATACCACCCTTCAAGTCCAATCCCAAGCCCAACTCTTTTTCACGGCACTCTCTCAAAGTATAATTCAGATAAACCGTATCGTTCGCAAGCGAATCAAGCTTCGCCTGGTATTTGACCATATCCCCGCCTGCTTCTTCCGCCGCCTTATTGTCGTAGTGGTTAGAAACAACGCTGAAGGACAAGTAATAGGCACATGCTAAGAATATTAGCACCGTGAAAAATTTCACTAATCCCTTGTTTTGCATCTTTTTTAGTTAATTATTATTTAATTTTATTTATTTTACAATTTACAACTTGCAAATATAAGTTTTTTTTCGATTCATTTCACTTTATTATTCAGAAATTTAAAGAGAACATATCAAAAATAACATTCTTTTTGCCTCCCGACCGGCCTATTTAAGCTAAATTCAGACAAAACAAAGAAAGGCGCCAGCTTATACCAGCACCTCTTTTTAACTTATATCTTTTTGATAAACAACATTTTGCCTTTCGCTCAAAAACTTAACGCAAAATACGGCTTAGTTTTTTATTCACCCCTAAACAATGGTTAGATTCCTTTATTTTTTTTTTAATCTTTTGTTTTCTTACCTCCTGTGACACCCTTATAAATAAGGAAACACACAAACATCCCCACAAGAGCCAATATCACCATCGAGATAGAGTGGCTGTACTCATTCACCTTATCCATCAGCAAATCTTTCGGCACTACAGAATGCAGATAATAGCCTATCGCCGCCAGAACACAGTTCCAAATTCCTGCGCCTAAAGCCGTGAAAGTGAGAAATGTTGACATCTTCATCTTTGCAAGGCCTGCTGGCACAGAGATAAGCTGACGCACAGCCGGCACAAGTCTGCCTACAAGCGTTGACACCGCGCCTTTTTCTTTAAAGTACTCCTCTGCCTTCTCCACGGACTCCTGCGTTATCAGGCACATGTTGCCGAACTTGCTATTTGCGAACTTATACACAACCGGACGGCCTAAATAAAAAGCCAGCACATAGTTCACCAACGCGCCAACCACCGCGCCTGCAGTTGCCGAAAGCACCACAAGGAAAATGTTCAGTTCGCCAGCCGCAGCCTTATACGCAGCCGGAGGCACCACAATTTCTGACGGGAACGGGATAAACGAGCTTTCTATCATCATTAGGAAAGCCACCGTAAAGTAGTTCAAATTTTCTATGCACCACTGAATGAAACCTACTGATTCTAACATATCTTTCTAATTTTCCGCAAATATATAAATAATATCTGAAAAAACATTACACACCTCCCCGCTCAGAAAGGAAAATAGCGCAAAAAAAGGCCGCCGACTTGCGTCAGCGACCGAAATTTATACCTTATTCATACAAGTCAGATTTGCTCTCCAATCAAATTCTCGTACATGTCCGTCGCATCGAAATCTTTTGATTCTATTTTGTCAAAAAGCTTTCTCAAATCCTCAATCTCGCTTTTGGTTGGCTCAACCACATTGTTAGCCGTAAGCTCAATTCTGTCTTCAAGTTCCAAAATCATTTTGCTAAGCTCTCCAAAATCCGCAATAAGTTTTTTGCACGCTTCCGCCTCCTCTTCATTGCGCGGCACAAACGACTTAACCGAAGCCTGATATTCGAGCATCAGATTTGCTTCTGCCGTAGTGTAGAGCATTTCGTCACAGTTTTGAATCTCCATCAATAAATCTTCTCTTGTCATAGTCGTAAATTTAAATGTTTAACGTTCTAAAGATAGAAATATATTTTATGGAATCCAAACTTCTGTCTGAAAAAGTGAAACTTTTTTTGATTTAAAACTACAATTGGCAACGGTATGAAGGACTGCACTTTGCGGGTGTTAAAAAAGCAAACTAAAGAACACCATTAATCCAACAAATGGAAGAAGAAGAACGAACAACAAAAATACACTTAGCACATCGAAACTGTTAGAGGTGAAGAGTTTTACAATCGCCTTTTTCGTTAGTTTGTACAGCAGATAAAAAATCAGAATTATTATTGGAATTGATATTGGGAAATAGTACACATACATAACAAATACCGCCCAGCCAGCTTGCCCTACCCAAACAACAGGAATTAAAAGAATCACGATTGTTTCGACAAGCGCTGACAAGCCTGAATATAATTTGACAAATGTGTTCCACATAATCACGAATTTAGAAGTTTAACGCAAAAATATGAATATACTTTCTATAATCCTAACTCTTGTCTTGAAAATTGCAAAAAACTTTTAAATCAAAAAAAATATCCTTTAAAAACAGAACTGCAATATTCAAAAAGAACTTTTACACAGCCTTTCAGACAAAGAGAACGCAAGACTGGAAGTCTGAATCTCTAAATGAAAGAACCGTGACAAATATTCTATTTCTGTTCCGGCAGCTCTGCTTTTCGGCCAAAATTCTCTGGTATATCAAGAAACTTTATTAATATAATGCCCGGTATGGTGCAGACACAGACCCAGATAAAGAAGAGCTCATATCCAAGCCACTCCTGCGCATAGCCCGACACCAAGCCTGCCAGCATCATTCCCATCGCCATAAGTCCGGTGCAAAGCGCATAGTGTCCTGTCTTGTATTCTCCCTGCGAAAAATAGATGAGGTAGAGTGTGAAAGCCGTGTAGCCAAATCCGTAGCCAAACTGTTCCAGCACCACGCCTCCGGCTATCAGCCAAATATTATCAGGCTGGAACATCGCAAAAAAGACATATATCAGATCCGGAACGTTCATAGCCAAAGCCATGACCAAAATCCAGCGCTTCAGTCCGTGCAAAGACACTGCTATTCCTCCTATTATTCCGCCCAGCAACAAAGCTATAGTGCCGCACGTTCCGTAAATAAGCCCAGAATCCTCTGTAGTCAAGCCCAGACCTCCTTCTCCTTGGCTGTCAAGCAGAAAAATCTTTGCCATCTTTCCTAATTGTCCCTCGCCAAGACGGAAAAGCAGAATAAAGAACAGAGCGACGACAATATTCTTTTTTTTGAAAAAGGACACGAACAAGTCTGAAGTCTTCACAAGCGCATCCTTGTCTTCCCTTCTCTCCTCTACCTTGGGCAAGACAACAGCGTGATAAACAGCTATGATGCCAAACAAAGCAGCCACCGCAAAGAACACAATGCTCCATGCAAACGAGAAATCACCTCCATGCTTTTTCGCAAGAAGCCCAGCCAGCATCACCACAAGCCCCTGCCCCGTCACTAAGGCTATACGGTAAAAAGTATTTCTGATACCTACAAAAAAGGACTGCTTCTCCTCTGTCAAGGCTATCATGTAAAAGCCGTCCGCCGCAACGTCGTGAGTTGCAGACGCAAACGCAATCAGCCAAAATATGGCAAGAGTTGACTGCACAAAATACGAGGAAGGGATAAAATAAGCCAGCCCCGCCAGGCAGACCGCTATCAGCGACTGTGTCACTGTCACCCACCAGCGCTTCGTCTTAAGCACATCAACAACAGGGCTCCACAGCGGCTTTATGACCCAAGGCAGATAAAGCCAGCTTGTGTACAGGGCTATTTCCAAATTGGACAATCCCAAGTTTTTGTACATAATCACAGAAACCTCCATCACCAAAACATACGGCAAGCCCTCTGCAAAATACAGCGACGGCACCCAAGACCATGATTTGCTACCTTTATTGCGCATACTAACTATATTTAAGGCGGGTTATATAAATTCATTTCGAGGAGTTTTTGAATTTATTTCTAGCAAATTGCTGAGCGAAAAAGGGAGCAGTGCGGACACTGTGACCGACTGACAATCAGCAAGTTGCCAAAACAAATCAAAATATGCCGAAAAGTTCATCAACCCACGATTTGTACTTTTTAATTATAAACGGTGAATTTATACAACTCACCTTAAGACAAGGTATAAAACGAAAAAAGGAGCTATCTCATAGACAACTCCTTCTCTCTGAGGGTGGAAGGCGGGGTTCGAACCCGTGACCTTCGGGACCACAATCCGACGCTCTAACCAACTGAGCTACAACCACCATCTGTTTTTGCTTTTGCGATGCAAAGGTAAGACGTTTTTTTGTTTTCTGCAAATGTTTTTGACAATATTTTAAAGTTTTTTTTGCATTCAATCAAAACAACCTGAACACCAATCTTTTAGCCCATGCATTTTTAGAGCAGTCTTCAAAAGAATCAGTCCCACTCAATCTCGCCGTTTGCATCAGCCTTGTACTTTGCAGATAATGTGGCGATGAATTTAGATATATGCTCAACAGCCACCAGAGTCTCTTTTGTCACCTCCTTCTTCTGAAGTTTAAGCAGAAGCACTCCGTAAAGAGCGTTCAAAGAGAGCTCTATATCGTCAGTCTCCTCGCCCGCCTTCAGTTTGTTTCTAAACTCAACAAGAAAAGGCAACGTTTTGAAAAACAAAGCGTTGTACTGAATTTCCTTAGGCGTTTGCAACAGTTGGTTATGCAAATCGTTCATATCCGACACCGTGTTTTTAATCACCTGCAGATGTCCTTTGCTCTCTATCTGCTCCTTTTTCATCATCTCGATAAGGTTGTCGTACCACTCTATCATCTCGCACCTCACATCCTCCTGCAAATCTGTGTATCGGTCAACTATAGCCGCCTTGACGCTCTCTATGTTCAGGCTGCACGCGCGAAGAATATCTTCAAGCTGCCACATATACAGCACATACTCTGCAATGTTCTCTTTTTTTTTCTGCTTAGCTATTAACATAACTCAAAATCAATCGTCCAATCTTTCGTTATACTGATCGTCGTCGTACAAGTCTTCCTCGTCCATAAAATCATCAGGATCCATATAAGAGTCCAAGTCGTCGTTGTACAAATCGTCGTCGTACAAGTCCTCTTCGTCCATAAGATCCGGATCTATAAAATCAGGTTCCATATATGTTTCCAAGTCGCGCCGCTCCTTTTTCGTTGGGCGTCCAGTACCTCTGTCTCTCTGTCCAAAAGCGCTGTACCTGCTCATTTCCAGAATTTCAAACTGTTCAGGCGGAGTCACATTCTTCATAAACTTCGGCACCAGTTTCGCTCCCATTCGGTTTTCAGAAAGAGCCAGAACCTCAAACGAATAGACCACAGGCGGACGCTTGATCTGCACCACATCGCCGACCTTTACGTTGCGCGAAGCCTTTACACAACTGCCTTGCATCATCACCTTGCCCTTTTTGCAAGCGTCGGCGGCGATACTGCGTGTTTTGAACAGACGGACCGCCCAAAGCCACTTATCTATGCGAACCTCTGTCTTTTCCTCTTTTGCCATTACGTCTCTTTTTTTAAATAAACTCTGAAACAGTCTCGCAAAAAAACTTTCTTTTGCCATAATGTCACTTTTTGTTGAACTGCGTCATAGTGCGTTCCAGCCCTGCAAGGCAGAAACTTTTTATCATTTCCTGCGCAATCTCGATGCGTTCCGTCAGCGCGCTTTGTTCCTCTTCCGAGAAGCGACCAAGCACATACTCAACCTGCATGCCCTTAGGATAATTGTTTCCTATGCCGAAGCGTAGGCGCGAGTACTTTTCCGTGCCGAGCAGTTCCTGAATATTCTTCAGCCCATTATGCCCTGCCGCGCTGCCGCTGCCCTTCATACGCAAAGAGCCGAACGGGATAGCGAGGTCATCAACGATCACCAGAAGATTTTCTACCGGGATATTCTCTTTCTGCAACCAGTAACGCACCGCATTACCGCTAAGGTTCATATAAGTGTTGGGCTTCAGCAGCACAAGGGATTTGTTTTTCACGCGGCATTCGGCAGTTGCGCCGTACCTGCCTTCAGAAAAAACAAGATTGGACGCTTTCGCAAAAGCGTCCAATACCATGAATCCTATGTTGTGTCTGGTCTGCTCGTATTCCGAGCCGATGTTGCCCAAACCGACAATAAGATATTTCATTCTTTCAATCTTTAGTTAGAGGAATTAACCCTGCTGCTGCATTTTACCTCTTGCTGCTCTTGTCAACTTAACAGCCGCAACAACGTTGTTAGGGTTGTTCAAGATTTCCAAACCGTCGAAAGACAAAGCGCCAACCTGAATAGTCTTGCCCAACGCCAAGTTTTCTACGTTCACAACCAAGTTTTCAGGGATTGCAGTGTAAGCAGCCTTTACCTTAAGGTAACGCATTTCCTGAGAAAGTTTACCCCCCATCTTAACACCTTCTGCAAGACCAACCAACTTAACTGGCACGTTCATTGCAACTGGTTTGTCTGTGAACACTTCCAAGAAGTCAATGTGAAGAACTCTGTCTGACACTGGGTGGAACTGAAGATCCTTAACGATAGCGTTAGCCTTCTTTCCGCCGATAGTCAATTCTACCAAGAAGATTTCTGGAGTGAAGATCAACTTACGTACGTCACCTTCAGCCACAGTGAAATGAGTCACTTCTGAACCGCCGTAAAGAACGCATGGAATAGTTCCGTTAACTCTGTCTGCCTTAGTAGCTTTCTTGCCCAACTGCTCACGAGCAGTTCCGTTCAATGCAAATGTTTTCATTTGATAAAAAATAAATTTGTGTTACTCAAAATTAAGTGATGCTTAATTTCCCATCACACTCTCAAAGTCCTTCCGAACCAGAAAAGCGGTGCAAAGGTAATGTTTTTTTTTGATTATGCAAATACGGAGAGGCACTTTAATTAAAATCTGTTATTTTTGTTCTCACCACAAAGAAAACGAAAAAAATCACCTTTTGGGCAAAAAAAATCATTTCGCATCACTTAATTATCAATCATTTATATATATTTGCAACCGACGATAGAATAGAACTTTATTTCTAAATCATATATTATCATGAGAAACCGATTTTTCACATTCCTGTCAGTTGTCGCTATTTTTGTATTATGCACTACTGACCTTTTTGCAGCAGACCAGTCGAGAGGCTTGTGGGCCTGCAATAACATAAAAGGGAACGGTGTGTTCGTCAGCTGGCGAATGAGGGCTACGGACGCGCCTAAGTCAACCACTTACAAACTTTATGCCAACGGCAATCTTGTATCAACTTTGACTGACCGCACTAACGTGACGCTCGACAAGTCGTACGCCAACGCGACCTTCTCGCTCGAAGTGCTGGACGCGTCCGGAAACGTCATCGACTCTCAAGAGGGCGTGAAGTGCAAAGGAAACTTCTTTCACCACATCAAGCTTACTCGTCCGGCTAACTACCGAATGCCAGACGGCACCGAGGTTGATTACCACCCTAACGACGGCTCTGCTTACGACATGGACGGCGACGGCGAGCAGGAACTAATCTTTGTGTGGGCACCTTCTAACATCGGAGCAGAAGCTAAACAAACCGCTCCGGGCATCTTGGAATGCTACAAGCTGAACGGGACCCGTCTATGGAGCATAGACTTCGGGCCTAACGTGCTTGTGGGCTGCCGCTTCTCTTTCCTCTGCTACGACTTCGATGGAGACGGCAAAGGCGAGGTCATTGCAAGGACTGCGCAAGGCTGCAAAGATGGCTCTGGAAATTTCTTGCAGAAAGGTGCCGCTCAGGGAGCAAACCATTATGCTTCGTCGGTAACAAACGGGGTCATCACTAACGGCGGAAAAGAGTGGATAACTTGCTTCGACGGTGTATCTGGAAAGGAGCTGGCCACTATCGACTACTGGCCTACATTTAATATAAAAAGCAATTGGGACGACCGTCCTGGAAGGTCGGACGGCGCAGACTACGGACATCGAGGCAACTGGCTGAAAAGCTGCGTCGCTTTTCTTGACGTGAACGGCAAACCTACGCCGTGCGCCGTGACTAACCGAGGCATCTACACATACTCATACGCTTCGGCGATACATTGGGACGGCAATAATCTGAACGTCTTATGGAAACACACCTCAGATGTTGCCGGGCAAGGCATCTACGGAGAGGGTGCGCACAGCATAACTTGCGGCGACGTGGATAACGACGGCTTTGACGAAATCATAGTCGGAACAGCCGCTCTCGACCACGACGGCAAACTGCTCTGGAGAACCGGCCTGAAGCATGGCGACGCAACTCACCTCGGAGAGTTTGACCCAAGCAACGAAGGCATGGAGTATTTCACCGTAATGGAAGAGACCTCCGTTGCGTACGACGCTGTTATGCTCGACGCCAGGACAGGACGTGTCATCACCAGCAAGGCTCAGACTGGAGGAGACACCGGACGCGGATTGATACTTGACTGCGACGACAAGCACGACGGTGCCGAATTTATTGAGATCAGCGACGCTAACTTGATGGACTGCAAAGGAAACCCTATCGCGCCTTGGCACGTCGGAACAACTACCAGCAGCTCTATTAACTACCGTGTCTATTGGGACGGCGACCTGCTTGAAGAGTACCACGACCGACAGCACGTGGACAAATGGGACAGCAACGGATTGTCTTGGGGCAGACTTATTACAATCTGGCAGCACGGATACGGTGCCAACACTAATAACGGAACTAAATACAACCCTACTCTGCAGTGCGACCTGATTGGCGACTGGCGCGAAGAGATTGTTTACTGGGGTGTTGACGATAACAGCAACTACTATCTGACCATATTCCACAGCACCGACGAAAGCCAGTACAAACTGCCTTGGCTCAGAGACGACCACACTTACGACATGGCCATCGCTTGGCAGCACTGCGGTTACAACCAGCCTCCGCATCTCGGCTACAGCCCTGTGGAATATTACAAAAAACTGAGTCAGGCCCTCCCTGCCGCAACTCTTACAAAACATGGCTCCGGCCCTAGCAAACAGACCGTGAAGCAGGGCGAAGCTATCGAAGAGTTCTCTTATACTTGGGAAAACGCAGAGACGGTCACTGTTTCCGGGCTGCCTAACGGCGTTTCCGCAAACATCAACATAGCCGAAAAAAGCGTGTATTTCAGCGGAACTGCCAACGACGAGCCGGGCGAGTATAATTTCACTGTCACCACTGTGGGCAATGACGAAAACGTGTCTAAATCCGGTTCGTTCACCATCGAGCCTGCCGAAGAGCCTACTCATGCTGCAAATGAAGCGTCGGAACTCTTCTGCATCTCTCCAAATCCGATGTCTCAGCACACTACTGTCCAATTTGCGGGAAAGACAAGTTTTTCTTGGAGTTTGCACGACATGAACGGCTCCGTGATGCAGAAAGGCTCAGGAGACTCAGACAGGTTCGTCCTGAAACGCAAAAATTTGTCCGCCGGAATGTATCTGCTGATTATCTCCGCCGAAGGCAAATCTTACGAAGAGAGACTTATTGTGAAATAGAGCCAACACAACAAATTACAAATACACATAAAGGTTCGGAACTGAGCTTTAAGTTCCGAACCTTTTATTTTTCCACAAAAACAAATTACATCTTGCTTCTATTCTTTCTTTATGTTAATTTTGCACACATTAAAATCATACTGAATATGTTAAAACTCGCTTTATTTATAGACCGAGACGGAACAATTATAGAAGAGCCGCCGGTTACGTTTCAAGTTGACAATCTTGAGCAGATGGTGTTCTTGCCAAATGTGATTCGCAGTCTGAATTTCATTAAAAGCAAACTTGACTTTGAACTTGTGATGGTGACAAACCAGGACGGGCTTGGCACTCCTGCTAATCCGCAAGAGAATTTTGACATTGTGCAAGGGAAAATGCTGCAGGTGCTGGAAGGCGAAGGTGTAACTTTTGACAAGATATTCATCGACAAATCTTATCCGGAGGATAACTTGCCTACGCGCAAACCTGGCACTGCAATGCTTACCGAATACATGGACGGCAGTTACGACATGACTCGCTCCTTCGTCATCGGAGACCGTATCACTGATGTGCTGCTTGCCAAAAACTTGGGCTGCAAGGCTATCTTGCTGATGGAGCAGGACAAGGCTGAAGAACTGCTGAAAGAGAACGACTGCGAAGCCTCTTGCCTTATGGTCACAACCGACTGGAACAAAGTCACAGAAAGACTGTTTGCGGAGACTCGCATCGGCTCTGTAAAAAGGACTACAAAGGAGACCGACATCTTTGTGGAGATTGACCTCGACGGCTCCGGAACTTGCAAGATTGACACCGGTCTGAAGTTCTTTGACCACATGTTGGAGCAAATAGGAAAACACTCTGGCTGCAACCTTACAATAAAGGTGAACGGCGACCTTGAGGTGGACGAGCACCATACTATTGAGGACACCGCAATCGCGCTAGGAGAGGCTATATACATGGCGCTAGGAAGCAAACGCGGAATTGAACGATACGGATACTGCCTGCCTATGGACGACTGTCTTTGCAGCGTAGCGCTCGACTTCGGCGGAAGGCCTTGGCTGGTGTGGGACGCTAAATTCACACGCGAGTATGTGGGCGATATGCCTACCGAGATGTTCCTGCACTTCTTCAAATCGCTCAGCGACGCCGCCAAAATGAATCTGAACATCAAGGCGGAAGGTGATAACGAACACCACAAAATCGAGGGCATCTTCAAGGCTTTGGCTCGCGCCATAAAGATGGCCGTGAAGCGAGACATTTACAAATATGAATTGCCAAGCACAAAAGGCGTGCTGTAATTTTTTTCACATACATAAGGAGGCGAGACGGACTTGCTCCTGTCTCTCCTCCGTTTTATTTTGCAATTCTGGAAAACAACAAGAAACTATAGTGAACGATGGACATCAACAATTATTTCGACAAATACGAAAACAGAGGCAACCCTTTCAACTTTGCCAGTCCGGGAGAGTCTTTGGGCGATAATTTGCACGATGACAATTACAACGTGGCTATTATTGGCGTGAAGCACGAAATGCCCGGTACCGGCAACGCAGGCTCCGCGCTTGCTCCCGACGAAATACGAAAGTTTCTGTACCCTCTCTGCTTCAACTCTAACAATCTAAAAATCTCTGATTTAGGCAATATCAAAAATGGCATATCAGAAGAGGACACTTTCTGCGCTTTAAAAGATATTATAGAGGATTTGTCTAAAAAAGGCATCATCACCATCGTTATAGGAGGCACTCAGAATCTTACCGTCCCTATATTCGAAGGTTTGGAAAGGAACGGAGCAGACCTTAATCTGCTTGTGCTTGACGATAAAATTGACCTGAGTTACGACTTAAACAAATTCGACTCAAGAACCTTTCTTAATAAACTGATAAACAAAGAGTTGCTTTACAGACTTGAAATTATAGGCAATCAAAACTATTTATGTTCCAAGTCTCAGTTTGCAATGCTTAAGGAGAGAGGATTTTTTGAAACTCGCCTTGGCGAACTGCGCGAAAATCTTACTTTGGCGGAGCCTCTGTGCAGAGACTGCGACATCTTCTCGATGGATATGTCTGCAATCAAACAGTGCGACGCGCCTGCTGTTGGTTATCCGTCACCAAACGGAATCTTGGCTGAAGAGGCTTGCAAACTCGCTCACTTCGCAGGGTTCAGCGACAGAATTTCTGTGTTCGGACTATTTAACATGAATCCGTATTTTGACCAGAACGGAACTACAGCCGCTTTGGCAGCTCAGATTATCTGGCACTTTATCGAAGGGCTTGACAACAGGTACGGCGACTACCCTATCGCCAATCTGTCTGAATATCAAAAATTTATAATTCCTGATATGGTTGGCGACATGGACCGTGTGTTTTACCGCAACAGACGCAACAACAGATGGTGGACTGAAATCCCCACAAAAAGAGGATTGCAAGTTTTCTCCTGCTCTGAAGAGGACTACACCGCCGCAATAGAAAATCAGATGCCTAAAATCTGGCTGAAATATTTCATGAGATAAAAGTCCGACTAAAAAAACAAATACCAGAGTGACCTGAAAATCGCTCTGGTATTTTTTTCTATCGCTTCAGCACCGTGAATGTTTTGGTAACATTATTGTCTGAAACGGCGCATACATAATACCCCTGCGGCAAATGCGCTATGTCCAGCGACACATCTGCCGCATCACACACTTTTGTCAACAGAGGCTTTCCGTCTGACGAAATAATCTGTATCACAGATTTCTCTTTCGCGCCAGACACATATATTACGTTATCAGTCAACGTAGGCCATACCCTAAGCTGATCCGGCTCATTGCGTTCTATGCTGTTTTCCTCGCCCCGCCTGCTCAGCAAAACGGTTGTAGTAGATAACGGAGGCAACAAGACAGACGCCTTGCCGTTGACGAAAGTCACAACACGCTCTTTCAGAGCATTTACAGAGTGCGACACAAACGTCTCATCCGCCGGCAAGTCCGAAAGTTCCAATGCCCGATAGTCTCCATCCAGCAACTCAAAATTGTGCAAGTCAATTTCCACTTCGGCAGACTCTGTCAAGTCCCTGTTAATCAGCAGCACGCTTAGAGAGTCCTTCTCCTCATTTACTGTGGCATGCACAGAAACCAACGAATCGTTAGACGACGAGGCATCAAGATAATACGGCTTATTATAACGAGCAAATAGATGGAGAGTCTCCCACATCCCGGCCTTCCATCTCCACGGCGAGAAAACCTCGACCTTTCGCTTCATAAACTCACCTATAGTGGAGCCGTACCATATACTGTTGATATTCGCATCCTTAGACTCGATGCCAGTCTCTGTAATTCCCACGCCCCTCACCTCGTTCATATACTTCAACATCCAGTCTTGACATCGTTTCAGGACAAACTCCTTAGTAACGCTATTGTCCCACTTCCCACTAATCTTCTTCACCCCATTGGCCTGAGGATAATCATACGTTTCGTCAAAATAGATTCTATGACACTGAACAACCTCAGAATCAGAAAGTTTACTCGGATAAAAATGCAATGCGAAAACATCCAGTAGTTTCATTCCGCACAAAGCCTCCTCTTCCGCAATCCTTTTTATAAAATATTCTATCCAAGTATAATACACTCCATCTTTCGTGACACCTTTCCCGTCCGAACCCACATACCACTGCCACTCGTTGCACGTTATAGGCCCCACCAGTTTTATCTCCGGCCACTTGCTTTTCGCCGCCTTCGCCACACTGACGTATTTGTCAATAAACTCATCAGCGCTCACAGGCTCTTTTTGCACATCATCATGAGTGCCGTGCCATATTTCAGGCTCATTATCCATCGCCCAATAAAGAACTTTAGAACGGTCAAATCCCAGTCCGCCCTCGCCAAACCAATGGTCCAGAATCCCCACGGTCGAGTCTGCAGGCCAAGGCATCAGATAAGAGTCCGGGTCGCCATCCGTCAACGCTGTTTCCCCATCGTCCGGATTAGGCACAGAACCAGAGCCAGCCACATTCTGATCCGTATTCAGCCACTTTTTGTCATGATTGACATACCAATCCCAGTCTTTGAAATTATTCGCCTCCGTTTCCGCTACCAGCCCCAACAGCTGAAACCCGTACATAGTCTGCACCTGAGGCGCAATCTCCTGAATCAAGCCCAACTCATAATCCCAGTCGTGCGGCTCAACATTGTTGTACCAGTCCGGATGGCTCGACAAATGGCGCCGATAGTTATATTTGGTCAAATTATTTCCGCCGTTCTCTCTCAAGAAGGCGACGCCCGACTCGTTTATGCGAGTCCAATCCTCCGCCGTTGTCGCCTTCGTCGAATCCTCGCTCGTCGAATTGTTTTTTCCGTAAATATAAGGAGACACCTTATGAGTTGTTCCATTTCCGTCTATAGAAATCGAAACGGACGCCGCATTCAGCACAACCGTTCCGCAAATAGAAACAACACCTGCCAAAAAAAATTTGTAATAATTCATCATCTTAAAACTTTTAATCAGAAAGCCCCAACAAGCCAAAAACTTGCAGAAACAGCTTCTGTAAATTACGTTTGTAGTTTTATATTCTAAAGGCAACTTTTATAAATTATGTTCTGAAAATCTGTTTCGTACGCTTTTGAAATCAGTTCTATAATAAGCCTTAAAAACAAAAGACTCTCAAAACGATATGAAATCTGTAAAATAGCCTAAATAGTCTGCCTCGCAAATATACTTCACAAAATTCACAAATCCAAACTTGTTGAAATATCTAAATCTTCATGGCCATGCGCAGTTTTATTGTCAAAGCAAAAAACATATAACATTTAAAACGACACCTTATATTTTGCAGTTTTAGGAATTGCCGCAACAAAAAATCTGCCTCGCTCTTTTTTTTTATCAAAAAAAAGTTATATCTTGAGGCACATTTTCCTTTTGTTTAATTTAAAATTCAAGCCTATGAAACGAATTTATATAACCCTATTTTTAATACTTACAGCCATTTGCCAGCTGACTGCCGGCGTTGTGAAAATAGATAACATATACTATGATTTGGACGAGAACAGCCTTGCGGCTTCAGTAACATTCAAACCGTTTGATGACGACCCCGACGGATGGATGTACTATCCAAAAGACTCCCTGTATGTGGGAGATGTTGCGGTTCCGTCTCAAGTCACATACAACGGCAAGGTTTACACCGTGAACTCTATCGGCGACAACGCATTTGCGGGCAGTTCGCTGATGACAACCTTGCAAGTTCCGGCAACAGTTACCCACTTTGGTTCCGGAGCCTTTTCCTTATGCTCTTCCTTGTCCGCAATTCACATCGACGAAGAGAACCCGCAGTATCAGTCTATCGACGGCGTGATTTATCTCAAAAACGAGATAGCGCTCTTTTTCGCGCCTCGCGCCATTTCTGGTCATCTGCAGCTCCCGGAAGGGCTGACAGAGATTCCAAGTACCGCATTCCAGCGCTGCAACCTTGATGCGGTAACGATACCGAACAGCGTCGAAGTAATAAAAGACGGAGCCTTTAACAGTTGTCCCTATTTAACGGAAGTAAACTTTGGAAGCGGATTGAAAATCCTTCAGAGAGACGCATTTTCACAATGTCCTTTTTTGCAAATTTTAGATTTCAGCGGCACTCAGCTGACTGACATCGAGCTGAACGCTTTTTTTGAATGCGAAGACCTCGCCATTGTCTATTTAAGCGACTGCCTAAAGACAATAGGGACGAACGCCTTCCGCGACTGCAACCTGATAGGAATCTCTTTGCCGGCGACATTAGAGTCAATTGGAGAGTCTGCATTCTTAGGCTGCGAAGGGCTTACCACAGTGATAAATAACAGTCCGCTCAACATCAAAGCAGGGAGCGAAGACAACGGCTGCGTAGGATTGTACCTTACCGAAGAAATCTCAGGCAACCGCAACATCAATGAGGCTGACATTTATCTGACGTGCGAAAACAAAACGCTGTCCGTCTTCAATGCAAAAGACAAAACAGTTACAGTTTACGACATAACAGGACAGATTATTTTTCAGGCAGGCTGTTCTCTTGACATCTTAAAGCTAAACCTGAAAAGCAGCGGCTTGTACATAGTAAACATCGGCTCCCTAAGTTGGAAAATACCGGTGAAATAAATGTGAAGGACGAAGAATTAAGATGAGCCGTAAAAAAATATTACTGTCCGATAAAACTTTTAAGCATAAAAAAATTAGGACTGAATCTGACTTGCAAGATTCAGTCCTTTTTGGTTATCTTTGAATTGCACATATAAAACATAACCATGGGCAAAAGTACACATTTTATCGGACAGCCGATGTATAATCAGGCACTAAAATTACTTGA
>JAGBRL010000064.1 GCA_017632345.1 Paludibacteraceae bacterium
CCCTTCTGCCCCTGCTCCTGAACCGCAAACGAAGAGTAGTAAAGAGCTCGGTCCCTGAAATTGTCCTGCTTTGCCTTCTGCATCTCTACTATGAAACGCTCGCCTCCTATTGTCATGCAATAGACGTCATACACCGCGCGGCGCTCGGTGTTCGTGAAGCCAAGCTGCTCGGTGTTCATGTAGGTGAGGTCGGCTATCGCCTTCTCCCCCTCAAGCTCCAGCAGAGCGTTCAGAAAACTAATCAGCAAATCCTTGTTCGCCTCAGTCCCGAAGAACTTCTTGAAGGCGAAATCCGTGTAGAAATTTATGTAGCGACTTCTCGCTGTTCCAGGTATGCACATAATCAATCTGTTTTTATTAACCGCAAATGTAAAACTTTTATTCGGTTCTGCAAAGAGAGCTATATATTTGTCTTTCAAAATCAGCTCGACCAAATTTATAGAAATCGCCCAAGACAACTTTTAACACACAAACCAGCTATGACACATTTACAAAAAAGCAGGGCAAATTTCTCAACTTGCCCCGCTTAGAGTTGCTTTGTTAGGGTATTAGCAACGATAGAATAGAAATTTATTTGAAGATTGTTATTCCTTTAAACAATTCGCTTCCTTTTTTGTCAGTCAGCGAAACAACATAAAGTCCCGCAGGCACACTCAAACCATCCCTGCTGATTGAATTTACGCCCTCATTCAACGTAACCCTCATCCGCGCAACCACAGAGCCATTCAGGCCGGTCAAAGTCAGGTTGGCAGAGAAAACTTCGTCTGTTCCGTTTCTGACAAACAGCACGTCACGCACCAAATTTGGATAAACTGCGCACGCATCAGCATTCACGGAAGTCACATCAGTAGCCTCTTCCGCCGGCATCTTCATTCCAAGCAAATAGTAGCAAGCGTTTTGCAAGACCTTAACACCGTCCTCCGTGATATTAGCATAAGAGCTGCTGTTCAGTCCGACCTGCACCATTGCAGACTTCAACGTTGTTCCGGACACCGCTGTTCCGGCCGGAATTTCAAAAATAGAACACTGTTCTTCTCCCGAAATAGAAGCCAGTTCAACTATTTCGCCGCCGCTAACAGAACTAAAGTTTGCAGGATTCATATAAGTCAAAGCCTTGTCGTTCACATCAGAGACCATTTGCAATTCGCCAGACTCGCTCAGTTTCACACCGTTAAAGATCGGATGAGCCTTGCCGGCATCGCTAACCGTCACGTTTGTCGCCTCATAATTGTCGCCAAATCCATTTTCAGCCCAGCCCCACGCTCCTGCAGCCTCTTTGTAGGCATGCACCTTCATGGTAAGCGTTGGCTTGTCTGCGCTCTTCAGCGAAGCGATTCTTGCAGCAGTCGAAGCTGCCACCTCGCTAATAACGACCATATCAAAATCAGCCAGGTCCACATTATTTTTGGTAGCGTTCACCTCATAAACAAACAGCGAATCGCACGCCTTCAAAGCTGGCAAAATTTTTGTGTCGTTAGCATAATTCGCCGCATTCGGGTCTGTAATGTACGCAACACGTTTTTTGCCTTCAGGGAAATCAATCTTCACAACTGTATCAACCGCCGCGCCACCTTCAAAAATAGCAGTCAGTTCCGTGTTTTGAGAACCCATGCTGAATCGATACAAAGTCTTAGAACTCACATTCTTTCCGTCGCGACTCCAGTTCACGAACTTAGATCCGTTAGACGGAAGCACCTTCACTGTAATTGGAGCACCTTCGGGGAACGAATTAGACATTGTGATATCGCCAGACTTATCTTTATTAGCCTTAACCGTCAATGTGTACTGCGGCTTCATGTAATTCACAAGCGACTGAATGAACGGGTCTTCAGACTCTTTCAGACCGTCTGTGACAAGCTTGCACAACGTAATCGCGCCCATCTCCTGGAAGTGTGTCCCGTCCGAACTTCCGTTCGGGTAATTAGGATATTCGCCCGCAGGATAAGTATGATAGAAGAATCTTGAGCAATAGTTTGCAGATGTAGTTTTGAAAAGATTATAAGACTTCATATTCAAATCCACGAAAGCGCACTTCATCTCATCCGCAACTTCGGCCATTGCACCTCGGTAATTATTACCATTCTCAGTAAACACATTCCTCATGCCGGCATTGTTCCACGCGTTCATCACCATAGGCGACACAAGCACCGGTATAGCCCCTTTTTCACGAGCCTCATTGATGAACATCTTCATATTCTTCTTATAATCCGCCACACTCGTGTAACGTTCCGGCTTCGTATCCCTGTCGTTATGACCAAACTGCACAAACACGAAGTCGCCCGGCTGCAAAGCGTCACGCACCGTCTTCCAACGACCTTGCTCTATGAAACTACGAGAACTGCGTCCGCCAATTGCATGATTATCAATCTTAATATCTGAATTAAAGAAATACTTCAGCACTTGTCCCCAGCCAGTCATAGGATATTGGCTATCCTTATAGTTGCAGACTGTAGAGTCTCCTATCAGATAAATCTTTCTGATAACGCCATCCTTTCCGATAGTCACGCAGATGTGCAATTTAGCAGTTGTGCCGTCGTTAAGAACCATCTCTACCGAATAAGTGCCGTTCTGACTGATAACCAAAGACGATTTTGTTTCGCCAGAAATAGCCTTATTGTTAAAATACCATTTGTAAGACTTCGCCTCCGAAGCCACCAACGACTTGTTTTGATTATTGATAGACAAAGTTGGCTCAATCTTCTCTTTTATGTTAGACTCATACACGGCCTTGTAAGTCACATCCGCAGAGCCCATTTTAAGGACATGAAGAGATTTAGTTGCGACAGCTTTGCCCGACCCGTCTTCCCAGCGAATGAACTTCGCTCCATTCTGCGGAATAGTCTTCAAAGTAACGTTGATACCAGCAGGGAACTCTGCCGAACGAGAGACGGTCTTAGCCTTAGACGGATCATTAATTTTGAACGTCACCTTATAACGCGGCAAAGTGCAAGCCGCAAGTTTTTTCAAATCCGCATCATTGCTTTTTTCGATGGACTCCACAACGAAACGCGCATTCTCTGTCGCGCCTATTTCCTGATAATGCACTTGGTCCGACGCACCATTTTTATAATTACCATATTCGCCAGCCTGCAGGTGCATAGTCAAATAGCGCTGCGCATACAATTCGCCCTGAGCCACAAAAAGGTCGTAGCAAAACTTGTCCAGATCCACAAGCGGAGCGGAGACCTCCTTCGCAACATCTCTCATCAGCTGCGGATGTTCGTGATAAGAGTCATACGGCTTGCCGTTAGTCCATGCGCAACGGCGCACTGTAGAGACCAGCACCGGGATAGCGCCCTTGGCCCTAACATCTGCCACAAACTTCTTTATATAACCTTCGAACACACCTTTCGGAGCATAACGGTTCGCGTCAGAACTGTTTCGGTCGTTGATTCCGAACTGGATGAACACATAATCGCCCTTCTGCAACTGACCGCGCACTGCCGCCCAATGCTTTTCATAAAAGCTCTTGGAGCTTGTGCCGCCTATCGCCTTATTATAGACCACAGCCTTGGACTTGTCGAAAAAGAACGGCAGCATCTGTCCCCAGCCCTTTCTAGGAGCATATCCGTCGTTATAATCCTGAACTGTTGAGTCTCCTATCGTAAACACTCTCAACTGCTGCCCAAACAAAGGGACAACCATCAGCAGAAAAGCTGAAAGTAAAGATAAAAACTTCTTCATAAACATGTTTTTTATAACGGTCTCCAAATCTTTGTCAGATTCAGAGACCGTTTGATTTGCAATTTAGTAGTTTTATAACCGTCCGAAGCAACCTTCAGACATTGGAAACATTTTTTTATTTAAAAAGCACCGTTTTCACCAAGATCAGTCCGCCTTGCGAATTGCGTAGCGACACCACATAAAGCCCAGCCTCTACGTTCAAGTCCGTTCTGTTCAACTCATTGGCTCCATTGTTCAGCAATACAGTCTCTTCAGCAGCAACCGCGCCGTCAAGGCTCACTATCTGCAAGTTGGCCACAAACGCATCAGCAGAACCATTAACGATAAACATCGCCTCTTTCACCGGATTAGGATAGATTTCAAGCTCTCCGTTTTCAACCAAAACCAAACCTTCGCCGGTTGTCTCTTCAGGCTTCTTAAGGTCGCCCAAAAGGTATAGACAAGCGTTCTTTATGACAGAAAGGGCATCGTCAGTCACATTTGCATACGAACTGCTGTTCAGACCTATCTGTATGTAATTTTCCGGAATCACGGTGCCTGCCACCTTAGCTCCAGCCTCAATTTCGAAGATAGAAACCGCCTCTTCACCCTTGATGCTTGCAACAGACTCGATTGTGCCTTCCTTGTCAGTTAGAGATTCCGGATTCATATAAGTAAGAGCCTTTACGTTCACCTCTGTCACCATCTGCACCTCATTGCCGTTGACGAACTTAACATCTTTGAACATAGGGTGAGAGAGATACTTTTCAGCCACAACCAGATTCGTTTCAGTTGTATTGTCGCCGAAACCTTCAGCCGCCCAGCCCCACGCGCCAGCAGCCTCTTTGTAAGCGTGCACCTTCATGCTAAGCACCGGTTTGTCTATACCTTCCAGTTCCGCCATGATTGGAGCGGTAGATGGAGCAGTTTCGCTTATGATTATCAAGTCGAACAAAGAATAATCAAACTTAGACGAAAGAGCGTCAAACTCACGCACGTACCAGCCCTTTTCCACCTTCAAGTGAGCAAGAATTTTGTCGTTCTTATAATTTTCATTGCTTGCGTCAGTTACATAAGCCACATTTTTAAGACCTTCCGGAGCGATGCTGATATTAACCGTATGCTCAACCACATTGTCACCGCCCTTAGTCTTCACAGTGAACGAAGCCGCAGCAGAAGGTTTACCTGAAATCACCACGCTATTTCCTTCAACCTTAGCCGTCAAACCTTCTGGAAGTTCAGGCACATCAACGCCAGTAGCCGTTCCGCCGAAAGTGAAAGTGATAGGCATAATGCTTTCGCCAGGCAACAAATCCTGAACAAGCTTACCTTCAAAAGCCAAAGTAGCAACAGCAGGAGCGGCCTCTTTGCCGGCTGTGTAGATGTCAGGCTGCTTAATATCATTCAAACCGTCGCCGATATAGATTCCAAGGTGCGGAGGCTGATTGTAAGCCGTGTTCTGCCAAGCAATTGCGCAGCGGTAAACAGCGTCGTGCATCAAAGTGTACATACGGTACTTAGACTCGATAGTCGTAGTGTAGATGTAAAGGTTAGCACCGTCGTGCAGAATCACCTCTTCGCGCCAGTCTCCGATAATGTCGCCAGACAAGTTAGGCGTATTTTTAGAACCGTTGCAAGCGCTGCCAGTGAAGGTCATAAGGCGAGTTGTTCCGTTTCCGTTCCATTTGTCGCACTTGTTACCATCGAGCAGCTCGTCCTGCAGGTCGCCGTCCCAGTAAACGCGGAAGTTCACGCTAGGCTTCTTATTAGAGATGCTCTTTCCGTTGCAGTTGAACACATTGCTGCCGTACGAGCTCCACATTTCAAAACCTTTATGGTTTGCGTCAATATCAGCGGCCATACCACGTCCGTTGTCAGTGTTAGTCTTTTGTCCGAAGATAACCTTTCCGGTCTTCAGATTTCTCAATTCATAACCGTAAGCAGACCCCTTTTCTTCATGAACAAACCAACCTTCGAGCACCCCATTGCCCGGAATCATGTCAGACACGTGCATAGCGTCGCCATGACCATAACCTGTGCGATAGATTAGCTTGCCGTTATCATCGATACAAGCAGAGCCGTATATGATTTCGTCCTTGCCGTCGCCGTCCACATCAGCAACAGATACATTATGGTAACCTTCGCCAAAAGCGCCCTGACCTCTTGTAGGAGAGTCATGGTACCAGCGTTCCACCAGCTTGCCATTCTTAAAATCGTACGCAGCCAAAGTTGAACGAGTATAGTAACCGCGACACATAACCACACTTGGGTGCTCGCCGTCCAGGTACGCTGTGCAGGCAAGGAATCTGTCCACACGGTTTCCGTAACCGTCGCCCCATCCATTCACGTTTCCGCGTGCCGGTTTATAAGCTACGGTATGAATCTCAGCGCCAGTCGCTCCTTCAAATATAGTGAGATACTCCGGTCCGCTCAAAATATATCCGGAGCCGTTTCTGTAATTTGCGTTAGGATTGTCATTACCCATAATCACATTCTTCCCTTTCCCGTCCTTTGTTCCGGGAGCAGTTTTGCAAACCAACTCGCACTTGCCGTCACCATCATAGTCAAAAACCTGATACTGAGTATAGTGAGCACCAGCACGAATATTTACGCCCAAGTCTATTCTCCACAAAAAATCACCCTCAAAAGTATAACAATCAATATACACCTTGTCTGTCGCTCCGCTCTGCGAATTGTCCTTCGCATTGCTCGGGTCCCATTTCAAAAACAGCTCATACTGACCGTCGCCATCAACGTCGCCGACACTCATGTCATTCGCATTATAATTAGTGCCGGGACGATTTAACTTGATGGTCTTGCGTTGAGAAGCCCAAGGAGTAACAGTTTTAGATGTCTCTAACTCCTTTCCGCCGATAACAGATTTAATCACATACTTAGAATTTGCACCCCCTTTTGAGTCTAAATAATTAGTCTTAGTTGTAACAGGGGCATCATTCACCTTTGTTCCGTCTCTATAAATATTGAAACCTACAGACGGATCATCAGTGCCAAGATAACGCCAACTTAAAAACACGCCGTTATTCACTTTTACGGCAACTACTCCACGGTCCAGATACTCCATCTGTCGAGATGCAGCCGATAATGACCATGAACATAATAACAATGCTATAAGCAATAAAAATTTACAATTTGTAAAGTTCTGAGTTCTCATGTCTATTAGAATTAGTTAAACATAATTAAATCCCGACGGCTAAATTAAGACGTTTGCAAACTATGCATATGGAATATCAATTCAGATGTATGGAAAATTAATTCAGACTCTTTTATAAAAACTCAAAACGCTGATTAACAATATATTAACAAGATGTATTTTTAAAACTCAAAATGATACTGCATAAAAAAAACAGGTTGCAAACACGGCTCTTTCATTTGGAATTTAATGCAATCGGCCAGAAAGGCACTCAAGCGTTGCGACGATTGCCGCTTTCACGAGACTCTACACTTAGGTGAGCATCCATCTCACCCTCAAGAACCGCATTCAGTATGCGTTCCAACATGGAGGCTAAAGCTCCTCCTTTTCCAATCAATGACTGCCCTGCACGCAACTGTTCGGCGGCCAACTTGTAATCAATTTCTTCGTGTGTCATAATAATTTAAACTATGTCGTAATACTTTTATTGTTCCTTGACACCGTTTATTTTACACTCTCACGGATGATGCCGTTAAGAAGACCGTTTTCCTATCTTTGATGGAGATTGAAAAGAAGTGGACGCAACCAATTCATAATTGGGGCTTGATTATGAACCAATTTATTCTTATTTTTGAAAACAGAATTCAGATATAGGAGATTATA
>JAGBRL010000005.1 GCA_017632345.1 Paludibacteraceae bacterium
GAAAAGAAGTGGACGCAACCAATTCATAATTGGGGCTTGATTATGAACCAATTTATTCTTATTTTTGAAAACAGAATTCAGATATAGGAGATTATACCTGAATCCCGTATTCTACATTTACACAAAATTATGTACAGTGCCCCTTCTGAAAGTTTTCAAAAGGCTTTTTTTATATTTAGACAAAATATCTAGCCCAACCGTTCCATCAATGCGTCCTTATAATTCTTGCCTATAGCCAACTTCTGACCCGCCACAGACACCATATTCCCCTCTATGGCCTCTATCTGAGAAATTGCCACTATATAAGACTTGTGAATCCTAACAAACTCATTCTGCGGAAGCTCTTCCTCTAACTTTTTCAGAGAATAATAAGCTGTAACTTTCTTGTCTTTCAGATGAAAAGTCACATACTCGCTCTGTCCCTCCACATAAAGCAGGTCCGAATACTCTATCTTGTACAATTTGTAATCAGCCTTCACCATAAAGAAATCCTTCTCTGACTTGGGCTGCTGCATCTGGCGCTTCATTTTGAAACGCTCTACAGCCTTGTTTATAGCCTGCGTGAAACGCGGAAACGAAATAGGCTTCAGCAAATAGTCTATCGCCTCTAGCTCGTAACTGTCTATCGCGTACTCCGAATAGGCTGTGGTGAAAATTACCATCGGCTTGTCATTTAAAGACCTGATAAGGTCCAGCCCAGAAAGCTCCGGCATCTGAATGTCAGACAGAATCAAATCTACCGGTTGCTGCTGAATTGCAACTATCGCAGACATCGCATCTTCGCACACATCCACAAGCTGCAAATTCGGAATCTTCGACACATAGTCCGACAAAAGCTTCCTGGCCGGAAACTCATCGTCAATAATAAGCACCTTCATTAATTCATTTTCCATAACCGTATATATTTTAATTGTTCGCAATTTGAAAGGCGCATATATAGGCAAGTCATTCTTAATCGCCTCGACCTTTATATATAAGCGGCCTAAAATTTAAATACTATCTTTCCAATTCAAATTCAAGCTTCACGCAAAAAGCGTCTTCTTTGTCATCCATTTCAAACTTATGTGTATCCGGATAAAGCAACCGCAGCCTCTGCTCCACATTCTTCAGCCCGACGCCCTCCCTTTTTTTGCTTCCGCTCTCCTTCTTTTTCTTCCCTTTGCTGTTTTTCATCTCAAACAGCAGCCGGCCTTCCTTCACGGCCAGTTTGATACGGATGTAAGCGCCCTCCTCTATCCCTATTCCGCTATGCTTAAAGCCATTCTCAATAAGAGGCTCAAGCAACATCGGAGCTACATAAACAGGCTCGTCCGGCATATCCACATCAAATGTCACATCAATACAGTTTTCGTAACTGAACTTCTGGAAATTTATATAATTCTCCAGATAATGCACCTCGTCGTCCAGACTTATCTTTTCAGACTTGCACTCGTCCGTCACATACCTGAGCATCTCGGACAACATAAGAACACTGTTCGGAGCATTCTTGTCCTGCATATAGACCATCGAATAAATGTTGTTCAAGGCGTTGAACAAAAAGTGCGGATTAATCTGCGACCTCAGAAAGCGCAGCTCCATCTGAGACCGTTTCTGCTCAAGCTCAAGCCTCTCCTGCTCGTCTCTGTTAGCCTTGTTCACATAATACAGCAAAGAAGAAAAAAGGTAAGTGCACACAAAAATCACCGCTATTTTCAGCTTTAAGGAATCCTCTATTGCCGACGTTTTATCATCATCCTCAAAAAAAGGCCTCGTCTCCGAAGGCAACTGAATATCTAGCAAAGACTGCTCCTCTTCCGCCATCGCAAACTCGTCATACTCTCTAATCACAAACTCGGCCAAATAAGCTAACTGAGAAACCGCAGCGAAAAGAAGCACACCAGAAAAGACAAGATAAAGCACCGCCTTGTGCTTCACCAGAAGCCTCGGCATAAGCACAAGGGTATTCACGTAAAAAAGCAGAATCATGCCGGCGACCTCTATTGCCGAAAGCGCTGCGGAAAGCCCAAGGTCCATCGAGATGTTGCTCACAGTCAGCATCGCGAAAAAGGCAATCCAAAGCAAAGGCTCTCGCACAAACCGACGCTTCAAAACCGACACTATTTTAGACACAAATTCATTCATGCTCCTTAAATTTACACCAGCAATCCTAATTAATCGCACTGCCTGTATTCCTGCACAGCAAAAGTAAAATTAATAAGCAAAACGGCAAGACAATTAGATTTATTTTCACTGAAAAAATTATTTTATTTGCTGAAATTGTATCTTTGCACGGAATTTTATTTGATGTCACTTTTATGAAAGTATTGATTTTATGCACAGGAAATAGTTGCCGCAGCCAGATGGCTCACGGTTTTTTGCAGTCGTTTGACGACAAACTGAACGTTCATTCCGCAGGCACGCAACCAGCGCCTCAGGTCAACCCAAAGGCTGTGCTTGTGATGAGCGAAGTCGGCGTTGACATATCAGAACACACGCCTAAGAACGTAGAAATATATCTGGATGAGGAGTGGGACTATGTAATAACAGTCTGCGGCAGCGCCAACGAAACTTGCCCGGCTTTTGTTGGCAAAGTGGGAAAACGTCTGCACATAGGCTTTGACGACCCTTCGGACTGTACCGGCTCTGACGACCTTGTCTTGAACGAATTTCGCAGAGTTAGAGACGAGATCAAAAACAGATTTGCAGATTTTCACAAACAAATAAAAAATAACAGCAACGAATAAAAGGCGACGTGCCAATTTGTTTTTTTTACACGCTGAATAAAATTTCAGAAAAAAAGCACTCTGCTATCGATTATTATTTGTACATTCGCCGAAATTTTAGCAAACGAGACTTTTTATGACGGAAAGACAGTGGTTCGTGGCTTTCACAAAATCAAAGCACGAAAAGAAAATAAAAGCCAAGCTCGATGAAATGGGTGTTGAGAACTACCTCGCCGTGCGCGAAGAGGTTCATCAGTGGAAGGACAGGAAAAAAAAGGTCGAGGTGATGCTTATCCCTTGCGTCATTTTCATCAGGGGCATAAAAAAAGACGTTCTTGCTTTGCACAACGAATGCGGCATACCTATCAGTTTTATGCGAAACTTAACGACAAAGCAGATTATGGTAGTGCCTGAAAAACAGATGCAGGACTTCATGTTCGTCCTGGACATGACAGACGATGTCGAGGTTGCCGACCTTAATCTGAAGCGAGGAGACTTTGTGCGCATCACCAAGGGCGTGCTTTCAAACGTAGAAGGCGAGCTGCTAAGCGTGAAAGGCAAGAAAAAGGTCGTGATACGCATAGACGGAGTTGTCGCTATTGCAGTGGAAATTCCAGCCGCATACATAGAAAAGCTGAAAAAAGAGCCTGCCTGACAATCTTTCGAGAACTGTTTTGCAACAAAATGCAAGTCTTGCGCGTTACACCTTAGCTGTACGCTCACTTTTTTTTCGCATTTTGCAAAAAAATTTAAGTGCGACGGCTTTAATTTTAGAGACAAAAAGCGTACCTTTGCAAATTATAATTGCAAATAATTAACGTTATCATAAAAACAAGAAAAATGGCTAAAATAAAAGGAGCTGTTGTGGTTAACACCGAAAGATGCAAAGGATGCGAGCTTTGCGTCGTGGCATGCCCTGCAAATGTGCTGGCGATGTCTAAACAGGTTAACGCCAAAGGTTACAACTATGCGGTCATGGCGGATGAAGATGCCTGCATAGGTTGCGCGAGTTGTGGTATTGTATGTCCAGACGGATGTATCTCAGTTTATAAAACGAAATTAGCTTAAAATAGATGAGTGAAGAAGTTAAATTAATGAAAGGTAACGAAGCGATTGCGCACGCTGCTATCAGATGCGGATGCGACGGTTACTTCGGCTACCCTATCACTCCGCAGTCCGAGGTGCTTGAGACTCTGATGGAGGTTGAACCTTGGAAAACGACCGGAATGGTAGTTTTGCAGGCGGAAAGTGAAGTTTCTGCCATCAATATGGTTTATGGCGGCGCAGGATGTGGCAAGAAGGTGATGACTTCGTCTTCCAGCCCGGGTGTGTCTCTAAAACAAGAGGGTGTGTCTTACCTTGCCGGCGCGGAACTCCCTGCCCTTATCGTGAACGTGATGAGAGGAGGTCCGGGACTCGGAACTATCCAGCCTAGCCAGGCTGACTATTTCCAGACTGTTAAAGGTGGCGGACACGGCGACTACAGACTTATAGCGCTTGCGCCTGCTTCGGTTCAGGAAATGGCAGATTTTGTAGGTCTTGGCTTTGACTTGGCTTTCAAATACAGAAATCCGGCTATCATACTTGCTGACGGTGTCATCGGACAGATGATGGAAAAGGTTGTGCTTCCTGACTTCCAGCCTAGAATGACTGAAGAGGAAATTGCGGAAAAATGTCCTTGGGCTGCAGTTGGAAAGCCTAAGAACAGAGAGCGCAACGTAATCACATCGCTTGAACTTCAGCCTGACGCAATGGAACAGAACAACATCAGGTTTCAGGAAAAATATAAGACTATCGAAGAGAACGAAGTGCGCTACGAAGAGATAATGTGCGACGACGCAGAGTATCTTCTGGTTGCGTTTGGCTCGTCTGCACGTATATGCCAAAAAGCTGTCGAAATTGCACGCGAACAGGGCATCAAGCTTGGCCTGCTGCGCCCTATCACTTTGTGGCCGTTCCCTAAAAAGGCCCTTGCTGATTATGCAAATAAGGTGAAGGCTATGCTTTCGGTTGAGCTTAACGCCGGACAGATGGTGGAAGATGTGCGTCTCGCAGTGAACGGAAAGGTTCCTGTTGAGCATTACGGACGTTTGGGTGGTATCGTTTACACTCCAGACGAAATTGTCGAGGCAGTTAAAAATAAAATAATGTAATTTCTTAAAAATCAGAAACAAATGGCACTTGAAGATATAATCAAACCCGAAAATCTGGTTTATAAGAAACCGGACATAATGAACGACAACGCCATGCACTACTGCCCTGGCTGCAGCCATGGTGTTGTTCACAAATTAATTGCTGAAGTTATCGAAGAGATGGGGCTTGTTGAAGACTCTATCGGGATAACTCCAGTTGGCTGCGCTGTGTTCGCCTACAACTATATCGACATCGACTGGGAAGAGGCTGCTCACGGACGCGCTCCTGCGTTGGCTACCGCTATCAAAAGGCTTCGCCCTAACAAGCTCGTTTTCACTTATCAGGGTGACGGAGACTTGTCGGCTATAGGTACAGCGGAAACTATTCACGCCTGCAACCGCGGCGAAAGCATCGCGATCATATTCATCAACAACGGTATTTACGGCATGACCGGCGGACAGATGGCTCCTACTACCCTCGAAGGTATTAAAACGGCGACTTGTCCTTACGGACGTGACGTTAAGCTGAACGGTTATCCTTTGAAGATAACAAACTTGTTAAAGGAACTGGAAGGCACAAGATTCGTGACTCGTCAGAGCGTGCACACCGCTGCGGCTGTCCGCAAAACTAAAAAAGCCATAAGAAAGGCTTTTGAAAATTGCTTGGACGGAAAGGGCGGCGCTAACGTTGTTGAAGTTGTTTCAACTTGCTCTTCTGGCTGGAAAATGACTCCTGCCAAGGCAAACAAGTGGATGGAAGAGAACATGTTCCCTGCTTATCCGCTGGGTGATTTAAGAGACAGAGACGCTAACATTTAATTTGCAGACAATGAAAGAGGAAATAATTATAGCCGGGTTCGGCGGTCAAGGTGTGCTATCTATGGGCAAAATCCTCGCTTACTCTGGTCTTATGCAGGGTAAAGAGGTTACTTGGATGCCGGCTTACGGTCCGGAACAGCGTGGTGGCACGGCTAACGTGACTGTTATTCTGAGCGACGAAAAAATCAGTTCGCCTATCTTGAACGAATTTGACACTGCGATAATTTTGAACCAGCAGTCTCTGGACAAGTTCGAAAAAAGCGTGAAGCCTGGCGGCACTTTGATTTACGACCCGTACGGAATCACTAAGGCTCCGACAAGAACGGACATAAACGTTTACAAGATTAACGCAATGGACACATCAATAGAGATGAACGCTCCTAAATCATTCAACATGATTATATTGGGTGGTCTGCTCAAAGTGCGTCCGATTGTTGAGCTTGATAATGTTCTTAAAGGTCTTAAAAAGACTTTGCCGGAGAGACATCATCACCTTATCCCGATGAACGAAACTGCCTTGAAAAAAGGTATGGAAATCATCGAAAAATAAGGATATGCAAAGGAACTCCCGCACCTCTTTGGTTCGGGAGTTTTTTTGTATATATGCAGCCTCTTTGTATCTTTACAAATAGACGAGTATGTCAAAAGTATTAGTACAGAGGTTGTCTTATGGTTTATAGCCTCCGCTTTGGGGCGCGGCAAGCACACAATGCCCTACAACACAACGCAAACAATTTCCTCGTTCACAAAAATTGCACTTGAGTTCTACCAACGCTTGCGAGTCATAGGCAGACAACGCTTCAACTCCGTATTCGCTCCACATCGAAATTATACTGTTCTTTTCCGCTGGCAATCTTTCCAATAGCGTAAAAGCAAACTCTTGCATCTCGGTATCTCCATGCGTCTTTGAATAGGAAAACAGCAGCGGGGCTACCGTGTTTATCAGAATTACATCTACGCTCTCTTTGCTCAATCGCTTTGTAAATTTACGGACAGAAGCCTTATCTCCTAAACTGTAACGCTCCGACCAATATTCAGACGCTTCACAACTCAACAAATGACGCAACCTGTCCAAATCCCTCTCTTTCAAAATCTTAGAAAACAAATTCGATGAACGATGAACCAAATTGGCAAACTGAGCAATACGCACACCCGGAGAGTTTGACGGACGCATACGCGCAAATTTCCAATAAGACGCATCAATTGGCTTCAAATTAAATTTTTTCTTAAAAAAAGCGTACTCTTTTTGCAAAGAGACAACATAATCGTCTGCATCGTCAACATTTCCAAGAAGTCCAGACTGCCCAAAAACAAGCGCCTCGACTTGAAACGCGCTGTCTTTGTGTTTTGCAAGATAACGCAACGGAAGCGACCGTGCCAGCAATTCAAATGGCAGCCCGTTAACATTCATGCCGAAATTACGAGCCAGAAGCACGTAAAAAGCCTCCGGCCAGTCTCCCTTTGACTGATTAAGCAACTCCTCGACCATCAAAGCTTTCCTCTCAAGACGAGAGCATACCAAACGGCAAAAAGAGAGCCGCATCAATTCCGTGCATCTTAAATTCCAGAAAGAGCCGCACCGCACCTGCTGCTCCGAACAGAAAAGCTGCTCTATACGGGCCAGAACACTATCTTGAATATTCATCACCACCTGCGGAATCACCTCGCCAGAAGACCGTCTAACAACACAGTCACTCTCCGCCACAACATGCAGCACGACTGAGTCATAGGTCTTGTCTGCATCATGACCGTGCCTGCACCAGTCAGAAGCCTTGCAGTGAAGCTCCACATTTCCAGCCCACAACGTATTTCCAACCCTTACTTTAGCATTGAAAAAATCCGGACCAGAATCGCAATTAAGCGACCCTGTATCAATAATCTCCAGCTCTTCTCCGTCAACAGTAAACATCGAAGATGCAGCCCATAATCTATACTGCCAAAAATAACGCAAATATTCCTCTCGCATAAAAACGTAAACAACAAAAAGGCGCAAGAGCCTTTCTCGATTAAACAAAAAACGGACATTCTTCGTTAAAGAGCAAAGACGAGACAAAGAACAACTCATCTTCACCGTTTTGCAAATATCATCAAAAATACTTATATTTGCGGTATATAATTAGAAATTTTTTAAATGGCAAAATCAACAATCGCATTTATAATAAACCCCAACTCGGGGACAAACAATAAAAAAGACCTTCCGGATCTGATTAGAAAGATTCTTGACGCGGACAGGTTTGACATATCTATCGAGTTTACTAAATATGCCGGACATGGCAAAGAATTGGCCAAGCAATATGTGGAAGAAGGATTTAATTATGTTGTCGCCTGTGGCGGTGACGGGACAATAAACGAAGTTGCATCTCAGCTCACAGGCACAAACACCGTATTCGGAATCATACCTTACGGCTCAGGCAACGGATTGGCTAGACATCTAGGCATCTCTTTGATTCCTAAGAGAGCATTAAGGCAAATAAACAAGCACTCGATCAAAAGCATTGACTACGGCATGGCTAACGAACATGCCTTTTTCTGCACTTGCGGCACCGGATTTGACGCGCACATCAGCCACAAATTCGCAGTGCAAGGCAAACGCGGATTCCTCACATATCTTAAAACGGTTGTAAAAGAGTACTGGGGGTACAAACCGCACCCTTACACACTTTCTTCCGACGAGTTTGAGATTACGCAGCGCGCTTTTGTCGTGACTATAGCTAACGCCTCGCAATATGGCAACAACGCTTTCATCGCTCCGCAGGCCAGCACTTCAGACGGACTGCTGGACATATGCATACTCAAGCCGTTTCCATTCTACTCTATTCCGTGGCTCGCATTCCTGCTTTTCCAAAAAGAGATAGAGCGAAGCAAGCACATTTCCATCCTCCGCACCAAAGGCTTTACGCTAAAACGTAAAAAAGAGGGCGAATTTCATATAGACGGAGACCCTATCCAAGCTGGTAAGGAAATCTCCATAAAGGTTGTTCCTAACGGGCTTAAAGTGATGATGGGACGCACTCTTGACATAAACGTAATTCTGCGCGCCAGATTGATCTATGCTAAAAGAAGGTTCAAATCGCACAAAGAAAGCTTGGAACGTACGTTGAAAATTAACTAAACGCCATACACAAAAGCGTCCGAAACGAATTACAGAACAAAAAATTACAAAACTTATCCACACTCCAAATAAAAAAAGGATGCCGAAAAAAAACGGCATCCTATTAACAAACTAACAAAACTTAATAACATAAAAACAGACACGAAAAAATATCTGCCCTATGAACGAAGCCTAAACTTCAAATCAATAAAATTCTTTTCAGATTGCAACCGAATATCTATACCGGTGCATTCTGTTGGCATAACGAGATGACAAGGACAAATCCTCCATATCCCATATCACCAACTTGTTCTGGTTGTACTGTTTAATGGTTTCGATAAGATCATCTGTCTTTGATTTGTAAGCTGCAATACCGCGCTGCTTCAAATTTTGCAGCAATGCAGATTGCTGCCCGTTGAACACAACCGCTTTCACTCCCAAATCTTTGAACATTTGGACTAAGTCTCGAGAATCTGCAACATATTCAGCCACATCAATCCACTGAATTTGACGCGTAACCAAGTCATAAATACAAACATGACTCTCCATTCCCAAACTTTCAGCTACGACAAATTTGCGTGCTTCCTTGTCCAATACCGGAATTACTATCTTTGTCATATTACAATACATTTAGTGAATACTAAAAGAAACAATACAAAAATCATACCAAAAACAGATTACAACCTAAAAAAAATACATTTTCAACAAAAAAACTCAATTTTAAAGCACTTTAGTCTTCTCTAAACACATTAACAGCCTCCAAAAGCAGAAAACACCACACAATCAATAATCATGCCAAAATAACTAATCTATGAATTGATAGCTCAAAATAAGAAAATTTTACAATAAAAACAAACTTAAAGAATAAAATTATTTGCAAATAAAAAAATTACACCAAAACACATACCTACATCAAAAAACATGCCAAAAAAAAACTATGCTAAAAAGCAAATCAGGCAGTTTATGCTGACAAACATAAAAAAGCACGGAGAAACAGGTCTAACTCCGTGCAGTACTGTGTTTATATATGATTAGTAGTTGTTTTTCTCCTTTATTTTCACCGAACAGCCTTTGTTGACCATTGCGGCTTGACAAAAGTACAAACATAAGAAAAACTATATGATGTAACATTGTAACAATATTAAATTTAATCGGTAACAAAAAGAGGGTAAAAATGTTACATTCTGCACAAAACACTCTGACAATCAAACAAATACAAAAAAACTTCGCAATAACACAGATTAAGCAACAAATAAAATCCGACGCGGCTATTTCACTTAAACACACACCAACCATTTAGCCCGCAAAAAAACAAACAAAGAAAAAAGCGTCCCTGCCAAAGCAAAGACGCCCTTCTACATATAACAACAACAAAATAATTATGCTTCAAAATACCCCTTGATTATGCCTCGCTGAGAACTCTTTACAAAGTCAACAATAGCACGTTTCTCCTCAGATTCTGCGAACTCGGCCTCAATCTTGTCAATTGCATGAGTTGTGTTCAAACCAGACTGATATATAACCCTGTACATATCCTGAATATCACGAATCTGTTCAGACGTAAAACCACGACGGCGCAAACCAACCAAGTTTATACCTGAATAAGTGGCAGGCTCACGTCCTACAGTCACATACGGCGGAATATCCTTTCCGAAGCGACATCCACCCTGAACCATAACATGCGCTCCGATGCGAGTGAACTGATGAACCAACGTTCCTCCTGAAACGATAGCGTAATCGTCCACCTCGATTTCACCAGCAAGCTGAGTAGAATTGCCCAATATAATATTGTTACCAACCACACAGTCATGAGCCACATGCACATAAGCCATAATCAAGCAATTATTGCCAATCACAGTCTTACCCCTAGAGGCTGTACCCCTATTAATTGTAACACACTCTCTGATAGTTGTATTGTCACCAATTTCAGCCGTAGTTTCCTCGCCCTTAAACTTCAAGTCCTGAGGAATAGCCGAAATCACAGCACCCGGAAAAATAATACAATTCTTGCCAATTCTCGCACCCTCTAGAATGGTTACATTTGACATAATCTTAGTACCGTCGCCAATGACCACATTCTTGTCAATAAACACAAACGGACCAATCTCTACATTCTGTCCTATCTTAGCATCCGGATGAATCTTTACAAACTGCTGCTCCATGATTACTTATTTTTTACAATTTGAGCCATAAATTCCGCCTCTGTCGTTATCTTGTCGCCTACAAAGGTATAGCCTTTCATATAGGCGCAACCTCTACGGATTTCTGTCATCAATTCCAGCTTGAAGATAAGCGTATCCCCAGGGACCACCTTCTGACGGAACTTAACATTATCAATTTTCATAAAGTAAGTAGAATAACGTTCAGGCTCATCTACCGAGTTAAGCACAAGCAACCCGCCTGTCTGAGCCATCGCTTCCACCAAAAGCACGCCCGGCATAACAGGCTCCTCTGGGAAGTGACCGCAGAAAAACGTTTCATTCACAGTCACGTTTTTCACACCAACAATACTTTTATCGTTAATTTCAATAATCTTGTCAACCAAAAGGAAAGGCCAACGATGCGGCAGCAAATCCTTTATCTGATTCACATTCATGACCGGAGCCTTATTCATGTCATACACAGGCGCGAACACCTCTTGCTTCTTGATTTCCTTGCGAATCTGCTTAGCCAAATCAGTGTTAACCTTATGACCAGGACAAGTTGCGATTACACGCCCCTTTATAGGCTTGCCTATAAGCGCCAAGTCACCCACGATATCCAACAATTTATGACGAGCAGGCTCGTTATCAAACTGAAGCGGCTTGACATTAAGATAACCTATATTATCCACCTTTATACGCTCCTTACCCAGAATATCAGTTAATCTGTCTATCTCAGCCTGATCAATAACCTGATCGTAAATGACGATAGCATTCTCCAGATCACCGCCCTTTATAAGATTACTCTTCAGAAGCGCCTCTAGTTCCCTTACAAACACAAACGTGCGGCAAGAAGCAATTTCCTTCTCATAATCTTCCAGAGAGTCAAGAGATGCGTACTGATTACTAAGAACAGGAGAATCGAACGAAACCAGCACATTCACGCTGAAGTCATCGTCCGGAAGCATAACGATAGAAGAGCCGTTCTCAGTTTTGTACTCAATTTTCTTTCGCACAACGTAATAGTCACGGTCCTCAGTCTGTTCCTCAAGTCCAACCTCGCCAATCTTTGCCGAATAACAAACAGCGCTACCGTCCATGATAGGGAATTCAGGCTGATTCACCTGAATAAGGCAATTGTCAACGCCAGCAGCATAAAGAGCAGACATAGCATGCTCTATAGTGCTAACTCTCGCACCGCCCTTCTCCAACACAGTTCCGCGCGTCGTTTCAACTACATTCTCAGCCAAAGCGTCAATCACAGGAGCGTTTTCCAAATCAACTCTCTGAATTTTAATGCCATGGTTAGCGGGAGCCGGATTGAACGTTACTGTTATAGGCAGCCCTGTATGCAGCCCTTTTCCCTCCAGCGTAAACGCCGCTTTTAAAGTTTTCTGTTTAGACATATCCTGAGTCTTATTTATTAATCAATTTCTGAAGTTCCTCAACCTGTTTCTGCAACTGAATCAAAGTGTTTCTCATATCGGGCAAATTCTTAAAGCACACATGAGCGCGCCTGTACAATTTGGCATCCATGTGAGGATACCCCTGATACATCTGCCCCTCTTCCTTTATAGTGTTTGACACGCCTGTACGAGCTGCAAACACAGAACCGTCAGCTATAGACAAATGTCCGACACAGCCAGACTGCCCGCCAAACATGCAGCGTTTGCCTATCTTTGTAGAACCTGCAACAGCAGACATTGCGGCCATAACCGTATCTTCTCCCACTTCGACATTATGAGCTATCTGAATAAGATTGTCCAACTTGACGCCACGACGGATTGTAGTGGAACCCATTGTAGATCTGTCCACCGTAGTGTTCGCTCCGATTTCAACATCATCTTCAATGACCACATTTCCGACCTGAGGAATTTTATTGTATCGACCTTCCGAATCCGGAGCAAATCCAAATCCGTCCGAACCAATAATAGCGCCAGCATGAATCACGACGTTATTGCCAAGCACGCACCCCTTGTAAATCTTAACACCAGGATAAAGCGTCACATTGTCTCCGATCTGCACCCCGTCGCCGATATAAACATGAGGATAAATTTGAGGATTAGCGCCAACCTTCACACCATCTTCGATGACTGTATAAGCGCCCACATACGCGTTGCCACCCAATTCAGCCTTTTCTGAAATAACAGCAGTCTCATGCACGCCAGACTTTTTAGCGTTCATATTCTCTACCATGCTCATTAGCGTAGCCAAAGCGGAATATGAGTTTTCCACCTTTATAAGAGTGGCGTCAATATTCTTCTCCGGCACAAAATCCGCATTCACAAGAACAAGGCTTGCTTTTGTGGTATATATATACTCTGTATATTTAGGATTGGCCAAGAACGTTAACGTTCCCGGTCTGCCTTCCTCTATCTTTGAAAAATCAGAAACCTTCACGTTCGGGTCTCCGACAACCTGACCATTCAAAAGGCCAGCCAATTGCTGCGCTGAAAATTCCATTCCAATTATTTTTTGCAAAAGTATGACATTTTGAGATACTAAGGAAAATTTATCGCATAAAAAAACGCCGATAATGCACAAAATTCGACTTTTCCGCCTAAATATGTGCCATTTTTCCTACAATCACACTTTCAGATAACAATAATAATACCTTTTCACCTGCTTAGAGAGCATCGAAATATCCAACATATCAGACGCCTCGGCGATGTCACACAAAGAGCCGTCGCCATAAAGTACATTAATCTTATAATCCTTGTGGCTATACGTGTTGGCAGACACCGGCACCTCAGAAAAAAGATACCTGCACTCATCGTCCGCCAGCCCCAAGTCCACTGCATACCGCCTTGCCACCTCAGTCCGCTTCTCTTCGGTCATAGGCGAATCGTTAACCTCAACCTTGAATAGCCTTCTGTTTACAAGGCATTTGCTCAACATCGAAACAACCCTGTCCGGATGCTGCTCCCACACCTTGAGGGCGCACACAACATCAGAGTCGTCCATCATTGCAAAATGCTGAAGAGCCTCTCCTCCTTCCTCAAAATCAGCCTTAGTCACCTTGTTATATAAAAAATATCTCAGCTGCGGCGACGCAAAAAACTCTGCGCCGTTCAAAGCAAGATCCTTAACGCGCCTAAGCAAGTTAAGAAGCACCTGCTCTGCCGCAACAGAAGCCTTATGAAAATAGACCTGCCAATACATTATACGCCTTGCTATCAGGAACTTTTCTATCGAATAAATTCCCTTTGCCTCCACAACCAGCCGGTCGTCTGCAACATCAAGCATATTAATGATGCGGTCCGTCCCCACAGCCCCTTCCACCACGCCGGTGAAGAAACTGTCCCTCATCAGATAGTCCAGCCTGTCCATATCCAACTGGCTCGACACAAGCTGGTGCAGGAACATTTTAGGATATTCATTTTTGAATATTGCGATTGCGACATCAAGTTTGCCACCCATCTCCCGGTTCATCTGCTCCATCATCGCAAGAGATATATGCTCGTGCGTCACACCGTCGGCAAAAGCATCCTCAAGCACATGAGAGAACGGAGCGTGCCCCAAGTCGTGCAAAAGAATGGCGAGCAACGCCCCATGAGCCTCCTCTTCCGTAATCACATTCCCCTTCAGCCGCAACTGCACCACAGCCTCGTCCATCAAGTGCATGGCGCCAAGTGAATGCTGAAAACGCGTGTGCTGCGCTCCAGGATAAACCATATAAGTCAGTCCAAGCTGCTTAACCCTTCCCAACCTCTGAAAATAGGGATGCTGCACAACATCATACAGAAAATCCGACGGCATAGTTATAAAACCATGCACTGGATCATTTATTATTTTTCTTCTATTTTTCACAAGAAAAGAACGTTATATTTTCAAAAATAGCGACTATATTCGACAAAAACAAATTTCACAACGTTTTTTTGCTTCGCCTCTGAACAATTTCGCATACGAACCAACACCAATCTTTCCATTCAAAACATTTGCGACATTAACCCGCACATTAAGCAACCTGTCGGCGGCGATTCAGTCCGCTTTCATAACGTAACCTTTTTTCTCAAACATCTTTCTGTAATTATAAGTTCCATCGCCCTCCAAAGAAAGCAAGAACTTTGAAAAGTCACGCTCCATAACATCAAGCACAGCCGACGGATTTCGAGCCTCCATATCCAGTTTCTTTTTCAGGACGCCCGCCATTCTTCTGTTCTCCGGATGCTTGCCGGCCAAATCGTCGATAGCCTTTTTCAAATCCGCCACAATAGCGCCTACAGGAGCAAGATACACCACGTCCTTAGTCTGATAATCGCCTAAAATATGCACCGCATACAGCACAGACACCAAAGCCCTTCGCTGTTCTCGCTTAAACGAATTACCAAACAGCGCAGCCGCACGGTCCATCAGTTCCCTGTTCCTCTTTCCCACAATCTCACCCATCAAGTTCCAAAACTCAGTTGTGTCCGCCGCAGCAATTTTGCCTTCTCTTATTCCCCTATCCAAACTCAACCTTAACGGCGGATACTGTTTAAAATTACCAGTGAATCCCCAGTGAAACCACACCCTGTGCCTGCCATACGTCAATTTGCCAAACTTAGGATGATTTTTTATCTGATGCGGAATGACGCTTCTCATATCGCCGTTCGGATGGTCAAGATAATTAGAAACCTCTCTGTAAAAAGCTATCACATCCTTGTTCTTTTTCTTCGCATAACTTCCTCTCCACTCAAAAGGAAACACCCTCTGCATATCCTTCGAATGACCTTGCCAATTGTGGGCAAAAGAGAGTTGTACGAACAACGCAGCCAACAGAACAAAAAGCACCCTTTTCATTGCAATGAACCGTTAAAGCTTTAACACTTGACACATTTTACCAGAACCTTGTCGCCATTTCTCAGTGTCGTTGCAAATATGTAAATATCTCCGCCCTCCTTCAATTTCAGCTTCTTCCGAAGCTCTTCTACAGAAAGCGGGAAATTACGTACCGACACATTGGCTTTGCTCACATCTGCAAGTTCTCTTTTCAGTTCCTTTTTATTCATCGAAAACACAGACAAAACCATAAATTTTCTGCCCGGGAACTCTTCTACCAGTTCTTCCGAAGTGTAAAGATGACTATTCTGATGCAGCTTTTTGACACCAAATTTTTCAGACACAGACTTATACAAACCGCCTTTCAAGATAGCCACATTCGGTTCATAAAGGAAAACGTCGGGGCGGTCTGCATACAGACAGGCTGCCGTTTCCTCGTCCGACCTGCTTTGCGCAAAAAGTTCCATTTCGCCGGCCTTTTTCAAGTTTGCGCAGACAATTTTCACATCGCCGCGCGCACCGTCTTGCACGATTTTCAGAAGCAGTTCCTTGCACTCGTTATTCACGGCCACCACATGCGCCTCCGTGATTTCCGGAATATCTTTCAATGCCAAATTCAAATCTAACATAGGAGAAAACTTGACCCATATCACGCCAGCCTTCGAAAGCAGCAAGTCCTTAAGTTTAGTAACATCAGGCTCGCAATCGCCGATGGAAACGGTCTTTTTACCGTTCTTATCCCTTCTTGCAGGGTCAAGATAAATAACATCCGCACGAGGCATATTCGCTAAGAAATCGGCAGCTTCGGCACAGTTCACAGACACATTTGGCAGTTGCAGTTTCTTGAAGTTATGCTCCGCAATCTTGCACAACTCCTCATTACGCTCCACGTAACAGGAACTCTGAAAATTGACCGACATAAACGCGCAGTCAATCCCGAACCCGCCCGTCAGGTCGGTCAAGCGCTCTCCGCTGCAAAGAGCAGCCTTGTATTTAGCCGTAAGCTCAGACGAACATTGCTCCATAGACAGATGCGGAGGATAGACCAAGCCCTCGGTCGCAGCCCAAGACGGCAACTTCTGTCTGGCTATCTGCCAGCCTGCAATCTGCCTCAAGGCAAACTGGAAGTCGAAGCCGCTGTATTTTCCGGCCTGCAAAGCCAAAGCCCTGACATCATCATTCTGATGCTCCTTTATAAACTGTCTGAGTTCGTCCATATCAAAAAAAAGAACCATAAACTTGCGTTATGCAAATCTATGATTCTTAAATATTTAGCTAAAAACAACCGTTTTATTCTTGAAAGCGAGAACCTTTCTGTCGATATGCTTCTCCACAGCCCTCGACAACACAATCTTCTCCAAATCCTGCCCTTTGTGAATAAAGCTTTTCACCGTATCTTTATGAGTCACGCGAACCACGTCCTGTTCGATGATAGGCCCTGCGTCAAGTTCAGTAGTCACATAATGGCTCGTGGCCCCGATAATCTTCACGCCTCTCTCATACGCCGCATGATAAGGCTTAGCGCCTATAAACGCCGGCAAAAACGAGTGATGAATATTGATAATCTTGTTCGGGTACTCTTTAATCATATCTTCCGAGATAATCTGCATATACCTTGCAAGCACGATGAAATCGATATTATTTTCTCTCATAAGCGCCATCTCTTTCTCTTCCTGTTCCTTTTTGTTCTCCTTTGTTATAGGGAAGACGTGGAAAGGAATTCCGAACTTTTCGCCAATCCACTCCAAGTCAGAATGGTTACTTACGATGAAAGGAATCTCCACATTCAGCTCGCCCATAGAATACCTGCTTAGAATATCAAACAGGCAGTGCGACATTTTAGACACGAACAGCGCCATACGCGGTTTCACGTCAGAAAAATAGAGGTTGAAATTCATGTCATACTTCTGCCCGAACAAAGTGAAGAAATACTCCTCAATCTTGTCACGCGGTATAATAAAGTCAGCCAAATCCCATTCTATTCTCATAAAAAACGTGTTCTGCTCATAATCCACATGCTGGTCAAGATAAAGCACATTACCTTTGTTCACATTTATGAAGTTTGTCACAGCCGCCAAGATGCCCTGTTTATCAGGACAATGAATCAGCAGAATAGCAGTCTGTTTGTTCTTTGCCATAATTTTTCTATTAGTAAATTAACACTCCAAAGCGCCCACAATCTCGCTTACAGACTTAAATCCGTGTCTGTCAAGGTACTCGTTAATGCCTTCGGCAACCTTAATAGTTATTGTAGGGTCTATAAAATTAGCAGTACCGATCTCCACAGCCGTAGCTCCAGCCAGCAGGAACTCGATAGCGTCGGTGGCAGAAGAAATTCCGCCCAGCCCGATTACCGGCACTTTGACAGCCTTTGCCACCTGCCAGACCATACGCAGAGCGATAGGTTTCACGCACGCGCCAGAAAGTCCTCCGGTAACGGTTGACAGAACAGGCTTCCTCTTCTCCGCATTTATAGCCATACCCATCAAAGTGTTGATAAGCGACACGCTGTCTGCGCCGCCAGCTTCCACAGCCAAGGCGATTTCCGCTATATTTGTGACATTAGGAGACAACTTCACTATCAAAGTCTTTCCGTACACCTTGCGCACCGCCTCCACGACGCTTTGAGCCGACTTGCAGTCCGTTCCGAACGCCATTCCGCCCTGCTTAACATTAGGGCAAGAGATATTCAGTTCAATCGCAGGAATTTTGTCCAGCGCGTTAATCTTTTCGGCTGTCGCCACATAGTCGTCTATAGTTGAGCCAGACACGTTCACGATCATATTCGTGTCAATGTCCTTTATGCGCGGATATATGTTGTCAATAAAGTAATCCACACCCTTGTTCTGAAGCCCCACCGCATTCAGCATACCAGAAGGGGTCTCCGCCATTCTCGGATAAGGATTGCCTTCGCGGTGCGCTATAGTAGTGCCCTTTACAATTATTCCGCCAATCTTGCTAATGTCGATGAAATCGGCAAATTCCTCGCCGTAACCATAAGTTCCAGATGCGGTCATCACGGGATTCTTCATCCGCAATCCGCCTATATTTGTTATCAGTTCTGCCATTTTAAATCTTTTATGTTGAACACTGGTCCGTCCGTACACACACATTTATGCCCCTCTTTGGTGTCTGTCACGCAGCACAAGCACGCGCCCAGTCCGCAAGCCATTGTATTTTCGAGCGAGACCTCGCAATCTATATTTTCAGCCGAAGCGTAAGCAGCCACCGCCTTCATCATCGGGGTCGGACCGCAAGTGAAAATCTTGTCAAACTTAACATTTTTCAGAACGGAATGATTTGTCACAAAACCCTTCTCGCCCATAGAGCCATCTTCTGTAGTCATGAAAAGCTCGCCATATTTTCCGAACTCGTCCAACTGCAGCAAATCTTTCGCAGACCTTGCTCCAAGCAGAAACTTAGGCGAATAGCCGGCAGCCTTCAGTTCCGCTCCGAGCTGCAGCAAAGGAGCGATGCCCACACCCCCGCCAACGAGCAGCAACTCTTTCTGCCCGCCTTCAGGCAAGCCGAATCCGTTTCCAAGAGGCAGCATCACGTTCAGCGTGTCACCGCTCTTCAACTCAGCAAGTTTCTTTGTGCCATCTCCAACAATCTGAATAAGCAACCATAACTCGTTAGCCTTCTTATCAACAAAGTGAATAGAGATAGGACGACGAAGATATGTAGAAGGCGCCCCCTCCACCTTAATCTCCACGAACTGACCCGGACGCATCTCCGGCAACGTCTCCTGACTTGTCAGCTTCATCAGTATGTAATTATTGTTCAGCCTCTCGTTGCTCGAAACAATAAGGTCCAAAAGATATTTGCGCATATACAGCCTTTTTTCTTTAATTATCTGTTAAATTTCACAAAAATACTACTTTTTCGCAATAGAAAGCCTTTTTCTCTGCTATTTTTTTACCGCACTGGTCAATTTGGCTTTTTTCATTGAAGGCCTTTTCGTTTCTTTGTTATATCTTTGCCGCCTGAACATCAATATAATCAGTATGGCACTTTTTTACACACCAGACATTGACAAATCGCCGCTGCTGCCCGAAGAGGAGTCTCAGCACGCTGTGAAGGTTTTGCGCCTGCAAGCAGGAGAAAAGGTCGAACTTGTCGATGGAAAGGGCAATTTTTACAAGGCGGAGGTCTCAATCCCTCATCATAAACGGTGCGAAGTTAGGATTCTTGAAAAGATTAGCGATTTTAAGAAACGCGGAATACATCTGCACATCGCTATCGCGCCGACAAAAAACATCGAACGGCTTGAATGGTTCGCCGAAAAGGCCACGGAAATAGGCATTGACGAAATAACCCCTATCATCTGCAGATTTTCGGAACGCAAGGTTGTGAAGCATGACAGACTCGAAAAGATTATAATCTCTGCGATGAAGCAGTCGCTCAAAGCGTATCTGCCGAAACTTAACGAACAGTGCTCGTTCGCCGAGTTTATGAAACGGAACGATGTCGGAATGAAATTCATAGGGCACTGCTACGAAGGTCAGAAACAAAACCTCTCGAAGATGTACAAGGCTGGTGAAAATGTAACAATCCTGATTGGTCCTGAAGGCGACTTCAGCCAAGAGGAGGTTGAGAATGCCATAAAATGCGGCTTTATGCCTATCTCGCTCGGAGAGAGCCGTTTACGCACAGAGACTGCAGGCGTGGTAGCTTGCCATACTGTAAACGTAATAAACGAAATGACAGAGTAACTATTTCACTTTAAACAATGATTGTGAGACATTGCATTCTTTTATTTCTGCTTCTGCCTACACTTGCTGTCAACGGCCAGCAATTTGCTGAGAAGGACGAACGTCAAAAAACAGGGCCGGACTTTGTCGTGACAGGCAAGACTGACGCTGTTTTCGCTGTAAAGCTGAGCCAAGACTCCTTGGGTGGCTATCTTATTCTGCCAGACGACATATTAAGCGGCAAATATGAATATGCCTTTGGATTTTTTCAGACCGAAAACAGACAAAATGTGATAAGTTTTTATTGGGACAGTTGGCTGATTGACGGACGATATAACCTAAGGTTCACTCCAAAACAGATGGTTCTGTACTCAAGCCACGAAAACCCGAATCCGGACTATATCTACTGGTCCGCAGACATCACGGAGGAGCAATTTAAAGCTCTGAAAGCAATGCCTCAGTTTAAATACAAATGGAAGTCTGACGAAAAGACGAGCAGAGACCTTTCTTACAAGAACTTCAGACAATTGCTTCGTCAAATTAATCGTCACATGGGAAATTTGAAATTCACGATTCCGACCAAAAAAGAGTTCAATTCAGTCCAAAGAGTCTTGCTAAATCCCGACCTTGGCTAAAGGCTCTATAATTCATAGAAGTTGACTAAAAGCAACCGTCTGCAAAGCTGCGTTGAAGCGCGACCTTGCAGACGGTGTCTGTCTTATTCCAGAACTCGCAGTTTGGCGTATTTCAGAATTATATTTTTAGGCGTATCTATATTTTCAAACTTTATAGTGACAGCGCCGCCCATAGAGGCGTTCATGGCCGTTATCACACCAATGCCGAAAGTTGCGTGCTCAACCCTTGAGCCAACCTTCAGCTCTCCGCTCGCGCCGCCTTGCCGAGCCATATTTGACAACGAATTGGCATTGTCTTTCAGCGGATTTGTCTCTGTCAGTTTTCTCAGGCTGGAGAAATTAGGCTTTATCCTCGTAGCCGCCGGCTGACGGCTCTGAACAGACGGGTTAAGATTGAACCTGCGGCCGAATGTGCTGTTGCTCTGCTGCACACCATCAGCCTTCTGCACACGCCCATGAGACTGCACATAATCATCCGGCAACACTAACAAAGACTGGTCTATATCCTTTATGAAACGGCTCGGATTAGAGAAATTGTGCTTACCGTTACGCAAACGGCTCTTTGCATAAGAGATGAAGCAGTTGACTTCCGCGCGCGTGATGGCTACGTAGAAGAGCCTGCGCTCCTCCTCTATGCCCTCCTCCGAACCTGTGCTCATATTAGAAGGGAACAGCTCCTCTTCCATACCTACCACAAACACATTTTTAAACTCAAGCCCCTTTGAAGAGTGCACCGTCATAAGCGTAACTTTGTTCTTGTCTTCGTCAGACTCCTTGTCCATATCGGTAAGCAATGAGACCTCCTGCAGATAGTCGTAAAGGCTCGTAAACTCCTCGCCCTCCTCCTCTGCCTTGCTCTCGCAGAAAGAGTATATGCCCCTCAGCAACTCCTCCACATTCTGCTGCCTTGTCATGCTCTCCGGCGTGCGCTCTCTGAATATGTCGCCCCACACCCCCGACTGCTTGATGATGAAATCAGCAGCATTGTACGCATCCTTCTCCTCCAGCACAACCGCAAAACTGTCCATCATGAGTTTAAACTGCCCCAGCTTGGCTGCCGTTCCGGAATTTACCTGAAGGTTATACTGCAAAGGATCTGACAAGACGTCCCAGTAAGAGACGTTATTTGCAGCCGCAGCCGCTCCTATCTTCGCCACAGTAGTGTCTCCGATGCCTCGCGCCGGATAATTTACAATTCGTTTGAACGACTCTTCGTCGCTCTTGTTTACCGCCAGTTTGAAATAGGCCAGAACATTCTTTATCTCCGCCCTCTGATAAAAGGACAGACCTCCGAAGATTTTGTAAGGGATATTCTTCTTACGGAGCACATCCTCCAGCACCCTCGACTGCGAGTTTGTTCTATAAAGAATTGCAAAATCCTGATAATCAAAACCTTTGTTCCTATGCAAATCAACAATTACATTTGACACAGTATAACTCTCGTCAATATCGGAATAGGCGCTCAGCACACGTACCGGCTCGCCGTCTGCCTGAGAGGAAAAAACATTCTTTTTGATCTGGTTCTTGTTCTTCACAATAAGGCTGTTCGCCACATTGACGATGCTTTTGGTCGAACGGTAATTCTCCTCCAGCTTGAAAACCTTGCACTCCGGATAAACCTCCCTGAAGTTCAGAATATTCTCTATATTCGCGCCACGGAAAGAGTAGATGCTCTGAGCGTCGTCGCCCACCACACAAACCTTATGGTGCTTGTCTGCAAGCTTCTTGACAATAAGGTGCTGCGCGAAATTCGTGTCCTGATACTCGTCAACAAGAATAAACTTGAAGTAGTTCTGATACTTCGCAAGCACACCCGGATGGTCTCTGAAAAGTATGTTTGTATAGAGCAGCAAATCGTCAAAGTCCATCGCCCCGGCCTTGATGCAGCGATTCACGTAAATTGCGTAAATATCTTTCAGAAGAGTCATTTTCGCCTTCATGTCCTTCTCATGAAACTCAGGTTTGGACATGTAACTCTGCGGCGTTATCAAATTGTTTTTCAGCTCAGAAATTCGGGCGTGCACCTTGCTGGGTTTGTAAGTCTTATCGTCCAGCTTCAATTCCTTTATAATCGTTTTGATAAGGTTGTTCGAGTCTGAGCTGTCATAAATCGTGAAGTTATTTTCAAAACCGATGTATTCAGCCTCCGTGCGCAATATCTTGTAGAAGATGGAATGGAACGTGCCCATCCACAGACGTTTAGCCGTATCTTCGCCCACAATCTGAGCGATACGCTGCTTCATCTCCTTCGCCGCCTTGTTGGTGAACGTAAGCGCAAGGATTGACGACGGAGCGACGCCATCCTTTATCATCTGCGCAATTTTGTACGTCAGCACACGAGTCTTTCCAGACCCAGCTCCCGCCACAACGAGCGACGGGCCGCTGTTATAAAGAACCGCCTGTCGCTGAACTTCGCTCAACACGCTCAAATAGTCTTCCATTTTCAAAAAATTATAAAATTTCTAATGCTTCAAAGAGCTGCAAAGTTAAACATTATGATTGGTTAGACAAATACTAACGGATTTAAAATTTTCAATAAACAAAACGCGTGTGTAAAAAACATGATATTTTTTACGTGCAAGATGCATCTCTGCAGGAGTTACACACCTTGATAGGAAAAAATATCACTGACTACCTCCTTAATGTAACGTTTAACAGATATTTTTCGGGCTAAAAAAATAACGTTTTTCTATTTTTTTAGCCGAAAACATTTGCAAATACAAAACAAATGACTATCTTTGCATCGCATTTGAGAGATGTGAGGTGAGATGGGTGAGTGGCTGAAACCACCAGTTTGCTAAACTGACGTACGGGTAACCGTACCGGGGGTTCGAATCCCCCTCTCACCGCTCCTAATTTTCGCGGGATGCCGTAAGGCATCCTTTTTTTATTTTAACATTTTAAACACTGTTTTCATGAATCCTCAAACATTCGATTTGATAAATCCTAAGGATATATCTGATAATATGATTTCGCTTATTGGTGACAAGTGGATGCTGGTGACTGCTGGTAACAGTTCATGTTTCAACACCATGACCGCCAGTTGGGGAATGATGGGTTTCTTATGGGGAAAGCCTGTGGCTCAGATTTTTATCAGACCCCAAAGATACACTTTTGAATTTACGGAAAAGAATGATTTTTTCACGCTTTCTTTCTTCGGTGAAGAGCAGCGCGAAGCGCTTAAAATCTGCGGAAGCACATCCGGACGCGACACCGACAAGGTTGCTGAAACCGGACTGACGCCTGCTTTTACTAAGGACGGCAACGTCGCTTTCAACGAGGCTGAGCTTGTGCTGGAATGCAGAAAAATGTATGTTGACGATTTCCGCAAGGAGGCTTTTACTGACCAGTCCGTGATTCCTGCATGGTATAAAGACGGCGACTTCCACAAGGTTTACATCGCCGAAATCGTAAATGTCTGGAAAAGAAAATAAACACTCGGTAATGACAGATTCTGTCAAACATATTGATGTGATAATTCCGACCTTTTGTCCGGACGAACGGCTTGCCGCTCTTGTGAAAAAACTTGAGTCTCAAACTGTTCGTCCAGATAACATTTGGATAATCAACACTTTAACTGACAATTCAGACAAAAAGAATCTGCCGAACCCGAACGATTTCGTTCACGTGCTGAATATTGGACAATATGAGTTTGACCACGGCGCGACACGAAATTTGGGAGCTTCAAAATCTACGGCAGACTACTTGCTGTTTATGACTCAGGATGCTGTTCCGGAAAACTATACGCTCATCGAAAATCTGCTGAATAAGTTTAGCAACGATAATGTCGCTGTTGCATACGCCAGACAAATTGCATACGAAGACGACGGCTTAATTGAACGCCTGACCCGAGAGTTTAATTATCCGGACAAAGACCAGACTAAAACATTTTCAACAAAAAAAGTTTTAGGCATCAAAAGTTGCTTCTGTTCCAACGTATGCGCCATGTACGACCGCTCTTTGTTCTTCTCTTTAGGGCAATTTCCTAAAAACATGATTTTTAACGAGGATATGATTTTCGCCTCGAAAGTGATAAATGCGAAACTTGCCATTGAGTATGCGTCAAAAGCAGTTGTGCGTCACTCTCACAACTACCCTCTTTCTAAACTGTTCAGAAGACATTTCGACCTTTCGGTATCACAAACGCAAAACAAAGCTTTATTTGCTGAATTTTCGTCGAACAAGGAAGGCGTTAAATTTGTGAAATATGTTTTGAGGGAACTTTGGTCACGAAAAGAATTCTTTTTGTGCATAAAATTCATTGTTCAGAGCGCAGTGAAATTTGCAGGACATCAAACAGGAAAGCTATACCGCATACTGCCCCTCTCCGTTGTTGTCAAATTAAGTCTAAATAAAAATTTTTGGCGGAAGAGTTTACAGCAACTTCTATAAATTGCGATTTTTATTATTTTTGTCTTAAACCCCGTTTCGGAGGCTTTTGAATTATTTTACTCATCTTACTTACATTCAGCTGATTTACAATCCTTCGCCAATTAAAAACATTTCTTTTCACATGACTATTCTCAAACTATTTTTCCAATGGTTCTACCCCTACACACAAACCGTTAGCAAAGAATCCAGTTTGATTATCGGTAAATTCCACTATTGTATAGAAATCCTGTTTGTATGAATCTACCGAAATAGAGACTATAGTTTCTGGCACTCCATTAGCAGACAGTATCTGCATACCAACCTTTGCTTTCTGCACGTTATCATAGCCATCGTAAAATCTTTTAGTCCGCTCTGGCCTTGCAGAAACCCACCCATTCTCTATGCTCAACAATGGGTGATCCAATGTGCAAACCAGCTCTTTTCCGCTCGTGAATTTATAACGCACAAAACCTTCATGTGTTGCTACGTCTGTGACTTTCACGACACTTACTCCAATCCCTTTTGATGAATAAGAAAGTACCTTGTCACCCGCTTTTACCTCCTCAATGTTCTTTTCAGAACCATCTCCCATGGAGATTTTTGTCCCTTTTGCAAGACAATGAACATCAATTCCAGCGAAATATAACTCTGAAATAACGGTATCATCATATTTGTCACCCTTATATACCTCTAAAATCTCAAACTTCAGACTCCACGCAGGCGCATTTTCACGATTGTCTCCTAATGTGCCTATTTCGAAAACCTGCTCACCCATTATATCTTTTAATTCTAAAATCGCAATAGGCTTACCATCTTTATAGACCTTTAGTTTTTTCACACGAGAATTTTCCTTGAAAACGGTCTGATTCTTCACATACCCATTCACAACAATGATTTGAGTCACCCTCGGCGAACCACCTCTGAATTTGTATATAAGGTATTCTCCTATACCGTCACCATCAACACCCTCGGCCCAAACTTTCCGGTAATTGAGGTCGTGCGCATTCGCCCCTTTATAGTTGACATATCCGCTACTTTTCAGATAGCTGGATGCAGAGACAGAATACGGACCTCCTGCACAGTACCAACTGCACCCTTCTCCATGAACATCCCAAAAAGAATCTTTTGTCTCATCAAGAACAGCCTCCTCCTCTTTCGTTAATGCCTCCCAATTGTTCTGCTCAACTTTTCTAACAGCAGAATCAAATAACTTGCTGCTCTTTTCAAAATCAATTTCTCTACTATTTTTGGGCTGAAACACAGGCACCTCAGCCATGACATTTGTCACTACAAATAGAAACGCAACAATTAAAATATTCTGTATTTTCATTAACATAACCTTATTGAATTCACTTATCTTTTGCTGCTCTAGAAAATAAATTTTCTAAAAGCACAGCCATATTTGGTAAAGGTACAAATAAAAACAGACAAAACAAACTCTTTCTACGGAATTATAAAATTTATATGACCCACCTTAAATAAAAAACAGTCCGCCTCCGTCATATAAATAATCATCTGCAAGAGCTACAGGTCTGACTTCGTGCTTTTCTAAAAAGTCATACAGTCCGCGCCCCGAATCATGCCTGAGCGGATTACCGTTAAAAACAATAGTGTCATTGTGCAGCATTCCGCAAGTTCCACCTAAAAAACCGTACTTATGCACCTTTATTCTAATATCTTCAGGACTGAAATAAAAGCACTCGTACCCCTCCTTTCGCACACACTTTTCAATTCCTCTGTCTGATGTGATAACAGCCTCGTCAGGCAATGACAACATAGAACACCGAACATACGACTGCGGCAAATTCACGAATCGTTTCTGCAAATTCCTATCTGTAACACAAACATCTGCAAATCCGCTCTTTGCAAAAAAACTATTTTTTGTAGCTACACAATTATAATAACATGAATTCTCCAGCAGACAGCCAACCAAGCTCGTGCCAATCTCAAAACAAACAGAATGTCTATTCAAAGCATCGAACAAGGCTCTTGGCGAATTAGGCGCCACCACAAGCCCCATTTCGTCCTGATACACAAATATATCCGGGTGACAAGAGACTGATTCGTACGTTACGCCTTCCGTCATGAACGGCACAACTTCATCTGCAAAATCACCAAGTCTTTCCAGAACGTTCAAAGCCGAGCGTCCATCAACCAGCACTAATCCTCGTTTCATACTTTTCAAAATCTGAACGTCCCTTCACTTTAATGAAAACACCGTCGGCAGCAAGACGCTTGCGGTTTTTCCCTTCATATCCGTAAACAAAATTAACCTGCGAGCCATTCACCAAAACCTCCGCATTTCCTTTATATCCGCCCAACTGTTCTTTCAGCAAATCATACCAAAGCTCCGTCTGCACAAGCTCGCTAAAAGAACGATGGTAAGGGCCGGCGGCCAAAGACTTTTCGGGCGACAACTCATCAGACTGGTGCAAGCCAATTCTAAGAACTTTAACACCTGCATTATTAAAGACCTTCAAAATTTCCTTGGAGGTTTCCACAGCCTCGTCAAGCGACAACGGGAGATATTTCCCTTGATTCATAAGACGTTCCAATGCAGTCCCTTTAATCACCAGAGTCGGGTATATGCGCGTGTTATCAGCACCTAAATTCACTATATCACGAGCGGTTTGCAATGAGCGCTCCTTAGAATCGGCAGGCAGTCCCACCATCATCTGCAGCCCAAGCGAAATACCGCTTTTGCGTATCAGTCCGGCAGCATTCTTCAAGTGAGAGAAATTGTGTCCGCGCCCAGAAGCCACAAGCACCTCATCGTTAGTAGATTGGGCACCCAGCTCAACCGCCGTCACGCCAAACTCCAACAACAGATCCACAATCTCTTCTGATATATAATCAGGACGCGTTGACAAACGAATGCCAGAGACCAATCCCTCTTTTTTATAATGATAAGCCGCCTTCAGATACTCGCGCTGCAAATCGACCGGAATACCGGTGAACGAACCTCCGAAGAAAGCGACTTCAATCTCCCGTCCGTCGTTCATAGTGCTTAAATAAGACTCCACGATAGACGGCACATCTTCAGGCGGCGGCACATGCTGAGCTCCGCTGATTTTAGCCTGATTGCAAAAAACGCATTGATGCGGACAAGCCAGTTCCGGAATGAATATTGGTATATTTGAATGTTTTGAATTAGATACAGCCATACACAAACTATAAAAAAAGCGACATCGTAGCCTCGAACTTACAGCACTGCCGCAATATAAAAAGCACAGAACCCTAAAAGGCTCTATGCTTGCACCTTATACAGAAAACGAGACGCCAGATCAATACCTAACTTTATCGTCTTTCTCTCTCCACTTTTCAAAAACTTTAATAGCCTCGCCCCTTATAATCTGTCCGCGCTTTATATAACGTTCCTCCGGCTTTTTGTCTATCTCTTCGTAGATGAACGCATCGTCAAAATCGATAGACTTCGCGTCGTTTTTGTCATTAGCATAAAAATACTCGTCAATTCTTGCCCAATATATAGCCGACAAGCACATAGGACAAGGCTCGCACGATGCGTAAAGCGTGCAACCAGACAAGTCGAACGTGTTCAAATTTTGGCACGCCTCACGAATTGCCATCACCTCCGCATGAGCAGTCGGGTCATTGTTCAGAGTGACTCTATTTGCAGCAGCTCCAACCACCTTGCCGTCTTTAACAATAACAGCGCCAAAGGGTCCGCCGCCAGCATCAACGCTCTCGTCAGACAACGCAATCGCTTTGCGCATAAACTCAATATTCTGCTCCTCTGTATATTTCATTATTGTTCCTCCTCTATCGCGGGTCTCGAAATAGGCTTGTTATCTATATACTTGCCCGCCTTTAAATTTTCATAAATCTTAGCTAGAGACTCGACCGTATAGTCAACATCCTCCAACGTATGCGTGGCTGTCGGAATAAATCGCAAAAGCACCTTATCCTGCTGAATGTACGGATAGATAATCATGACACAAAAAATATTGTAAGTTTCACGCAAGTCAACCATCATGTGCACAGCCTCCTGCATGTTGTGTATAGGCATATAAACCGGCGTCACCGGCGACATGGTATTCCCTATTTCAAGGCCGGCCTTGCGCAAACCATCATGAAAACGAGACACAACCATCCCCAACTTTTCGCGCAGTTCCGGCTTGTCCATCATATACTTCATTCTATTTATCACACTGCCAACCACAGCTGCCGGCAAAGCCTCGGAGAACGTCTGCGAACGCATATTGAAACGCAGATAATTGACAAGCTCTTCGCTTCCTGCCACAAATCCGCCCATGACACCCATTGCCTTTCCAAATGTTCCGATATGCAGATCCACCTTATCTTGCACGCCAAAATAATCAGCCGCACCAATGCCATTAGGCCCCATTGTGCCAAAACCGTGCGCATCCTCCACAACCAGACAAAAATCATACTTCTCCTTCAGTTTGACAATCTTGTCCAGCGGAGCCAGCTCGCCGCTAAGGCCTATGACCCCCTCCGTAACCAGCAGCACACAGCCGTCCTGCGACGCCGCACATTCGCAAGCCTTCTGCAACTGAGTCTCAATCAGCTCTATCTTGTTTTACTGATACAAAAACCTCTTGCCCAAATGCAATCTCACTCCGTCATGAATACTCGCATGCACATCAGAATCATAAACAATCACGTCATTTCGTCCGCACAAGCAGTCTATTATAGAGACCATACCCTGATAGAACGAGTTAAGCACGAACGCGTCCTCCTTCTGGACAAAGTCAGCAATGACAGTCTCAAGTTCCTCGTGCAGTTTTGTATGTCCGGTCATAAGACGCGACCCCATAGGATAAGAGAGTCCGTACTTTTCCGCCATTTTCGCATCACAAGCCCTTAGTTCGTCATTCTCAGCCAAGCCAAGATAATTATTGACGCTCCAGTTAAGAACGTCGTGTCCGCGAAACTTCATTCTCGGACCAACTTCACCTTCCAGCTTAGGGTACATGAAATAACCATTTCCCTGCTTACTCCATTGCCCTAACGCTCCTGCGTTTGCACGTATCCTTTTAAATATATCCATTTTTACAAATTCTCCACTTAACAGAAATCCGGTTTCGCAAGCCACTCAATAAAGCGACCCAGCCAGCCGCAGCCCGCTCAAGCCAAAACCGCAATGCAATAATACCTATCTTCGAACACACTCTTCTCACGAGAAAACGAAGCCCACCCTGATTTATTGCAAAGCCAACACAAAGAAAAGCATTGCAAACTTATGATGAGCCTCCCCATCCTCGACCCAAAAACATCACTCCCAAACACCTTCAACCGCCTCTTCGTCAAGCAGCACCTCTTTCTTCACACAATTATAATTGTCTTTGACATTAAAAGGTTCAGTGCGAGAGTAATTTAAAGTCTTATCATTGAAAACTTTGTTCATATACACGCCCCATACAGGCAAAGCTGTAGCCGAACCCTGACCATTGCGAAGATTATCAAAGTGAATGTCACGGTCTTCTCCGCCGACCCATACGCCAGTGATAAGGTTAGGGACAAATCCCATAAACCAGCCGTCCGAGTTGTTCTGAGTTGTACCTGTCTTTCCTGCCATCTGAGTCTCCCAAGGAATGCAGTACTTATGTTTTATCTTTCCGCCATCAGCCCCCGGTTTTTCCCAAGGAAGTGTATAATAGAAAGAGCCGCCGCAAGAACGGATACGCAAACCTGTACCGCCATCAACAACACCTCTAAGCAGCGCAATCATTTTTTCTGCAGTCTCTTCGCTGAAGATTTCGTTCATACGCGGTGTGAACGCTGCTATCACATTTCCATTATTATCCTCTATACGAGTCACATACAAAGGCTCTGTCTGAATACCTTTATTTGCAAAAGCCGTATAAGCCGCGCACATCTCGCCAATAGAAATATCTGCGATGCCAAGACAAAGCGAAGGCACAGCGTCCATCTTTTTCTTTATACCGAACGACTTAAGCAGATTCACAAAATTATCAGGGCCAAACTCCTCAATCAATTTTGCAGAGAGCCAGTTATTCGATGTCTGCAGACCTCTTCGCAGCGTAATCATCTGACCGACCTCCTTCTTTCCAGCCTCTCCGTACGGCACATTTCTTGGCTGCCAGATAGCCCCAGTCTCTTTTATGAGGATTGTAGGCTGCACATTAGGCAGTTCGTCGCACGGAGTTCGGCCTCGTTCCATCGCCAAAGCGTAAAGGAACGGCTTTATAGTCGAACCGACCTGACGTCGACCTGTTGTAACCATATCATACTGGAAGTATTTAAAGTCAATACCCCCGACGTAAGCCTTCACATGTCCGTTAAACGGATCAATAGACATAAGGCCGGAGCGCAAGAAGGACTTGCAGTAACGGATTGAGTCTCTTGGCGACATGACAGTATCCTTCGACCCCTCAGCCCAGTCAAACACAACCATCGGAATTGGCTCAGAAAACGCCTTCTTGATTTCAGCCTCACCAAGTCCAGCCTCTTTCATCTTGCGGTAACGGTCTGAGTTTTTTATGGCTCTAGCCATTATTGAGTCCACCTGAGCCTGAGTTGATTTGTTCGAGAACGGAGCACGTTTTGCATATCTCTTGCCTGACTTTTCTTTGAAGAAAAGCGGCTGCATATGTCCGCCTACATACTCCCTCACAGCCTCTTCTGCATACTTCTGCATACGTGAGTCTATAGTTGTGTAAATTTTAAGACCGTCTGTGTACAAATTGTACTTCGTGCCATCCGGTTTCAAATTTTTGTTGCACCATCCGTAAAGCGGGTCAACCTCCCAAGCCAACGAGTCTTCGTAGAACTCCTGACGCTGCCAACCTCTGTACTTAGACGGGTCCGGTTTTTCAGCGCTCATATAAGTGCGCAGGAACTCTCTGAAATAAGGAGCCGGACCAAGTTTATGGTCAACCTTCTGGAAATTAAGCGTAACAGGAATCTGCATCAAAGAGTCTGCCTGCTGCTGCGTAATGTAATTAGCCTTAACCATCTGAGACAACACCACATCGCGGCGACCTTTGCAACGCTCCGGAAAACGTCTCGGATTGAAACGAGACGGATTTTTAAGCATACCCACAAGAAGCGCCGACTGCTCCATCTTGAGCTTGTCCGGAGTTGTATTGAAATAAACATGCGAAGCCGACTGGATTCCCACCGCATTGTTCAAAAAGTCAAACTTGTTGAAGTACATGGAGATGATTTCGTCTTTAGTATATAATTTCTCCAGCTTCACAGCGATAACCCACTCTGACAATTTCTGACGAGCACGTTCCCATTTATCCTTAGCCACTTCTGTAAACAGCAATTTAGCAAGCTGCTGCGACACAGTACTGCCACCGCCAGCTTCACTCTGCTGCAAAATGCCCGTCTTAACGATAGCTCGCAGCAAAGACTTTCCGTCAATACCAGAATGTTCCCTGAATCTTATGTCTTCCGTCGCTATCAACGCATTTACCAAATCAGGAGAGATGCCTTTGTAAGGCACAAAAACACGATTCTCGCCGCTTTGGAAGTACCGTCCTAACACTTGATTATCTGCAGAATATATCTCTGACGCATATTTATCCTTCGGGTCCTGCAGCTCCTCTACAGACGGCAAATGACCTATTGTGCCGTTATTTATCATCACAAAAATGGACACCACACCAGCAATACCCAATACAAACAATACCCAAACTGCAACAAGCAACTTGGAACCCAACGAAATACCTGACTTCGTTTTACCTTTTTTCTTATTCTTTGCTTTGCTTTCCGCCATATTTCAGCTATTTATCAGAATTGAAACAAAAAAATTGCCATCAAACAATCAAAAGACAAGGTTACCCGAGTCCCGAAGCACAAAGTTAACCTTTTTATTCATTATACAGAATTTTATTCCTACTTTTTATTGTTTTAACATGAAATATTATAATTGCACTTCGAAACACTCACCTTTTTTACTCAGAGCCGCTCGCATAAAAAGCCTCTATCTGCCCCTTTATCTTTTTATAAAGAGCTTCGTCAAAAGACCGTTCGTAGCGCTCGTTGAGCCTGTTGTCCAATATCTCACATTCTCCTCCATACAAAATATTTGTAATATTACCGTGCTCGTCAATCATACCATAACCAATATAGCTGTCCACCAAAAGAAAGTCTCGCTTCGAGTCTTCAAAAAGAGTGTGGCCGACAGAATAATCGCTCTCTTCGTTCTTCACCTTGAAAACATCCTCCATGATTGTAGGTACAATATCATAGTGCGCAGTCCAGTAATCATACTCGGCAGGCTCTCTATCCTTTGAGAAATAGAGCATCGGCACACGAATCTGAGCGTCTGAATAATTTCCGTTATGCCCCCAGAAATTCTTCTTATTATCGTCAAACTCTTGTCCATGGTCTCCCGTAATCACTATAATTGTATTATCTAGCAAACCTTGACTTTCAAGTTCTTTCAGCACATCAGCAAACACGCCGTCAAGATAATAGACCATGTTTTTATACAGATTGAAAAACTCCGTAGGGTCCACACCTTTGCCTAAAGACTCGTACTTGGCATACTCCCATGCAGGCGAAAACTTACCTTTATATCCGTCCGGCATAATCATGCTGTGAAGCGAATCATAAAAAAGGAAAGAGAAGAACGGTTTTTTTGAGCCTGACTGCTTGCGCTGCCTTAAAAACTTCACAAAATTGTCTGTCAGATTAACATCTCTTTGCCAAGCTTTTTCGCCAGGAGCAGAACCACATTGGTCTGCGAATTTAACGAACACATTTTTATCCAGCGGAGGATTCTGCAAAGACGCGCTAGGGAAAAGCTTCACATCATATCCAGCCTTCTGAAACTCGTCCATCATAACAGGACTGACACCTTTCTCTTTAAAGTCGTTCCAATAAACACCCGGAAGCCCGAAAAACATAGAAAAGACTCCTGTTCTCGTTCCGTTACTGCCACTGCAATGGTGGTTGAACTTAGAACATCTTTTCGAAAAATTATATATGTTAGGGCTGACTATGCTATCCATCGTCTGGAAATGCCACGAATCCAGCACAAAAAACAGCACGTTCTTCCCTGTTGGTTCCGTAATCAATTCTGTTTTAGGATATTGATAATTTTTACCCGTAAAATTGCTCTCCACAACAAACTCGTTCACCTCAATACCTAACGAGACTAACAGCGAGTTCATGTTGCAAGGCTTACACAAAGGAAAATATTTGTCCAGCCCCACAATGCTACGGTCACCCTTTGCCGCCGCGGCCGCATGAGAAGCCTGACAAAAGATAAACATAGCAAAGACTGAACATAGACAAGTGTACAAAACATTAAGCCTTGCCCTCTCCTTCAAAAAACACGCAAATTTGAACAAAAACAATTCGCCCGCAAATATTGCCGCAACCAGCACCACGGCCAGCACATATATTGCCGTCGATATTTCAAAGACCTGTCCGGCGCCCGGCCCTGCAATCTGCTCTATCACATAACTGTTTATATGGAAACGATAAAGCGAAAATATGTACGAGTCTATCACCAGCACAAGCAGATACAAAGTGAAAGAGACTGCCGCCGCTATCATGCTCTTGCGTTTGCATCTCGTCAATATTGTCACCGGAAGAAAAACAAACACATAAGGAATCAGCGCAAGCACAACGGAATGCGAGATGGCGAACATCGTCAAATAGACCTTGCTGAAACCGTCCGGCAACTCCGGAATCTGCACAACATACTTCATGGACAGAAGTACGATAAGCACTGCATTGAACAACACGAACCACAATCCGGCGTTCAGCAAAACTCTTCGGCTAACTATATTTCCTGACATACTTGTTTGCTCCCCTAACTTTTTAATTATTTAACCGTACAATACCCGCTCTTTGTCGAGCCGAACATTTTATTGTCATACATTGCTTCTGCCGTTATTGCAGGGACATAGAACTTGCCCGAATAAGTGGCGGACAGCTCCAATGTCACAGTTGCCGATGTGTTTTTGTCCAGCTCGTCTATATAACTTAACACCCTGTCGTCTCGTATATCCTGATAATTTATACGCGAATCGTTCTTTGAAGACAGCGTCTCAAAGCCAGACGGCAACACATGTGTGAGCGACACATTTTTCAGGTCTTTCCCTGAGATATTGGCCACTGTCACCACTGCCTTGATCACATCTCCCTGAGTGACTTCGTCAAGGCCAACAGACTTACCTTGCATCTGATAATAGACAGACACAGCCAAGCCGTTTTTCATCTCTTCCACATTCCCCTGCAAAACATCACCTTCCAATGTAGTCACCAGATGCAACGTTCCATTTCCTTTATTAGACACACTGAACGAACCGGAAGGAAGAACTCCGTTCCATGAAATCTCCGTATCCGAATCAACCGAAGCAAACTCCGAATTGTTAGCCGACACCGTGAATTTCATATTATCTGCAGACTTATTCTTCTGATAATACAAATCCATGCCGATAAGAGACATTGCGACATCGGCTGTTGACATCCAAGAATCGGACACCAAACGCCCTCTTATCTCTTCCGCATACAACTCAGCCTTCACGTCGCCAAGCAAAGAATAGGCAATTAGAGCCGAATGCGAATCAGAGCACCAATGGCTACTATACTTGCTGCTGCACAAACTTTCCATCAGCTGTTTTGCGACCTGCGGCTGCCCCACCAAGGCGTAACTTGCAGAGAGCAGGTTGCGAGCAGTCTCAGACAAATCAGACACAGACTCCTTCATTCTGTTCATAGTGCCTTGCTCCGACTTGTTGACCGAAGCCAACACATACAAAGCGTAAGATGCTTCGAAAGTCTCTGACTTAGTACAGCCCGGCTTCCATAACCTCACCGAGTTCTTCACATAGCTGACAAGTCGATTCTTCATCTCCGAATCTACAAAGAAGCCTTTGTCCTCTGCCTTATGAAGGAACATCAGAACATACGAAGAGACCCATCTGTTCGCATAACCGCCGCCCGGCCAGTAAGCCATACCGCCATCACCAGCCTGATAAGAAGACAGTTTCTTTATTACAGCGCTGACATTCAGATTGACGTTCGTCCTCTGAGCTTCTGTAAGTTTTGCAAAGTCCATCATATTTAACTGCGCAAATCCGCGAGACGTTATCTGCTCTGCGCAACCATGCGGATAAGCAATCAGGTCACTTGCCCTACGCGACAAATTCAACGGCTTGACCTTAGACAGCTCTATATTAAACTTATGATTTTCGGTGCCAATAGGCTTCATATCAAACTTTCTGCTTTCTCCTGCGTTCAGTTTAAAATATTCCACCTTTGTCAAATGATTAGGCACGACCCTTATGTCTATATCAGTTTCGTAAGATGACTTTTCGCTACCTGAAGAGCAAGCTATGCGAACCTTTCCTTTTCCGCCCTTAGCTTTGGCCTTGACCCTGAACTGCACCGTTTTGTCTGCCGGCTCGCTGAAGCTAAGCGTTTTCTCTTTAGAGCCGACAACCTCCAAATTGTCCGAACAGTTCAATGCCACTTTCACGTTCTTCACACTCTTGTCCGTTGCAAATACAGTTGCGGCGACCGTCATCTCTTCGCTTGCTCCAATCTGACGCGGCATAGTTCCGACAACCATAACAGAGCTTCGCACCATAACCGACTTGTCCGAAGAGCCGTAAGCCTCTCCATCTGTCGCAACCGCCATGATACGCACACGTCCGTTATAGTTTGGAATATCCACAAAGTGTTTATTCTCATCACCCGCTTCTAGCACAAACGGACCTTTGTAGTAAACCACCGGCGCGAATCTGTTTATATTTGCAATTTTGCCTCTGTTAAGACCTTCGTCGCCTCCAACGCTAAACTGCTGACTTATGCGGCCTCCGAACGCTCCGCAAATATTTCCGTACAAGTCCCACATACGCAAGCCCAAAGCCTCCTTCGCATTGAAGGCAGCCCAAACGTCCGGAGTCTTGAAGCGTGTCAAATCCAGCAGTCCCTCGTCAACAATCGCCAAAGTGTAGGCCATCTTGCGTCCGTTCTTCTCCTTGACGCGCACCTCGCACTTTGTCATCGGCTTGAACTCGTTCTGCGATATGATTTCAGGCTCCAGTCTGCTCTCTTTAGAAGAGACCATTATCGGCACCACACCGTAAAGGCGGATAGGCATATCGTTTTTAGAATGTTCATAAGGCTGAAGCAATGTAACCACAACGTATGCGTTCGGCATCATCTCCTTAGTCACCTCTATGCTTTCAGTTGTGTTCAGGCCTTTGCAGTCTATCGTCCGCATATCCAATATGCCAGAGCTGTTGCACACAAACACAATCGCACGACCTCCGTCCACAGAAGGGAACATGACCTTAGCCACATCACCAGGAGCATACTCCTTCTTATCCGTGCTGACTGACAACGAAACGGCGTTATCCCTCTTGTCCGACGAACGCGGCGACGACAGATACGGCCAATCAAAATAAGACATCGCAGATACCGAATGACCATCGCCTTCCGAATCCTTCACACGCACAAGATAGCAACCCCAGTCGCTGTCTTTTAGATTCACGTTAAAGCTGCCTCTTCCTGAACTGCCAACTGCAACCTTCAAGGTTTTCACGACACTACCCTTTTCAGATGACGCATAGTCTAGATTACCTTCGTAGCAATTCCACCACCAATACCACGACACCTTCACAACCTCCACGTCCAGAGTCCCGCTTTCCGGAGCCCCGGACTCATCAACAAGCGCCACTTCAAACTTATGGTCCTTACCAGTGTCCAAATAACCTTTGCTTTCAAAATCAGGAGCCTTAATACCCACATACCTCGAATAAGGAGAATACTTAACGCTCTGAACGTCAGAACTGAACTCGCCACTCTCTTCATAAACCTTTGTTGACACATCACAGCGCAACATACCCGGAGCCTCCTTGTTTGCCGAGATGTCAAAATGCACGTCCGCATTACCTTCCGCATCAACACTGCCATTAGCCGCATCAACACTCATCTGCGAAAACGCTCTCTCTTTCTCTATATCATCAAACTTATAATCCTCCAAATTTTTAAAGGATGTGACGCTCTTGTTCAGCTTCACGTCAATGTCATACTTCAAATTTCTCGCCTTGCTTCCGTTAAGCCATTCCGTATGAAGTTTGAAATTATTATTACCTTTTCCAATCAGCTCCGCCAAATTCAAATCGATCTTCAGCCTGTTAGGCTTAACAGTCTCTATTCTCAAACGCTTGCTGAACACAGTTCCGCCAACCCTCACGTTCATCAGCCAGCTACCCGTTGGCACAGTCGCCTCTGTCGGTACCACGAATGAATAAAGGCCGCAAACGCCCTTGTTCAACGTCTTCCTCTTATACATTTGCCCCAAAGGATTGGACAGTTCCATAGTCACCGGATGGTTCTCCGGAAGTTTGTTTTCCCTGTCATTCAACATAAAAGAGAGGAACAGAGTATCCCCTGGACGCCACACACCTCTCTCGCCGTATATATATCCTTTAAGCCCTTTCTGAATGACCTCTCCAGAGACATTGAACGTGCTGGTGGAGAGTTCGCTGCCACGTTTCACGCTGACAACATTCAAATCGTTCCCTATACGAGCAATCACATAGTCCGGCAGCCCCTCTTTAGAATCGACAATAAAATCAACACGACCGTCAGAATCAGTATTTCCGTCCGCTATAAGATGCTTCTGTCTGTTATAAACCTCTATTTTCACGTCAGACATAGCTTTTGCGGTCATAATATCTGTAGCTATCACAGTAAGTTTTTCAGCAGAAGGGGCATAGGCCACAAGTCCGATATTGGAAGCCAATATGTTGCGCCCCACACTTCTGTAACGATAATAAGACGGCTTGCTCGGATCCTCCCTGTCTCTGTAATCATAATCTTCAACATAACAATAATCAATGTCGTTCATGTAATACCATCCGCTGTTAAACTCGTCATTAAGTTTAGCCAAAAGCAGATTGTCTTCGCGCTCCATCTCCTGCCTGTCAACATTCGGCACAGAAGCGCCGGACCAAGCCGTCAGCCTGAAATCTGAGAACAGTTCGACCCTATACATGCAACCGGGGTTCAGCTCGCACATATCCGTGAGGTCTATCACATAGTTACGCCAACTCTTCAAATCATTTTCCGACCCTTCCATGTAGAATGTCGTGACAACCTCCGGCCTGCCCACATAAACCAAATCTTCATTTTGGCCCATGATCACATTCTGCACGTTGTTGCTGTAAATCTTGAAGACACGCACCTTGACGCCTCTGAAACCAACTGAGCGGAACGGCACTAACACTTTGCCAGACTTAGGATATATCACACCGTCGCCCAAAAACTGAATGTCCGGCTTGTTCAACGTTATCTCAACATTCTCAACCCTAGACTCACCCAAGATGCTGCCATCTTCGCTCTTGATGTCTTTCGACAAGAACACCGAGACAACTCCGTTGAGGTTTTTAGACAGATAAAGCTTTATTTTGTTTTTCGACACGAAAGGAGACTTTACGTTGCCGTCCTTTTCCTCTTCTATGAAAACAAGCCCTTTCAAAGACTGTTTTGGATCCAGATTTTTATTGAACGTCACCTCAATGCACTTAGACTGCTCGCCTAGATACTCTACTTTGACCAAACTCAACGTGTTAGGGTTAGGAATTTTGACAGAAAACAATACTTTTTCATCCAGATTCATATCTGAATTTGCAACAGTCGATATATCCATCTCGTCCTCTTTGTCAGGCTTCACAACAATCTTCAGAAGATGCATCTTGGCACCTTCAGAAGACCATTCCAACGTTTGGTTCGGCATCTGCTCCACCTTCACAACAGACTTCAAAAGGTCCAGCGACTCGCTATCTAACGTGTGCAGCAAAATTTCGTATTCATACGCGCCGTTCTCCTTCACGCTAAACGAACTCAGCTCCGCATCCAGCCCGAAAGGCAACGTTTTAAAAGAAAATGTAAACACCTCCGAATCATCGTCATATATTTCTGACAAGTCAATTTTGACCTCATACTTGGTGTCACAAGCCATTTCGGTCTTTGGCTTAAACACGATAGTGTTTTTGTCTGCGAAAGAAAACGACCCGTCAACCGACGGCGATATAGAGGCTATTTCGTTCAGGTCCATATTTAACTTAGACCCGTCAACCTCGTCCAAAAGCACATAAACCGAAGATTTTCTTGATATTTGACCAGTAGTGAAACTCTCCACATGCGAACGCTCCACAGCAATCTCAGAGCTTGGATTATCTTCGTTTTTAGCTGAAATCCATACTACTAAACCTACAACAACGGCAGCCACTAATAAACTAACCACCATCCAGATGCGACCTAATATAGCCAATATTCTTCTTATCATATTCTTAAATAAGTTATTTTCAAATGCGCAATTTATAAAAAATATGCGCATCTGCAAAGAAAATAAAAACAAATGCGCAAATTCTACTTTGAATTTACTCCAAACCCGAACAATGCGAAATCGCCTCTCGCAGGGTCATCTCCAAATATTGGTCTAAAAAAGTCTGTTATCTCACGCGCGGTCTGCATGTTCTGAGCTTTTCGGCTTGTTATGCCAAGCTTTACCGCCTGCTGCCACACATGAGTATCCAACGGAATCACAAGCTCTTCAGAACCGAAACTGCTCCACAGCCCCAAATCTACCGGGCTATTTTTACGCACCATCCATCTCAAAAACATAGAGATTCGCTTGCATGCAGAATCGCCAGACACAGACGGCACTCCCTTCACACCCGCAAATAGAGCCTGAACCTTAGACACCAGACTGTCGCCAGCAACCCGCAACACGGCCTCTTCCATGTCTCTGTTTTCTAAATAAATTTTATGCAGAGCCTCAAACAGGTCATACAAATCTGCATATTTGTAAAAACGATAAAAAGACTCTCTGCTTCCCTGCCAGACTTCAAACTCTCTATTTTTCAGAAACTTATATGGAGAACCTGAAAATTTAGCATCCAAAAAGTTTGCTTTTGAAATTATAGCCTTGCGATTGCCGTAAGAAATCCAAGATGTGACAAACGCGCTGATTTCAACATCTTTCTTCTCCGTGTATCTGTGAGGAAACTGAACCGGATCGTCTTTGATAAAACCATCAACTTCGTAATAATCAGCAAGTTCTCTCAGCCTTTCTTTCAAACTATCCATCACTCTAACTTTTGAAGTTCAAGGAATTTGTCAACACACGACGGAATCTCCTCCCTCCTGTGCGTCACATAAATCATAGTTTTTTCGGGCTGTTTGCAAAACAGTTCAATCAGCCGTCTTGCCCTCTGCTTATTTTGCCAGTCCAAACCGTGCAGCGGCTCGTCAAGTATCAGCAAGTCCGGGTTTTTCACCATTGTTCTGGCCAGCAGGACAAGCCTCTGCTCTCCGCCAGAAACCTTAAGGAACGAACGTCCGGCAAGATGCTCTATTCCAAGATGCCGCATCCACTGAAGAGCTATTTCGCACTGCCACTCTTCGCATTTTCTGAACAGCCCTACTGTGTCGAAAAAGCCTGAACTGACAATCTTAAGGCAATCCTGATTTTCTAAAAAATAGAGATGCATTTCTGACGAGATATAGCCTATCGGACGTTTTATATCCCAAATGCTCTCTCCGGTCCCCCTTCTACGGTCAAACAAAGTTATGTTTTGAGAATAGGCCTTCGGATTGTCTGCTGCAAGCAAACTTAGCAACGAAGATTTGCCCGAACCATTCTTACCAAGCAGCGCCCACTTCTCTCCTTTTTTTATTGTCCAATTCAGATCTTTAAACAAAACTCTGTCTGGATAAGCTATATTTACGTCCTTGAGGTCCGCCACTATTTCGAATGGGATTGCTTTCTTTTCCGACAATGGTAATTCGCAATCGCTAACTTCTTGTGTTTCAAAAATATGTTCTTGAACATCTTTCGCAGCTAAAAAATCGGACTTCAGCATTGGTTTTTCATAATTCAGAGCCTTGACCGGCAAAATATTTGTGACAACCTCCGGAATTTCGTTCAATGCTGGCACTAAAAACACCATCTGCTGAAACTTGCCCAACTCGTTGAAAAAGCTGTTAAGCTGCGCGCAAGTCTCCTTGTCTAAACCGATAAAAGGATTGTCAAAAATAATCAGATCCGGCTCCTGCATCAATACAGACGCGATTAAAAATCGTCGCAATTCTCCCGACGAAAGCATTATGATATGCTTGTGGAAAAGCGGCTTAAGATTTAATTTTTCGACCCAGAAACGCAATTTATCCTCTGCAAGTCCGGCGTTGCTAAAAATCTCTTCTACGGTTGGCGACCAATCGTTTTCCGTAGCCTGAAACCGTTGCTGATAATACATATTTCTGTAGTCCGCCAAGAGGTAAGCAGATTCAAAACCAACTTTTCTGATAGACTCTGTGGCGTACTTGCGACCGTCCGTTCTGCCCTCTCCATTCCAA
>JAGBRL010000065.1 GCA_017632345.1 Paludibacteraceae bacterium
CAATCCCTGGCACTGTAGAGGCTGAAAACTACGACAAGGGTGGTAACGGTTTCGGTTACAAAGATAGCGACAGCAAAAATGAAGGCGGCGAATACCGCGAAGATGGTGTCGATATTGTTAAAGCTAATGACGGCTATGCCGTAGGCTACACGACTTCAAGCGAATGGCTGACTTATACCGTTAAGGTTGACAAAGCCGGAACTTATGATGTTGAAGCTTACGCTGCAAACGGTAACACTGACATCGAAATTGACCTTCTTATAGATGACAAGAAAGTAGGCTCGCTGTCTGGTGCTGGTGCCGGCAACGAAGACTGGGACACTTATGTTAAGCTCGAAGGTTCTGTAACACTCCCTGCTGGAGAACATATCTTGAAGGTGGCTTTTGCAAGCGACTACAACAACTTGGACTACATCAAGTTCTATGATGAAGAGGGTAATCTTTCGACATCTGTTGCTGAAACATTTAAGGAACAAGGCGTCTTCATCACTCCTAATCCGGCTAAAGAGCACTTTGTAATTACAAGCGAGGAAAACGTGGCAAGTGTAGAAATTGTCAACATTACTGGTCAGGTCGTATCTCGCACTGCAGATGAAAAAGTTATAAACTTCTCTCTTCCTGCTGGAACTTACATTGTGAAGATTATTACAGAAGATGGCAATTCTTACGTGAAACGTCTTTGCGTAAAATGACGATAACTTATTTTGCATTATAAAAAGAAACCGTCCATGCTCCTGCGGTTTATAAGGACTGAAAGCATGGACGGTTATAAAAACAACTCTTCATTTTACTATAATCGAAGAGCCGGTCTGGAATAATTCCAAACCGGCTCTTTCTGTTTTTATGATTTTTTATTTCAAAAGTTCAACTACCTTTTCGCCTATATCAGTCCAAGACAGATTAGAGAAATCAACACCATCAAATTTTTCCAATACCTCCTTTGCGTCCTGCACCTTCTCGTTCTGAGAAGCGCCGCTCACTCCCTCAAGGAAGCCTTTCTTATAATCTTCATCGGCTTTATTGTTCTTGTACTCTTCGTACTCCTTGTACAAGTTAAGCCCAGCCGTAATCTTATCAAGAGACTCTTCTGCTCCCTTGTAAGCTTCATAAGCTTCGGCAAAATCTTCTCCGTCGCTCACGCCTTCTGCATAAACCTCTTTGCCACCGCCGTCATTGTCATCGTCATCACTGCAAGACACAAAGCCCAACGGCAACGAGAGCATCATTAAAAACGCCAAAAATTTTTCCTTCATCACTTTTATAAATTTAAATTAAACAAATTCCTTCAAACTACTGCACAGTCGCTATCGTAGCCACACTCACAGACGCCTCTGCAGAAGCCAGAGCCTCCACGCAAGCCTCTATCGTGGCGCCGGTAGTCAGCACATCGTCCACAAGCAGCACATGCTTGCCTTTAACAAGCTCTGCATCCATCAGCGAAAAGATGCCACGCACATTCTCCCACCTTTCATACGCACCCTTCTTAGTCTGCGTTTCATTTCCTTTCGTGCGAGCCAAGACATTCAACGCCACCGGTTTCCCTAACGCTTTTGCGATTCCGTTTGCAATCCGCTCGCTCTGGTTATAACCTCGCTCCTTAAGTCTCTTCTCATGCAGGGGGACCGGCACAATCACGTCAACAGACTCAAACCTTCCGCCTTTAAGCTCCGTGCCGAACATAAGCCCCAACCGCACCGCAAGCTGCGGATTGTCATGGTACTTTATCTCATGAAGAAGTTTCTGCACAACCGTGTCCTTCTCAAAAAAAAGGAACGACGTAGCCAAAGAGACGTCAACGCGCCCGAAAAACCTCACTTCCACAAGGTTAGCCTCAATCTCGTGCATCCTTGTGCGCGGCAGAGAACACAGACAATCAGTGCACACATCACGCTCCGCCTTGTTCATTCCGCCCCCGCAACAAACGCAGAGACGAGGAAAGAACAACGACGCAAAATCATCTAACCAAGAACGCAAAATCGCAAAAACAGACATCTTAAAACACTACATATTAGGACATTAGTCCAACTGTCCGAAGACATCTTTCAGCAAGTCTGTAACACGAGCGCTTGCATCCGTACGAATCTTCTCCTCTTCTACCGCAACCTTCTTGAACAGCCCGTCCAGCGCTCTGTCTGTAACATATCCGCCAAGACTTGTGTTCACCGTCTGAATAGAGTTGATAGCGTCCATGTCAGAGTCATCCAATAAAGCTGACGCCAATTTCAAAACCGACGCGTTATCAGCCTTAAACTCAGCAAGTTTATTATTCATCTGAGCAAATTTAGCCCAAGCCTCTGTAGCAGTAAGTCCGGCAACAGAAACATTGTCCATAGACTCTTCTATAATAGGAGAAAATGCAGTTTCCAAACCTGAATAAGTATTGGTTTTCAGATAATTAGTTGCCGCATCATTAGAGCTGCTAAACAAGATCGCCTTACCGTCGTCCAAAGTCATATTCGTAATAGCCGTGGCAAAAACACCAGCAGCCTGCGGAGCCGCATCTTCTGCAGCGCGATTAAATGCCGTCACCAATGTAGATTCCAAGTCTGGATCCAAATCAACATCCAAAGCCGAAAATAATTTCTGAACAGCAGCATTGCCCGTAATAGCCTTAACTGCCTTAAAGGTAGTCTGAGCCTCTTCCGGAAGCAAAATTTTCACAGCCGCATCTTCCAGATAGCCACCCTCTTTGCCCAAAGCTTCAGACGAGTTTTGAGCTCCGATTGTGAGAGCCTCTTTCAACGCCTTCACTGTATTGTCTTCGTCATTAAAAAAACTTTTGACCTCATCTTCAGAACAAGACACGACAGTTGCCGCAACTCCCAAAGAGAAAAACACTTTTCCAATTTTTTTCAGTAGTTTCATAACAATATTTTTAGTTAACAATAATTTTCCCGTCCTGCATACTAATCACTCGGTCCGAAATAGCCGCCAGTTCGCTGTCATGCGTCACGATAACCAACGTCTGCCCGAACTTGTCACGAAGGTCAAAGAACAGTTTGTGCAACTCCTCCTTATTCTTCGAATCGAGGCTGCCCGAAGGCTCGTCGGCAAGAATCACGTCCGGGTCGTTTATCAAAGCGCGCGCCACCGCCACCCTCTGCTTTTCTCCGCCCGACAACTCGCTCGGCTTATGCTCCGCCCTTTCTGCCACGCCGAGAAAAGAGAGCAGCTCCACAGCCTTGCTCTTAGCCTCCTCCTTGTCCCGCTTTGCAATAAGAGCCGGAATCATCACATTTTCCAGCGCCGTAAACTCCGGCAACAGCTGATGAAATTGGAACACAAATCCGATACGCTGATTTCTGAACCTTGCAAGTTCCTCCTCCTTCATATCAAACAACGAATGCCCGCTGATATGAACAGAGCCGCTGTCCGGACTGCTCAACGTGCCGATAATCTGCAGCAGAGTTGTTTTTCCAGCCCCGCTCGCCCCAACAATAGACACCACCTCGCCGCGCCTTATCTCCAAGCTAACGTCCTTCAGCACCTGCAACGGCCCGAAACTCTTGTTTATATTCTTTACACTGATCATTTCCCTACATTTAACGATTTAGACAGAATAACCTCCAAATCCTCCGGAGTAAGGTTCAGTCTGAACTGACCTTTTTCTGCCAACGATATACGCCCTGTCTCCTCCGAAACTATAATGGCCTGAGCGTCTGTCTTTTCCGATATGCCAAGTCCTGCCCTATGACGCAAGCCAAGAGACTTAGGAACATCAAGACTATGAGTTACCGGCAATATGCAGCCAACCGCCGTAATCTTTTTGTTAGAGATAATCATGGCGCCATCGTGCAGCGGCGAATTTTTGAAAAAAATATTCTCGATAAGCCTCGAATTAATATCTGCGTTGATAGTATCCCCCGTTATCGCTATATTCTGCAGCTCAACCTCTCTTTGTATAACTATGAGCGCTCCCACCTTCTCCTTCGCCATATTTTTGCAGGCGATGACTATCTGCATAATCTCACTGTCCACAATCTCTTTCTTCTGCTGCGAAAAGATTGCCCCGAACGTGCGCATCACAATGTTGTTACGCGAGCCGAGCATCGTGAGGAACTGCCGTATCTCTTCCTGAAACAGGACTATTAGCGCAATGACTCCCACGTTCACAATTTGGTTCATGATTGCCCCAAGCAGCGGCATTTGAATGATAAAGCTCACGACAAGCCACGCCACAACAAACGTCAATATGCCAAGGAACACACGAATCGCCGTCGTTCCGTTAAGCATCTTATATATCTTATACAAAAGATATGCCACAAGGACAATATCAATCGCATCAACCAGACGAAAATCAAATCCCATATAATTCTTCTCTATATATAATTAAGGTATCACTTGCACTTTCTGTACATTTCCACAATCTTCACAGCCTCTGCCGCCGCGCGCACATCATGCACCCTTAATATGTCTGCACCATTCACAAGAGCGAGGACGTTAAGCGCCGTTGTCCCGTTAAGCGCCTCGTCCGGCGAAGACCCGAGCAGCTGCCAGACCATTCTCTTTCTCGACACACCCGCCAAAACCGGACAGTCCAAAGACTCAAAAAGAGGAAGGCTGCCTAACAATTCGTAATTCTGTTCCATCGTCTTTCCAAATCCAAAGCCGGGGTCTATCAGCACATCCTTGACGCCTTGCAGATGCAAATTTTGCAATTTCTCCGAAAAATACAAAAAAATATCTCTTAAAAAATCATCGTAAGAGTTTAATTTATGCATATTATCCGGATTTTTGCCGCAATGCATCAGCACATAAGGCACACCGAGCCTCGCCACAGTGCTTATCATCTTATCATCAAGTTCTCCGCCAGAGACATCATTCACGACAGACGCGCCGCACTCCCTCACGGCAACCTCCGCCACCTTTGCTCGGAATGTATCCACCGACACCGGAAGCTCCGGAAACTCCCTCCTCACACACTCCACGGCAAACGCCACACGCTCTGTCTCGACCTCCTCCGGCACAAGCTCGGCTCCGGGACGAGTGGAACACCCTCCGATGTCCACAAAAGAGCCGCCCTCTTCCATTATCTGCCGCGCGCGAAAGAGGATGCTGTCTTTAGAAGCGAAACGGCTCTTCGCATAAAAAGAATCGTCGGTCACATTCATTATCCCCATCACTCTCGGAATTGACAAATCCATCAATTTACCGCCTATATTTAAAGCTTTTCCTGCCATTTTTTAACTTTTTTTCAAAAAAATTGAAAATTATCGCGAAAAAAATTTCTACAAAAATAGAAAATATATATCTTTGTTCGCTTCTTAGAGGGAAATATTTCTATTCACCGTTATATTTCTCTCGAAAGTGGCGCAATAAAGTTTAACAATTAAAGTTATTAATTAATAAAAAAAGTAAATAATCATCTTATATTCATAATTGGTACTATGAAACACTTAAAGCTTTTTAGACCGGCAATGATGCTTTTGCTTCTCGGTGCTTTGGTATCGTGCGGCGGAGGTGACTCTTTGAAGGACTCAAAGGAATCTAACGTTACAGGCTGGAAGTATAACGACAAGACTAATGGCGGTTACCAGGTTGTAACAGGATATCAGCAAGACACTCCTCCGGGAATGGTTTTCATTCAAGGTGGTACTTTCACCATGGGGCGTGTGATTGAAGATATAATTGGTGATTGGAACAACATTCCAAGACGCGTCACTGTTAGTTCATTCTATATGGACAAATATGAAGTGAGCAATGTGAACTGGAGGGAATATTTGCACTGGATGGGCAACGTGTTCCACAACACTCCGGAACTTATAGAAAAAGCACGCCCTGACACTCTAGTTTGGCGTGAAGAGATGGCTTACAACGAGCCTTATTTGGAATATTACTTCTCTCACGTGGCTTACAACTACTATCCAGTGGTTGGTGTTAGCTGGGAACAAGCTGTTGACTACTGTTTGTGGCGTTCTGACCGTGTTAACGAGTTGAGAATGGTTGAAGAAGGTGCTATTCAGTTCCCTGACTTCCAGGCTCTTAAAGGTAACACAGACGTTGACGACATCAGAAACAATCAGGTGTTCAACACTGACAAGTACTTGACAAAGTCTGACTACAAGCCAACAGAAGGCAAGAAGCCTGTGAAAGACGTTTATGGCAATGCAAGAAAGACTACTATGTCTGACGGTATATTGCTTCCTAAGTATCGTCTCCCAACCGAAGCTGAATGGGAATACGCTGCTTATGGCACTAAGGCTATCGAAGGCGAAGAAAACTACAAGGAAAAGAAGATTTATCCTTGGTATGGTCACCAGATGAGAAACCCTGAAAAGAAACACAGAGGTGAAATGAACGCCAACTATGTTCGTGGTCGAGGTGACATGATGGGTATGGGTGGTGCTTTGAACGATAAAGCTACTATCACTGCTCCTGTAGATGCGTTCTTCCCTAACGAATTCGGCTTGTACAATATGGCTGGAAACGTTAACGAATGGGTGCTTGATGTTTATCGTGCTCTTTCTAGCGAAGATGTTCAGGAATACAATCCTTTCCGTGGTAACGAGTACAAGGTTGCTATGATTGACTCTTCTTTGACTGTTGACAGCGAAGGCAAAAACGTTAAATCTCCTAAGATTGACACTCTTGGTCGTGTTATCTACGGCTACCCTGTGTCTAAGGAAAGCGACCTTAAGACTTACGTAACTCTCGATGTTCGTAACTACAAGGACGGTGACGCTGCAAGTACATTGGACGCTCAGAGAGCTTCTGCTTGGAAAGTGGCTATGGATCCAGACGCTGCAACTAAGAAGTTGTACGACCCAGACCCTGAAACTGACGCTGCAAGCCTTCTTGCTTCTAAGGTTACTAATACTACTCGTGTTTATAAGGGTGGTTCTTGGAAAGACCGTTCTTACTGGTTGAACCCAGGTCAGAGACGTTACCTTGAACAGTCTAAGTCTCGTAGCGATATCGGTTTCCGTTGCGCGATGAGCAAGGTAGGTCCTGAAGACGAAGACAGATAATAATTTTGAGTCTTTATATTCAAAAAGCCCTCGTTTGAGGGCTTTTTTATTTTTTATAATGTTAAATTTGCAGCAGAATTTTTCTTTCAAAAAAAAGCCAACAATGGACATCAATTTTATTTATGACATATTTGCCAAATGCTCTTGCGTGACGACCGACAGCCGCAATTGCCCAGAAGGCTCGCTCTTCATAGCTCTGAAGGGCGCCTCTTTCAACGGAAACAAGTTCGCATCCGAAGCGCTAAGCAAAGGCTGCAAGTTCGCTTTGGTTGACGAACCCGAATTTGCCGACGGCAAAAACATCTTCTTAGTTGACGACTGCCTCATAGCGTTGCAGGCTTTGGCTCGCGAACACCGCAAACGAATCGGAACTAAAATAATAGGCATAACAGGAACAAACGGCAAAACTACTACAAAAGAGCTTATCGCCGCCGTTCTATCCCGCAAATACAATGTGCTGTTCACTCAAGGAAACCTGAACAACCACATAGGCGTGCCCATTACTCTTTTGGGGCTGAAGAAAGATCATGACATTGCCGTTATTGAGATGGGAGCCAACCACCCTGGCGAAATAGAGACTCTGGTAAACATCGCTCTACCCGACTTCGGAATCATTACAAATATAGGTAAAGCCCACCTCGAAGGCTTCGGCTCCTTCGAGGGTGTCATCAAAACTAAAGGCGAATTGTATGACTTCTTGCGCGCCAATAACAGGGTCGCGTTCGTAAACTCGGACAACGAAATTCTAACAAATATCGCCAACGGCATCGAACAGGTAAAATACGGCAAAGAGGGGAATGGCAACTTTGCTTCTGCCGAAGTTAAAGACGCTTCGCCTTTCCTTTCTATCAAATACAACAACTGCACGATTCAGACCAATCTTATCGGCAGCTATAATTTTGAAAATGTCCTTGCGGCTATAACGATAGGCAAATATTTTGACGTGCCAGGCACAGAGATTGCTTCGGCTCTTGAAAACTATGTGCCTACAAACAACCGCTCCCAACTTAAAAAGACAGAGAAGAACTCGCTTATAATCGACGCTTACAACGCCAACCCAACAAGCATGCGTGCATCTTTGATGAATTTCATAAACATCAGCGCAGAAAACAAATGCGTCATTCTTGGCGACATGAGAGAACTTGGCAACGACAGCCAGAATGAGCACGAGGCTATTGTCAAGCTACTTTGTTCTTACAACTTCAAGGAGATACATCTTGTAGGCTCAGAGTTCAAAAAAGTTGCGGCAAGCGGAATGAAGACCTACGAAAACGTAGCCGAACTGACAGATTTCATCAAGGGAAATCCTATAGCCGGCTCCACAATCCTCATCAAAGGCTCTAACAGCATGCAACTAATTAAAACTGTAGATTTCTTATAATATGATATTCTTAATAGCTATATTCCTATCGCTCATTGCCGTTTTCGTCTTGTTGAAAAAAGCAACCGAGAAAGATGAATCACCCGCCGCCCAGAACGAAGTCCCTACGGACGACTCCGGCTGCTGCGGGGCTCATGAAGTGTGCGAGAAAGACAGCCTGCTAAATACTCAAAACAAGTTTGAATATTATGACGACGAGGAGCTTGACCAATTTGCAGGAATGAAGTCCGAAGAGTATAGCGAGACAGACATAGAGGAGTTCTGCAAAGTTTTTTACACTATGAGGGAAACTGACGTTGTCGGATGGCTCAAAAGCTTGCAGCTTAGAAACATAGAACTGCCCGAACAGCTGCGAGACGAGGCTTTGCTTATTGTTCAAGAAATTAGAGAAAAACGTTCGAAATGAAAGAGAGAGTTTTATATTACGCCTTTTATTACATTTTTTGGCTTGCAATCTTTTTGCTGCAGAAGCCTTTGTTTTTAATTTTCCATTGGGAAGAGTCTTCTAAATTCTCTCTCGCCGAGTGGTTTAAGGTTGTCTGCAACGGCTTCTGCATGGACTTGTCGGCCGTAGGTTATTTCTCCGTGCTGCCTTGCGTTCTAATCTTAATATCATCTTTTTTTGACAAAAACAGATGGCTCGACAAATTTTTAAGATATTTCACAATTACACTGATTGTCATATCTTCTATAATTTGTGTGGCAGATCTTTTCCTCTACACATTCTGGGGATTCCGTCTGGACGTGACTCCTCTGTTCTATCTGCAATCGCCTAAAAATGCGGCGGCAAGCGTCACTTTCGGCATGTTCGCAGGAGCTTTCGCGCTAATGGCGATTTATATCTCCGCCCTATGCTTCATCTTCAAAAAATCACACTCTAAGTTGTTCAAGTTTGAGCAGAAAAGCCCTGTTGCGGCGTTGCCTCTGCTCTTTATGCTTGCGCTTACGATACTGGGCATAAGGGGCGGTTTAGGTGTCTCTACGATGAACGCTGGCCGCGTCTATTTCAGCAAAGAGACATTCCTTAATCATGCGGCAATCAATCCGCAGTGGAACTTCATATACTCGCTAACCAAGAACGAGAACTTTGAGGAGCAGTATCGTTTTATGGACGATGAGAAGGCTGCAATGATTTTCGACAAACTGTCTCAGCAACCGTCCGACTCTACCTTGGTTTCCGTTCTAAAAGACGGAGCGACAAGGCCGAATGTGATACTTGTTGTCTTGGAAAGTTTCGGAGCGAGAGTGTGCGAGGCGGTTGGCGGAGAGCCTGGCGTAACGCCTAATCTGAATAAAATAGCATCAGAGGGGGTTCTGTTCAGCAACTTTTTCGCGAACAGTTTCCGAACAGACAGAGGTATCGTGGCTATCCTGAGCGCATATCCCGGCCAGCCTACAACATCTCTCATGAAATACCCTTCAAAAACGCAAAATGTACCGGCTCTGTCAGCAGCATTCAAAAAGAACGGCTATGACCTTGAGTTCTTTTACGGCGGCGACGAAAACTTCACGAATATGCGCTCTTACTTGCTGAATGCAGGTTTCGAGAAACGTGTTTCGGACAAGGACTTCTCTTCCGAACAACTATCGACCAAATGGGGGGCTTACGACCATCATGTGTTCGACAAGGCTTTGTCTGAAATCACGAGCGAGACGCAAAAGCCTTATTTTAAAATGATTCTCACTCTGAACAGCCACGAGCCGTTTGACGTGCCGATGAAACGACTTGATGACCCTTACTTGAACTCTGTCGCATACACAGATAGCTGCTTAGGCGTGTTCATCGATAAACTTAAAGAGTCTCCGGACTGGGACAATACCGTTGTTGTTCTGCTTCCGGACCATACCGCACGCTTCTTTAAGGCTACAGCTAACGAAGACTTGTGGAGATTCCGCATACCTATGATATGGACCGGAGGCGCTATAAAAGGGCCTATGGTTGTTGACAAATACGCGTCTCAGATTGACCTTGCAAACACGCTGCTGTCTCAGATCGGCCTCGACGCTTCTGAATTTAAGTTCAGCAAAAACATCTTCGGAAACAAATACAACGAATTTGCGTTCTACGCCTTTAACGACGGCTTTGGGTTCATCACTCCAAACGGCTCTTCTGTATATGACTGCGGCGGAAATATGCCTCTAGTGGAAGACGACCCGGCACTGACGGAAAAGGGGAAAGCCTTCCTGCAGTCTTTGTACGACGACTTGGCTAAAAGATAATTTGAGATGATAGAGGTTAAGGAGAAATTTTTACTCAAATATAAGTTCATAGACCTTTTCGCCGGCATTGGAGGATTTCATTACGCTCTGTCCTCTTTCGGGGCGGAGTGCGTGTTCGCTTCGGAGTGGGACGAGGCCGCTCAATACACTTACGCCCAGAACTTTGCAATGACGCCTGCCGGAGACATCACTAAAGTTGACGAAAAGGAGATTCCGGCTCACGACATAATCTGCGGCGGATTTCCCTGCCAGGCCTTTTCTATATCCGGCAAACGCAGAGGGTTTGAAGACGCAAGAGGAACGCTTTTCTTTGACATCGCCAGAATTGCCGCGCTTCATAAGCCTAAAGTGCTGTTTCTTGAAAATGTGAAAAATTTGATGACGCACGACGGCGGAAAGACTTTCGGGACTATAAAATCCATACTTGAAGGCCTTGGTTACGACGTGTTCACTAAAGTTCTGGACACAAGCGACTTCGGGCTGCCTCAACATAGGGAAAGACTATATTTTGTATGTTTCAGAAATGATATAGAAAACAGGTTTGACTTTAAATTCCCTGTTGGCGACAAAAAATCGTCACTGTCAGACATTCTGGAAGACAAGCCTGAAAACGCCAAAGTCATCGAGCGGAACGACATTGTCTTCTATAAAGAGTACGTGCCGGAGAAAGATGAAAACGGCAAGATTTTGATTCCTAACAGACCAATTCAGATCGGGTATTTGAACAAAGGCGGACAGGGCGAACGCATTTATCATCCGCTCGGGCACGCTGTGACTTTGTCGGCATACGGAGGCGGAGCCGGAGCCAAGACCGGAATGTACAAAATTAACAATAAGGTAAGGAAACTCTCTCCTCGCGAGTGCGCCAGAGTTCAGGGGTTCCCGGACGAGTTTAAGCCTCACCCAAAAACAAATCAGGCGTATAAACAGTTTGGTAACAGCGTATCCGTCAATGTGCTGCAACATATAGTTTTCGAAATTTCAAAAATTTTAGACCGAAAGGCTTAAATTCCATCAATATTTAAAATTTCTAATTATGTCAACATTCCTTTTTGACGATATTGTCTTCGGGCCAATCAAAAGCCGACGCTTGGGCGTCTCTTTAGGCATCAACTTACTGCCAAAAGACTATAAACTATGCACATTCGACTGCATATACTGCGAATGCGGATTCTCTGAAAAAGGCAAGTCCGGCAAGATTCCGACTGTCACGGAATACAAAGACTCGCTGCAGAAAAAGCTCGAAGAGCTCAAATCCGAAGGCATAACGCCAGACGTGTTCACTTTTGCAGGAAACGGAGAGCCGACAATCCATCCGGATTTCCCTGAAATTGTAGATTTCACGATACTTAAACGTGACGAGTTTTTCCCTAATGCAAAAATTAGCGTACTGTCTAACTCTACAATGCTGCACAAACAGCCAGTTGTTGACGCTCTAAAACGTGTGGACAACAACATTCTGAAACTGGACTCCGCCATAGACGAAACGGTAAAATTGATGGACGCTCCAAACCAGAAAAGCTTCTCTGTAAAAAACACAATCGAGTTGCTGAAGCAGTTCGGCGGAAACCTTATCGTTCAGACTATGTTCCTGAAAGGCTCTGTAAACGGCACTGAAATAGACAACACGACAGACACGGAGGTCGGGGCTTTGATAGACGCTCTAAAGGCTATCAATCCAAAACAAGTTATGATATACTCAATAGACAGAGACACGCCTGTGCAAACTTTACAAAAGATTGAAAAAGAGGAGATGGAAGGTATCGCGGAAAAAATCCGAAAGGCGGGATTTTACGTTTCTGTTGCATAATATTCCGCTATAATCGCATAAATATTCCGTATTTTTTTGACTTATCGCAAAATGATTACAAAAGGGTTGATTTACGTCAACCCTTTTGCTTTAATCGTGCTAATTTTAAACCACAAATGGGATTTTACCCCAAAATTATAAAATACAAAACACCCAAAAATAACACAAAGCACTAATTATCAACACAATAAACATATTCAAAACTACGTATATTAGTAGTTTTTTTTTCTGCAAATATGTCATATCTTTGGAATGTAAGGGGAACGAAAAAGGCGTGACGCTTTAAGGCGTTCTCTTGTAAAATTAGAAAAACTGTTTCGATAATAAATAATAGATTAAAAAACCTAACTAAGCTGTTTTTGAAATAGAATTTAAGATCTGAGGGAGGCTCGGGTCTTTTTTTCTTTTTATGCCCCACCGCTAACACGATGCGCAAAGACGGCACAAAAAAAGCGGCTTCCAATAAGAAACCGCCTGTTCTTAGATTTAGATTTTATCTAAAATCAATCCTCCTTCATGTTGTGGAAAACATTCTGAACATCATCATCCTCTTCCATCTTGTCCATCATCTTGTAGAACAACTCCTTCTGCTCTTCTGTGATTTCCTTGTAATCGTTAGGAGCATAAAGGAATTCCACGTCCTTTATTTCGATGTTTCTCTCTTCAAGATAAGCCTGAATCTTAGAGTTAGACTCAAACGCTCCGTATATGATGATTTCGCCAGTCTCTTCGTCCTGCTCCACTTCGTCCACACCAAAGTCGATCAATTCAAGTTCAAGTTCCTCAAGATCGATACCTTCCTTGTTTTCAACCTTGAACAAGCACTTATGTTCAAAAAGGAAGGACAAGCATCCCGAAGTTCCGAGCGTACCGCCATGACGTGTGATGTAAGAACGCACGTTAGAGACCGTACGAGTGTTATTGTCAGTTGCAGTAACCACAAGCACAGCAACGCCGCCAGGTCCGTATCCTTCGTAAATAATTTCCTTGTAATCAGCAGTGTCCTTGTCCAATGCCTTTTTAATAGCACGCTCAACACTATCTTTAGGCATGCTTTCTGCCTTTGCTTTCTGAAGCAACATACGCAAACGCGAGTTTGTCGTAGGGTCAGCACCAGCACCTTTTACAGCGATGGTGATATCTTTAGAAATACGAGTAAACGTTTTTGACAAACGTGCATTTCTCGCAAAAATTCTCGCCTTGCGATATTCAAACGCTCTTCCCATAAGTTTATAGAACTTTAAATTTTTATCTTTATATTATTCTGCAAAAATACAAAAAAAATTGGATTTACAGATTCAGACCTCAAAAAATCAACTTGGCAAATCAGAGGATATCCATTTTTTCAGTTTGTTGAACAGGCTTTCGTCTTTTTTGCGTTCCAACTCCTCTAATTTTTCGATTGCTGCATCACAACCTTGCTCTGCCGCCTTCCTATACCAGAAAATAGCCTGAGACATATTTTGCCCCACTCCAATTCCAGCTTCATAACAAACGGCCAACCCATGCTGCGCGTCCGAAAAGCCTTGTTCTGCAGCCTTACGAAACCATTCTGTAGCCAGAATATCATCCCGTTCCACACCTTCGCCATAGTAGTAGCAATGCCCCAAATTGAACTGAGCCTTAGCATCACCCTGCTCCGCCGCTTTGCGATACCATTTAGCAGCTTGTGCAAAGTCCTGTTCCGTTCCTACGCCGTTTCCATAACAAAAAGCCAAGTCATTTTGTGCCAACACATGGCCTTGCTCTGCGGCCTTGCGATACCATTGGACAGCCTGCGTAAAGTCTTGTTCCACACCTTCGCCGTTATAGTAGCAATCGCCCAAATAGTATTGAGCTTTAGCATCTCCCTGTCCAGCGGCCTTGCAGAACCACTCTACGGCTTGTACAAAGTCCTGCTCCACACCTTCGCCTTTATAGTAGCAATTGCCCAAATTGTATTGAGCCTTAGCCTCTCCCAGCTCTGCCGCTTTGCGATACCATTTGGCAGCTTGTGCAAAGTCCTGTTCCGTTCCTACGCCGTCTCCATAACAAAAAGCCAAGTCGTTTTGTGCCGACACATGGCCTTGCTCTGCAGCTTTACGATACCATTGGACAGCCTGCGTAAAGTCTTGTTCCACACCTTCGCCGTAATAGTAGCAATTGCCCAAATTGTATTGAGCCTTAGCATCTCCCTGTTCCGCCGCTTTGCGATACCATTTGGCAGCTTGTGCAAAGTCCTGTTTCGTTCCGTAGTACACCCCCAGATTGCATTGAGCCATAACATCTCCCTGCTCCGCCGCTTTGAGATACCATTGGACAGCCTGCACAAAGTCTTGCTCCACGCCTATTCCGTTATCATAGTACCATCCTAAATTATATTGCGCTGTCGCATACCCCTGTTCGGCTGCTTTGCGACACCACTCAATGGCTTTAGCAAAGTTCTGCTCCACACCTTCACCATTATGGTAGCAACCTACCAGATTGCTTTGAGCCGTAGCATCCCCCTGTTCCGCCGCTTTGCGATACCACTCTACGGCTTGCTCAAAGTCCTGCTCCACTCCTTCACCATTATAGTAGAAACAACCTAATTTGCATTGAGCTAATGCATGTCCCTGCTCTGCCGCTTTTAGATACCACTCCGCAGCTTTAACACAATCCTGCTCCACGCCTGTGCCAGATTCGTAGCAATATGCCAGATGGGTTTGAGCCGACACATACCCTTGCTCCGCCGCTTTTCGGTACCACTCCGCTGCTTTAACACAATCCTGCTCCACGCCTGTGCCAGATTCGTAGCAATATGCCAGATGGGTTTGAGCCGGCTCACACCCTTGCTCCGCTGCCTTGCGATACCACTCTGCCGCCTTAACACAATCTTGCTCCACGCCTGTGCCATCATCGTAACAGGCACCTAAATTATATAGAGCCACTGAGTTTCCTTGCTCCGCCGCTTTGCGATACCACTCTGCCGCCTTAACATCATCCTGCTCCACGCCTACGCCATTGTGGTAACAATAACCTAAATTGACTTGTGCCTTAGCATCCCCCTGTTCCGCCGCTTTGCGATACCACTCCGCCGCGCTCTCCATATCACCATCTTTGCTACATTGAAGAGCTTCCTGATACATCTCTTCCGGAGTCAGCAAAGACTCTTCTTCCTCTCTATTTACATTTTGCCTACTCATTAATTTTCTTCGCCTTTTTCAACTTTCTTTTGCGTACAAAATATACAATCACACCTGCTATTATGTAAAGAGGCCAAAGTTTGATTAAACCTACAATAACATCCAAACCGCCCTTGAAAGCGTCTGCAACCTTAGAAAGGAAAGTTTTTTCCTCCTCGGTAGGATAGCCGTGTAAGTAGTTAGACAAAGTCAAATCAACTGAGCTGAACTCTACATCATAATCTATCTTCATGATTACTTTAGACATAGCTTCCGCATCTTCCTGAATCTCGTCTATTCTTTCTTGTATCGCCAAAAGGTCTTCCACATCTTTTGCAGTACTAAGCAACCTTCTGTAATTCTCCAGCATGGCCTGCTTGGTCTCTTTTCTGGACTTGCTGTCAAGATATTTTGCAGTCAAATCTTCGGAATAGAAATTTCTTCTCGAAATTTTCCCCTCTAACCCGTTCAGACTTGCCACAAATTTGTCTAACGAATCTGCAGGGACTCTCAGTTCCATAGTATACTCATCACGGAGATATGAACGGAATTCTTCACTTACCACAAAACCATTTAATGAGCTAAGCAAATGTCCGACACGCTCCTTTGACGCATCCACATCTTTCAACTCGTGTATTTCAATTTCCGCCCTACGTTTAATTTTACGGTCTTTGATGACATCAACATTTGGACCTCCCACATTTGAAGGCGAGGCGTGCTGATTCAAAGAAGGCGGAGGCGGCAACTCTTCAGATACCCCATAGACTTCTGCCTCAACTACTTCCTCATCTAAAGGAGGCGGAGGCGGAGGCGGCAGTTCATCAGACTCCACATAGACTTCTGCCTCAACGAATTCCTCATCTGCTGACAATTCATAAGCCTTTTCGTTTTTGTTGCCACAAGAGACAATAAAGAGAGACAGCAGCAAAATAAAAAATTTATTTTTCATATTTACAGTTAACTGATTTGGTAAGACAAAATAAGATTGACAATTAACAGATTAACTATTTGTTAACTGTTAATTGTCAATCGCAAAATATAAAGTTATCCCATAACAACGACAACTTCGTTCACATCCTTCATCTTAGCGAAAGGAACTACATTGCCGTCGATAGATTCACCGTTCAAAGTCATAGACTTAACGCCCTTTTCCACCTTGTTAGGGTTTTCCACCTTGATGTTAACAACCTTGCCGCGGAAACGACGAGTAGCCGTAAATCCTTCCCATTCAGGAACACAAGGGTCAATCATCAAGCCATCGTAATCAGGACGGATACCCAAGATATACTGAGCAGCAGCGAAGTAAGCCCAAGAAGCAGTACCGCTCAACCAAGGGCAACGGCTCTGGCCCGCGCGCATGTTGTAAGTAGAGCAAGTAGTCTGAGCATATACGTACGGCTCAATCTGGCGAACTTCAGCACGTTCGTTGTAAGCAGCCGGCAAATAGTTCTTGTAGTTCTTGAACGCGCGCTTACCGTGGCCCAAGATACAGTCTGCCATGATGCCCCAACCCTGAGTGTGCTGGAACACAGCCGCATTTTCCTTCATACCCTTGATAAACAAAGGAGCCTTGATAACAGAAGCCTCAGTCTTTTCGTATGGAGGGTCGCAAAGAACCAAACCGTAATCGATAGCGAGGTACTTCTCAACACTGTTCATGATAGTTTCCGCTCTGTCGCCGGTAGCCTGACCAGAGATGACAGCCCAAGAGTTAGGGTTCAGCCAAATCTTTCCTTCGTTCAATGGGTCGTTCTTAGTACCGAAGATGTAACCATCTTCCTTGATAGCGCGCACATACCATTCGCCATCCCAAGCCGCCTTGTCGATGTCGGCAGTCAACTGGCTCAAGTGACCTTCAGCCCACTTAACCTCGTCAGCCTTGTTAAGGCGAGTACATATATCAATATAGACAGTAAGAGCATAACGCAGCTGCATAGCCACGAACACAGTTTCGCCCTTAGCTCCAAGAACAAGACAGTCGTTCCAGTCAGCCTTCAATCCGCAAGGAAGGTTGTTCTTACCACGGCGGTCAAGGTTGAACTGAATAGCGCGGCGCAAGTGGTCAAGCACAGTGCCCTCGCCCTTGTCCGAATAAGGAAGCACCTTTTCGTAGTAGCTCATGTCGCCGATTTCCTTAACATAAGTCGGGATAGTGTTGAAGAGCCACATACAGTCGTCAGAACGGAACTCGTTTTCAGGAGTCGGAGCCTCTTTGCCCGGGTTGTGAGCGAACGGCTTAACAACCGGCATAGCGCCACCGTTAGAGTTCTGACCAGTAATCATAAGTTCAAGACGCTCAACAACCTCGTCTGTGATGTTGTGAACCACGCCAAGCATATCCTGAATAGTGTCACGATAACCCATACCGTCACGTTCGCCACGATAGATAAGCGAAGCGGCACGGCTCCATGCGTAAGTGATCAGGTTGTTGAACGGATTCCACATGTTAATCATGCTGTTGAAAGCAGCGTCCGGAGTCTTAGCCGAAAGGCCTTCGATACGTCCGTGCCAGTAGTCAACAAGCTTGTCGAACTCAGCCTGCACCTTGTCTTCAGAATCAACAAGCTTAGCAGCCTTAGCTCCCTCTTCCCAAGCCTTACCGATACCAAGCACAACAGAGAACACCTTAGTTTCGCCCGGAGCAAGTTCAAGATCCATCTGCAAAGTACCGCAGCCATTGTCACCCTCAGTCACAGAGTTGCTGCACTGACCATTAACAACAGCGATAGGATTTGCATAAGTGTGATAATTTCCGATGAACTTGTCACGGTCGCTGTCATAACCAGTAACCTTCTGACCTACAACTCCGATGAAAGAGTGACGAGCCTGGTCCTTGTTCTGGAAGTTTTCCGGCTCTTCCGGCATGTAAAGGTTATTACCGTGGTCGATAAAACCATCCTGATAAGAAGTCTTTACGATATACTGAGTATATTGAAGGTTGTTGCTGTCGTCGTTCATGTTCCAGTTCGAAGCGAACTCAGCGTAAGTGAACGCGCGCAAGTTACGTTTCTTAGTGTCATTGTTAGTCACCTTCACATTCCAAACCTCAAACTCCTGTCCCATAGGAACGAAGTAAAGAGTTTCAGTCTTGATATTGCTGTACTCAGAAGAGATCTTAGTGTAAGCCGAACCATGGCGGCATTCGCTCTTATACTGGTCGAGCGGCTTGCCAACTGGCTGCCAAGAGCCAGACCAGAAATCCTTTGAGTCACAGTCGTGCAAATAGATGTAACGGCCAGGCTGGTCCAACGGCACTGTATTAAATCTGATTCTTAAGAAACATCCCTGCACAGAAGAGCGGAAGAAAGAATATCCGCCTGCATTGTTTGTGATAATCGCACCGTAGCGAGTGTCTCCAAGATAGTTACTCCAAGATTTCGGAGTATCCGGTTTGGTAACGACGTACTCTTTTTTCTCGTCGTCAAAATATCCGTACTGCATACTTTAAATTTTATTTTTTATGATTTAATTTGATACAAACTTTAATTTTTCAAATATAGAGATTTTTTTTGAATTTACTGCATAGTTTGGATTTTATTTCAAAATGATGGAATATAAGGAAGTGAGACGTAGTGTGTGCTACGTCTCTACAGGAGGGTACGGCACAACATATCCGCCTGTCAGAATAAATAATTCATACCCACATAAAACCCTTGTGTTCCGTCCTGTTCGTTCAAAGCCTTTCCGTAATCGACAGAAAAGGTGAAATTATCGTTATAAGAGATTTTCAGCCCTGCGCCTGCAGACACGTGCGGTTTGTCTCCGTCAAGGTCGAAACACCGCTCCAACTCGCTTTCCGGCACACCATCCAGGTTAACGTCATACTCTTGAGTGACCATGCCACCGTCTGCAAAAATATTTGTGGCCAGGGCTATTCTCTGTTTGAAAAGCATAAACTCAACAAACTTCCACCTAAGCTCAACATTAGCCATCACTTCGCCATCGGCGATGACTCTGTTTCTCCGCATCCCCCTCACAGAACGCGCGCCGCCAAGCCCTGTTGAAGAAGCGCCCGTAAGCACCGTTGTGTTCCAGTTTTGCAGAAGGTAATAAGGCGTTTTGCCCCACAACTTATGCTGCCATCCGAGACGATAAGCGAGGGTCAGCCGCTTCGCATACAAATTGAAGTATTGCCGGTGATACACCGTTATTTTGGCATAATCAGCATCATTGGAACTTGTTATTGACGGATTGTAGAGCAGAAGCACCTCTGTCCACATGCCTTTTGTAGGGCAGCTTTCGCGGTCTCTGCTGTCGAAGCTCACACCTACATTCAGCTGCGCGTTGAAACCACCATCAGCCTCATTTTCATCTATAACGCCCCATTTCACATACTCATCATACAAAGACGGCACGTCCGGCACCTCCTTGTCTATCTTGCTTCGGTCCATACTGCCCAGCTCCATATTCAGAAGGTTCAGCCCGGCCAACCAGAAGAAGCGTCCTTTGTCCGAGAACGCGCTGCGGAAATTCACCATGCCCCTTGTCATCTTTTGGTCGTAATTATAGTAGAACTTGCTGCGGTAAAGGTCGCTTGCCTCATCCTCGAACTCTTTGTTAAATATCGCCTCTCTGCCGTTGAATCCGAAGAAATCCGCATTCAGTTCGTGCATGCAGGTCAAGTCGGCCGTGAGCCTCACTTTGCCGATCAGGTCAGGAGCGTCGTAGTAAGCCCTCAGAATGTAAGAGCCGCTCACGAATCTGCTACCTTCGAGGTAGAGCGAGTGCTTATACTTAGGGTAAGACGAGCCGTCGCCGTACCAGTACAAATTAGTCAGAGCCCCATACTGGAAGCCAAAGTCCGAGTCGTAAGACACAACCGGCAGCGCTCCCATGTTGAAGCCAGTCTTTCTGAAAGTAGAGTCCTTCTGCGAATAAGCCGAGACAACACACACGACAAACGCCAAGACGCAAAACCACCTCTTCATATTATACATCAAAAAAGATTCAACTTATTTTTCCTTGCCTCGTCGATAGACATGAGATTGCTCTTTTTTGCGGCCTGCTCATCTCTGATAGACTGCTGTTCAGCCCTGTTTTTCTCGATATAAGCATCTCTTGTTTTAAGATTAAGCACCTGAGCTGCGGCAAACGTATTTTGCGAAGCGTCCTTCATGTGAAAGACAGGGCCTTCGTATTGAGTTGCAATCTTCACAGCAGTATGTATTTTAGAAGTTGTAGCTCCGCCGATCATCAGCGGGATACGCATTCCAGCCTTCTGCATTTCCGCCGCCACCTGGCACATCTCTTCGAGCGAAGGCGTGATAAGGCCGCTGAGGCACACAATATCCACCTGTTCCTCAAGAGCCGTCTGTATGATTTTCTCTGTCGGAACCATAACGCCGAGGTCTATAATCTCGTAGTTATTGCAAGCCAAGATGACCGAAACGATATTCTTTCCTATATCATGCACATCGCCCTTTACCGTTGCGATTAATATTTTTCCGGACTTGCTTGCGTTGTCAGCCTTCTGAGCCTCGATGTAAGGCTGCAAAATTGCGACCGCCTTCTTCATCACCCTTGCGGTCTTCACCACCTGAGGCAAGAACATCTTTCCAGCCCCGAAAAGTTCGCCGACAGTATTCATGCCGTCCATCAGAGGCTTCTCTATAATTTCCACCACATTAGGATAAGCCGCGCGAGCCTCCTCCATGTCAGTTTCCAGATAATCTCCAATACCTTTGATAAGAGAATATTCAATACGTTCGTTAAGAGGTTTAGAGCGCCACTCGTCGCGTCGTTCAGTCTTTTCGCCAGAGGCTTGCGCTTTAATCTCCTCAGCCTTTTCAATCATACGTTCAGTAGCGTCCGGTCTGCGGTTAAGCACCACATCCTCAACGCATTGCAGCAAATCTGACGGTATATCCTCATAAACCTGCAGCATACCAGCGTTTACAATACCCATATCCATTCCTGCCTTGATAGCATGATACAAAAAGACGGAGTGCATCGCCTCTCTCACCGGATTATTACCCCTGAAAGAGAACGACAGATTACTCACGCCACCGCTGATTTTCGCGTAAGGAAGATTCTGCCTTATCCATCGAGCAGCCTCTATGAAATCTACCCCGTAATTGTTATGCTCCTCAATACCAGTAGCGATAGCGAGCACATTAGGGTCAAATATAATATCCTGCGGCAAGAAACCTGCCTTTTCTGTAAGCAACTTGTAGGCACGTCCGCAAATCTCCTTTTTGCGCTCGAACGTGTCGGCCTGCCCCTTTTCATCGAAAGCCATCACCACCACAGCCGCGCCGTAAGAGCGAATCTTTCGAGCCTTTTCCAAGAACGCCTCCTCGCCCTCTTTAAGAGAGATTGAGTTCACCACGCACTTGCCCTGCACGCACTGAAGCCCAGCCTCGATGACCTCCCATTTAGACGAGTCTATCATAATAGGAAGCTTAGATATTTCAGGTTCGGAAGCAATCAAGTTCAAGAACGTCACCATCTCTGCCTTCGAGTCGAGCATAGCGTCGTCCATATTCACATCAATGATCTGTGCGCCGTCTTCAACCTGCTGGCGAGCGATACTCAGAGCCTCTTCATAATTTTTCTCGCTTATGAGCCTGAGGAACTTTCTCGAACCAGCCACATTGCATCGTTCTCCCACATTCACGAAAAGGGAGCGTTCCGTCTCGCCAGTCTCCAAGTTGCAAGACTTCACCACGAGCGGCTCAAGCCCGGAGAGTGCCATGTCGCGCGATTTTTCGCGTGGTTTTCTTGGCTCTGCATCATTCACAAAAGCCTGATAAGCGCCTATATGTTCAGGAGTTGTGCCGCAGCATCCTCCTATTATATTGACAAGTTTTTCGTTAACATACTCCACAACCTGGCTTGCCATGGTCTCCGGCGTTTCGTCGTATTCGCCAAACTGGTTAGGCAACCCCGCGTTCGGATAAGCGCTCACGTAGCACGGAGCCATATTGCTCACTGTCTGCAAATAAGGCTTCAGGTCTTTTGCTCCGAAAGAGCAGTTCAGACCAATAGAGAGCAAGTTTGCGTGCGACACAGAGTTTATGAACGCCTCAATGGTCTGTCCGGAAAGCGTTCTGCCGCTGACATCCGCAACCGTGGCCGAGAGCATCAGATAAACGTTTCGTCCGCAATTATCCATCGCCTTTTCCGCAGCAAATATGGCCGCTTTGGCGTTAAGCGTGTCGAATATAGTTTCGATAAGCAGAGCATCGACGCCGCCTTCGATAAGAGCCTCCATCTGCTCCTGATAAGCCTCTGCAAGCTCTGCGAACGTGACGCCGCGCATAGCCGGATTATTGACGTCTGGCGAGATGGACGCCGTTTTGTTAGTGGGGCCTACGGAACCTGCCACGAAACGAGGCTTATGCGGGTTCTGAATCGTGAAACGGTCTGCCTCCTCGCGCGCAAGACGCGCCGCAGCAATGTTAAGTTCACGTATATTGCCCTCCATGCCGTAGTCCGACATAGATATTCTCTGAGAGTTGAAAGAACAAGTCTCTATAATATCGGCACCAGCCTCTAAATATTTTGCATGAATTTCCCGTATAACGTCCGGACGAGTTATACAAAGCAAGTCATTGTTTCCTTTCTGATTGAATTCGGAGTCCGCAAAACGCGCGCCTCTATAGTCCGACTCCGTCAGTCCATATTTCTGAACCATTGTGCCCATGCCGCCATCTAGCACAAGAACACGGCTCTCCAGCTCTTTTTTAAGATTGTGATTCATCCCTTTAATTTTTTACAAATACAAATATACGCAAATTCAGCCCAAATCATCAAGTTTTGAGTTCTATTTAAAACAAAAAACAGAACTTTTCATCTTTGCTGATATCTAATATTGCTAATACCCAATCACATACATATTCAGAAGCCACATCACAAAAAAATAAAATCCTGAGCCTCAACGCAAAATCCGCACCATAACACAAATATGTTCCGCCGCCAAAACCTAATCATGAAAAAATAGTGCTCTCTTCACTAATATCTTGTCAAAATTTACTACTTTTGCATTTTATAATTAAAGGCAACTTCTATAAATGTCTTTTAAATTCATCTCGACCTAATTATAGGAATTGCCCAAACTGAATAATTTGAATTTTATATAAAATGGCTTTACAGTGTGGTATTGTCGGGCTGCCTAACGTAGGCAAATCGACCCTTTTCAATTGCTTGTCCAACGCAAAGGCTCAAGCTGCAAACTTCCCGTTCTGCACAATAGAACCGAACGTGGGTGTTATAACCGTTCCAGACGAACGACTTGTCAAACTAGAAGAGTTGGTTAAGCCGCAGCGCGTGCAGCCGACAACCGTCGAGATTGTCGATATCGCCGGACTTGTGAAAGGCGCGAGCAAGGGCGAAGGCCTCGGCAACAAGTTCCTTGCAAACATACGCGAGACAGATGCTATCCTGCACGTTCTGCGCTGTTTCGACAACGAAAATGTGACTCACGTGGACGGCAGCGTCAATCCGGTGCGCGACAAGGAAATCATTGATACCGAACTTCAGCTGAAGGACCTTGAAACTGTAGAGAGCCGAATCCAGAAGATTCAGAAGCAGGCTCAGACTGGCGGCGACAAGCAGGCGAAGGCGGTGTATGAGGTGCTTGTGAAATACCGCGAGGCTCTTCTTGCTGGAAAGTCGGCTCGCGTTGTTGACTTGACGAAAGAGGAAAAAGCTCTTGTGAAGGATATTTACTTGCTCACCACAAAGCCTGTCATGTACGTGTGCAACGTGGACGAAAACAGCGCGGTTTCGGGAAATAAATATACCGAGGCTGTTGCAGAAGCTATAAAAGAGGAGAATGCGGAGATGCTTATCGTGGCGGCAGCTACTGAGGCCGACATCTCTGAGCTTGAAACGTTCGAGGAGCGACAGATGTTCCTTGAAGAGGTTGGACTGAAAGAGTCTGGCGTTGCTCGTCTGATCAAAGCGGCTTACAAACTGCTCGACCTTCAGACTTACTTCACCGCAGGTGTGCAGGAGGTTCGCGCTTGGACATTTATCCGCGGCATGAAGGCTCCTCAGTGCGCCGGAATTATCCACTCAGACTTTGAGAAGGGCTTTATCCGCGCTGAAGTCATCAAGTACGAAGATTTCGTGGCGCTTGGCTCTGAAGCCGCTTGTCGCGAAGCCGGAAAAATCTCTATCGAAGGGAAAGAGTACGTGGCTCAGGACGGCGATATGATGCACTTCCGCTTCAATGTGTAAAAAAAGCAATATTAGGGAGACTTCTGTAAATTACCAGTAAGATGTTGAGCGTTGAGTCGGGAGCGGACGGCTTTCCGAAGCTGATAAACATCTGCTAATCGTGATTTACAGAGGTCTCTCTGTTTTTATACTGGAGGCAGAAAAGCGTCTTTTATATGCTCTATGCGATAGCTCCCGTTGCCCTCAGGAATAACTGCTACGACATCAAATCGCGTCTCCATTAAAATGTCAAACTCGAAAATGTAGTTTTCTGCCGCTTCCACAAGGTTTCTGATTTTGCCTTTTGTAATAGCCTCCTTGGGGTGTTCAAAAAAGTCTGTGCTGCGGGTCTTCACTTCGATAATCACAAGCTCGTCGCCGTCCTCTGCCACTATATCAATCTCTTTCTTGCCACAGACCCAGTTGCAATGCCGCAAAGTGTAGCCCAAAGAAAGTATGTAATTCACTGCGATTTGCTCGCCGTTAAAGCCTAATTCGTTATGTTCCGCCATGATGAAAACGTGTATAATATTTAAGTTAGTGCAAATATAAGCCATCAAAAGAGAAAGAGCAAAAAAATATCAGAAAAAAATCAAAGTATAATAATTTGTATATCATATCATTACGAAACCACTTCAAAAAAAGTGTTAAAAAAAACGTCTAAACCTTTGGAGTTTTCAAAATAATGCTTACCTTTGCATCGCAATTGAGAGATAACAAATCTCACTCCTATCAAACTGCGGAAATAGCTCAGTTGGTAGAGCACAACCTTGCCAAGGTTGGGGTCGCGGGTTCGAGTCCCGTTTTCCGCTCGCTCATAGTATTTAAGTGTTTATCGCCTTAGTGGTGGAATGGTAGA
>JAGBRL010000066.1 GCA_017632345.1 Paludibacteraceae bacterium
GCAATTGTCAGCTTATGTAATAACCGAACTGACTGCGGTTTTGAGCCTCTTGTCGGATTCGAACCAACGACCCCGAGATTACAAATCACGTGCTCTGGCCAACTGAGCTAAAGAGGCAGGTGGGCAAGCTTACTACATCGCACCGCTACAACCGGCTACCCTTGCTGCGATCAAGCCCTGGGGGATTCACAAGGAGCTGGTCGTGTAGGACTTACCCGGGCACAAAGGTAGATATTATTTATTTATCTGCAAGTGTTTTTGACGATTTTTTTAAAAGAAATTTTTATGTGCTTGATTGTTAGGTTTTTGGATGTTGATTTTTTTTTGGTGAGACAGCTGTTTTTTTTGCTTAAACCTCCTCGGAGTGTTGAATTTGACTGTTTTTTCTTCTTTTTGTTTCCTTTTTGAGTGTTATTTTGGCTGCAGATTGTTATCTTTGTGTTCATTATTTAAGGATTTTTTATGTCATATAATATAGAAAATGTAGCGAAGCAGCAGATTTTTGTGGCGGCTTATCATGGCTCTTTTCCGGAAAAGGGCTTCGAAATGGCTTGCGCTTTGGCTGAAAAGTACAGCAAGCAGGTGTGTTTTTTGGGCTTGACGAGCAAGGGCGAGGATGGTAGCGCGTACTCTGCAACGTTTCAGGAGTGGGTTGAGCAGCGCGGCGCATCGTCTGTTGTGCCGCTGAATCATCTGGTTGTGGGGTATGAGGAGTTCTCTGATGTGATGGAGGACACCGAGGCGGCTATGATTGTTTTTGAAATCATGCCGGACAGCCCGTACAGAAAGGTGAGGCCGCTGCTCGAACTTTGCCGGCAGTTGCGTATTCCGTATTTTTTTGTGAAGGAGGGGCAGCGCATCGCTTTGAACAAGGTGCTTGTGCCTGTCGGGTTTCTTAATGAAGAGCGCGAGAAAGGGCCTTTCAGCAGCAGTTTCGGAAGATTCTTTAAGGCGGAAATATATTTGATGCCTGCCAAGGATTATGGTAGCAGGGCGCGGCAGAACACGGACGCCATAAAGACTTTGCTTGAAAAGTCAAAGACGGTGTATCATGAGGTGGAGGCTAAAAAGGACAGCTTCAAAGTGGAGATGGAGGCCGTGAAGAGGCAGGAGGAGCTGCAGGCCGATTTGCTTATGATTTCCGCTTCGCGCGATTATGGTATTGACGATATTATCTTTGGCCCAAAGGAAGAGAAGATTGTGAAAAAATCGACGATTCCTGTTATGGTGATAAATCCGAGGAAAGATTTGTACGCTTTGTGCGGTTAATTTTTATGTTTTTCTGGCAGATGTTGCCTTATTATATAGTGTAATATGATTTTTGAAGCGATTATATCTAAGAATCTGAATATTCAGGAACGGCAGGTTGCTAATACCTTGAAGTTGTTGGCGGAGGGTGCTACAGTGCCTTTTATAAGCCGTTACCGCAAGGAGATGACCGGCTCGCTGGACGAGGTGAGCATTCAGGCTATTCAAGAGCAGTTCGAAAAGCTGACGGAACTGCAGAAGCGCAAGGAGAGTGTGCTGAAGTCTATCGACGAGCAGGGCAAACTGACCGACGAGATAAAAAAGCGCGTGGAGGCGGCTTGGTCTATGACTGAGGTTGAGGACATATATCTTCCGTTTAAGCCTAAACGCAGAACAAGGGCTGAGGTGGCGCGTGAGAAAGGTCTGGAGCCTTTGGCGAAGATTCTGATGCGTCAGGTTGATAACGACTTGGAATCTAAGGCTTTGCCTTTTGTTAAAGGAAGCGTCAATGATGCGGACGAGGCTCTGAAGGGGGCTAAGGATATAATTGCGGAGTGGGTGAGCGAGAACGAAGTGGCGAGAGACCGTGTGCGCAAGTGCTTCGGCAGGGACGCTGTGATTGTCTCTAAGGTTGTGAAGGGAAAGGAGAAGGAGGCTGAAAAGTATCGTGATTATTTTGACATGGAAGAGCCGCTCAGAAAGTGTTCTTCGCACAGATTGCTCGCCATGAGGCGCGGCGAGGCGGAAGGCTTCCTCAGAGTCTCTATTTCTCCGGACGAGGAGGTTGTTCTGGACCGTCTTGTGCCGCTTTTTGTAAAAGGTCGCACCGTGGCTTCTGATTTCGTCTCTGATGCGGTGGAGGATTCTTACAAGAGGCTGATTAAGCCTTCTATCGAAACTGAGTTCTCCGGACTTAGCAAGGAGAAGGCTGACGACGAGGCTATTCGTGTCTTTTCAGAAAATTTGAGGCAGCTGCTTCTGGCTGCTCCTTTGGGACAGAAAAATGTTTTGGCTCTTGACCCTGGATTTCGCACGGGCTGCAAATTGGTCTGTCTTGATTCGCAGGGAAATTTGGTGCATAATGAGGCTATATATCCTCATCCGCCGCAGTCAGACGCTGTAAAGGCGGCGGCTCGGGTGAGACAGCTGGTTAAGGATTTTAAGATCGAGGCTATATCTATAGGTAACGGAACTGCAAGCCGGGAGACCGAGCAGTTTGTGAAGGGGCTTGGCCTGAAGGATGTGCAGGTTTTTGTCGTCAGCGAGAATGGCGCGTCGATATATTCGGCTTCGCCTGTGGCGCGAGAGGAGTTTCCGGACCATGATGTTACTGTAAGGGGGGCGGTCTCTATCGGACGCAGGCTTATGGACCCGCTTGCCGAACTTGTAAAGATTGACCCTAAGTCTATCGGCGTGGGGCAGTACCAGCACGATGTTGACCAGTCTAAACTGAAACGCTCGCTCGACCAGACGGTGGTGAACAGCGTGAACCTTGTTGGGGTGAATCTGAATACTGCAAGCAAACATCTTTTGACTTATATATCGGGACTTGGTCCGCAGCTTGCTAAAAACATAGTTGAGTATCGTCAGCAGAATGGAGCTTTTAAGAGCAGAAAGGAGCTGAAAAAGGTGCCAAGGCTTGGCGACAAGGCTTTTGAACAGTGCGCCGGCTTTTTGAGGATTCCGGGCGCTAAGAATCCGTTGGACAATTCTGCGGTTCATCCGGAAAGTTACGAGATAGTGGAAAAGATGGCTAAGGATATGAATTGCACGGTGTCGGAACTTATTGAAAACAAGTCGATTAAGAAAGGTCTGAATTTGCAGGCTTATGTGACGGACAAGGTTGGGCTTCCTACTCTGAAGGATATTATGGACGAATTGGAGAAGCCGGGACGTGATGTGCGCCAGGCTCTTAAGTCGTTTGAGTTTGACCCTACGGTAAGGTCGCTTGAGGATGTGCGGGAGGGCATGGTGCTGCCGGGTATCGTTACTAATGTTACTAATTTCGGTGTGTTTGTTGATGTGGGCATAAAGGAGAACGGGCTTGTTCACGTTTCTCAGATTGCAGACAAGTTTGTCTCTAATCCGGCTGATGTGGTTGCTCTGCATCAGCAGGTTGAGGTGAGGGTGATTGCGGTTGACCATGAGCGTAAAAGATTGCAGCTCTCGATGAAGAAGGGGTGATGTGTGACGTTTTTGCATAGTGTGCCGCAGTGTCTTTTTTTGCGATGCGGCGCGCCATTATGCAAAATAATCGCTTTATCCCCATAAATTGGGATTGACGCATTTTGTTTTTTGGTGTTCCTTTGCAACCGAAAAATTAAAATTTTATGTATAAGCGTTATTTTTTTGTTGCGGCCTTGATGTTGGCTGCAGTTTCAGAACTTTCTGCTGAAGAAAATTTTGTTCAGAATGATTATGTCGCTCTGTCTGATGGCGTTGACGATGTCACATTAGACGAGTATGTTATAGTGAAGGACATAAAAAGGGATAATGACAATATTTTTAGCCAGCCTGTTTCCGGAACTTCTGTCAAGTCTGCAGAGCTTGAAAACAGAAAAACAAACTCGTTGAAGGAACTTTCGGCTGTTGTGCCTAATTTTCATATCCCAGACTACGGGTCTAAGACAACGTCGTCTGTGTATGTGCGCGGACTGGGCTCGCGTATAGACCAGCCTGTGGTGGGGCTTTATCTGAATGGTGTGCCTTGCATGAACAAGAGTATGTTCGACTTTGACTTTTACGAACTGCGCAGCGTGGAGGTGCTACGTGGACCGCAAAGCACCTTGTACGGCAGAAACACAATGGCTGGCATTGTCAGTGTTATGACTAAGGATGCCTTTAATCCGCTGACAAACGCATATGTGTCTTACGGCAGTTATAATGACATGAAGTTGAGGCTGTCTCACTATAATCATATAGGAAAGGTTGGCTTTTCTGTTGGTGGATATTTTAATCAGAACGATGGATTTTTCAAAAATGAATATACTGGGAAGAAGGCCGACGAAGGCAAGTCTTACGGCGGCAGAATAGGTTTGAACTGGAAAAGCGGCGACTTTTATCTGAACTATACTGGTAATCTGGATATTGTTGACCAAGGTGGTTATCCGTATGTGATGTATTCGGAGGGTAAGCCCGGCTCGGTGAACTACAATGACCCGTGCGGTTACGACCGCGTTATTGTGAGCAACGGACTTTTCTTGAAGTATAATACAGACAAAGTTCAGTTCTCTTCTGCAACTGGTTATCAGTTCCTTGATGATGAAATGGTGCTGGATCAGGATTTTTCTCCACGCTCTATATTTGCTATGACGCAGGCCCAGCACGAAAACTCTCTGACGGAGGAGTTTGTTATCAAACCGTATAATTCGCAGAGCGATTATAAATGGCTTTTCGGAGCGTTCGGGTTTTATAAAGGGCTTGAAGTTGAGGCTCCTGTCACTTTTAAGAAAGATGGAATTAGCTCTCTGATCGAGAGTGGTGTCAATAATGTGGAGTATCTGAGCAATATGGGCATGGCTTTGGATATTCTTAATGATAATTTGTTGATTGATAGTGAATTTGAGTATCCTACGTTTGGCGCGGCTTTGTTTCATCAGTCTGAAATTAATAATCTCTTTACAGATGGGCTGACTTTGACTTTGGGCGTGCGTCTTGATTATGAAAAGGCGTCGCTGGACTATAATTGCAGAGCGGATGTGAATTATATTTTTACGCCGATGCTGACGGACGCGAGAGATATTGAGACAGAGGTGAAAGGGTCTGAAGATAAAAGCTTCTGGCAAGTGCTTCCTAAAGTCGCGCTGAAGTATGATTTCAATGAAAAAAATAATGTGTATCTCTCTGTTGCTAAAGGTTACAAGGCGGGCGGGTTCAATACTCAGATGTTTGCCGACATTATGCAGAGCCAGATGCGTGTTGATATTAAAAAGGACCTTTACGACCAGATTCCGGACCGTTTGACTCAGGTTAAGGAGATGCTTGCTCCTATATTGCTTGAAAAGGTTGATTATGATATGAAGGAGGTGATATCTTATGACCCTGAATATAGCTGGAATTATGAGATAGGCTCTCACTTGTCCTTTATAGACAATAAGTTGCAGGCTGATTTGGCTCTGTTTTATATCGATTGCAAGGAGCAGCAGCTTACTGTGTTCGCTGAGTCCGGGTTAGGCAGAAAGATGGCCAACGCTGGCCGTACTGAAAGTTACGGCGTGGAGAGCGCTGTTCGCGCAAATCTGTGCAAAGGGCTTTGGCTTGACGCTGCTTACGGATACACGCACGCCTCTTTTAAGGAGTATTTCAACGGAAAGGTTGACTTGTCTGGCAAATATGTGCCGTTTGCTCCGCAAAACACTTTCTCTGCCGGACTTGAGTACGAGCTGAATATCAACAGAAAGTTGCTTGACAGAATTTTGTTTAATGTGAATTATGCTGGTGTCGGAAAGATTTATTGGACGGAAGATAATAGCAAGTCGCAGGATTTTTACGGACTGCTGAGCGGAGGTGTCTCTTTCCAGAAGAAGGGTGTGAAGCTTGGTGTTTGGGCTAAGAACTTGACTGACGAGGATTATTACACGTTTTATTTTGAAAGTTTAGGAAACGGTTTTATGCAGAAAGGCAAACCATTGCAAATTGGCGCTGATTTGAAATGGACTTTCTGATAGAATCTTCTTCATTGTTGTTTTGATAGAAGGAGGGTGATTTGCAAATCGCCCTCCTTATCTTTTTATCCGGCCCAGCCCTCTCTGTCTAAGTTGCGGTAGTTTATCGCTTCGGCAATGTGGTTTGTCTCTATGTTTTCCGAATTGTCCAAGTCTGCAATTGTGCGCGCCACTTTCAGTATTCGGTCGTACGCTCTGGCGGAGAGATTCAGTTTGAGCATTGCGTTCTTGAGCAGTGCCTGCGCTTTCGGGTCAAGCTGTGTGTGCTGTCTCAGCAGCTTGCTGCTCATCTGCGCGTTGCAGTGTATGTCCGGGTTGTCTTTGAAGCGCTCAAGCTGTATGTTTCTGGCTTTTATCACACGTTCGCGAATTGCTGCGCTGCATTCAACCTCTTGGTTGTCTGACAGTTTTTCAAAAGGCACGGGGACAATCTCTATGTGAATGTCTATTCGGTCAAGCAACGGCCCTGATATTCTGCTAAGGTACTTCTGCACCATTCCGGGCGCGCATACGCACTGTTTTTCCGGGTGGTTATAATAGCCGCAGGGACAAGGGTTCATTGATGCGACGAGCATGAAGCTTGCCGGATACTCTATTGTGCATTTTGCGCGCGAGATTGTGATTTTGCGGTCTTCGAGCGGCTGCCTCATAACCTCTAACACAGACCGTTTGAACTCTGGCAGCTCGTCAAGGAACAGCACGCCGTGGTGGGCTAAGGATATTTCTCCCGGTTGCGGAAATCCGCCTCCGCCGACTAACGCGACGTCCGACACCGTATGGTGCGGATTACGGAACGGCCGTTGTGACATGAGCGAGGTCTCCCGGTCTATTTTCCCTGCAACGGAGTGTATCTTTGTGGTCTCCAACGCTTCGTGAAGGGTGAGCGGGGGCAGAATGGTGGGAATGCGTTTGGCAAGCATAGACTTGCCGGCTCCGGGAGGCCCCACGAGTATGATGTTGTGCCCGCCGGCTGCCGCAACCTCAAAGGCGCGCTTGACATTTTCCTGCCCTTTAACGTCCGAAAAATCTACGTCAAAAAGGTCAAGCTTGGAGAAGAAGTCTTCACGTGTGTTCACCACTGTCTGTTCTATGGTCAGGTCGCCGTTAAGAAAGTCGATAACCTCCTTCAGGTTTTCTGCTCCATACACTTCAAGGTTGTTCACCACAGCCGCTTCGTTGGCGTTTTGTTTTGGAAGAATAAGGCCTTTGAACTTCTCTTCTCTGGCGTTGATAGCTATGGGCAGCGAGCCTTTTATTGGCTGTAAGGTTCCGTCGAGCGACAGTTCGCCCATAATTACGTATTTGTCAAGTTCGGAACTCTTCATTTTGCCGGCGGCGGCAAGTATTCCTATGGCAAGCGGCAGGTCGTATGCGGCGCCCTCTTTGCGTATGTCCGCCGGCGCCATGTTTATTACTGTCTGATATTTAGGCAGTTTCAGCCCTATGACCTGAAGAGCCGACACTATGCGCTCATGGCTCTCCTTCACTGCGCTGTCTGGCAGCCCCACTAAGAAAAATTTGATGCCTTGAGACACGTTCACCTCTATGGTGATTGTCTTGGCATGGACACCCTGCACGGCTGCCCCGAATGTTTTAACAAGCATATCTGATACAAAAATTAACTTCCGAAACTGTTCCGTCATAATTAAGAACAGGGCAGAAGTGATGAAAACGTAAACAAAAAAGCGCGTTCTGCGCGTTTGTAAAGTTAAGGCAATCTCTATAAATTGGTTTGTAACTAATTATAGAAACTGCCTTGTGCGAATCGCTTAAACATCATCGTCATCGGTATCTGCGTCATAATTTTCCTGCCAGCCCTGCGACCTGCGTTTCAGTTCAAAGTCTCTGCCGAGGTATTTTTCGCGGACAATCTCGTTATATGCAAGCTCTTCCGGAGTCCCTTGAAACAAAATTCGTCCTTCGAAAAGCAGATAGGCTCTGTCTGTAATGGTCAGAGTTTCGTCCACATTATGGTCTGTAATCAGGATGCCGATGTTTTTGTCCTTCAGCTTCCATACAATATCCTGAATGTCCTGCACAGCAATAGGGTCAACCCCGGCAAACGGTTCGTCCAGCATGATGAACTTAGGCTCTATCGCGAGGCATCTTGCAATTTCTGTGCGTCGGCGTTCCCCCCCCGAAAGGCGGTCGCCAAGGTTGTGCCTCACATGGCCCAAGTTGAACTCAGCAATCAGGCTTTCAAGTTTATCCTTCTGATAATCTTTAGGAAACTTTGTCATCTCAAGCACCGACTTGATATTGTCCTCCACCGTCATTTTCCTGAAGACAGAAGCCTCCTGAGCCAAGTACCCGATGCCGCTCTGCGCGCGCTTGTACACCGGAAATTTAGTTATGTCCTCGTCATTGAGAAATATGCGGCCCTCGTTCGGAACAATAAGCCCTGTCGTCATGTAGAACGTGGTTGTCTTTCCGGCTCCGTTAGGACCCAGCAGACCAACAATCTCCCCTTGCGTAACGTTTATGGAGACCTTGTTTGCAACCGTTCTCTCTCCGTATTTTTTCACAAGATTTTCTGTGCGCAATACAGAACGGGACGTTTTAGAGCCTACTATATAAAAATTTTCACTCATATATGTATAGTCAAAAGATAAAGTGCAAACGCACATCGGCAAATTTAGTACAAAATATTAAATTAAACACAAGCTCCGCATTATTTTCTGTGGTCAGATTAGATTTTTTAACGTTTAGCGCGGCTCTTCCTTTAAAAGTTGAGGCCTACCGCCTTGTCTTCACCCTGCCTGTAAGGCAGCGCCAAAGTTCTTTGCAGCATTATTTTTAAGTGAAAGAGCCAAGGAAAATAGACGCTAAATATTTGTTCCTTTTCAAGGTATTTATTCTATCTTTGCAGAACATCCTTAATATTAAAAGAAAGACGATTTGATATAAATTTTGCTAAATTTTCAAAACAGAAATTAAATAATTAAATAATTAAAAAATTACAAATATGAAACGACTTACATTAATTTTAACGATTTTAGTTGCAGCAGCAAGCTGCACCCTGTCAGCCGCAGACGCTCCCAAACGCCAAGGGTGGCGTGATGATCCATTGTATGGTAACGTTGAGAGCGTGACTATTACAGAATATTCTCTTAAGGACAGTTCTGGCGTTCTATCTCGCAGCAAAATAAAGGAAAAGGTCTGCTATAATTTTAATCAATCTGGAGATGTGACCGAGGTGGCGAAGTATAACTCAGACGGCACGTTGTATTGGAAAGAAATTGCCAAATATGACTCTAAAGGTAATTTAACCGAGGCGTCGTTGTATAACTCAGACGGCTCGTTAAACAGGAAGGCAATTTACAAATATGACACTAAAGGAAATAAGACCGAGAAGGCGGAGTATAAATCAGACGGCTCGTTAAGAAATAAGTATACTTACAAATACAAATATGACACAAAAGGAAATAAGACCGAGGAGGCGGAGTATAAATCAGACGGCACGTTGTATTGGAGGGAAATTTACAAATATGACACAAAAGGAAATAAGACTGAGGAGGCGTGGTATGCCTCAGATGGCTCGTTACGCAGGAAGGCAATTTACAAATATGACACCCAAGGAAATAAGACCGAGACGTCGTTGTATACCTCAGCCGGCCCGTTAGGAGGTAAGGTGATTGCCAAATATGACTCTAAAGGAAATAAGAGCGAGGAGGTGATTTATAACTCAGACGGCTCGTTATGGTATAAGAATATTTACAAATATGACTCTAAAGGGAATAAGAGCGAGGCGGTGAGGTATGCCTCAGATGGCTCGTTAGAAGCTAAGGAGATTTACAACTCTAAAGGAAATAAGACCGAGGCGGCGGAGTATAAATCAGACGGCTCGTTAAGCGTAAAGTACACTTACAAATATGACGCTCAAGGTAATGTGACAGAGAAAACCGAATACGTCGGTAAAATGCAGCCTACAAGTCAGATTGTTTACACCATCATATACCGCAAATAACAAATTCGCTAAATAGTTACAAATATGAAACGACTAGCATTAATTTTAACAATTTTAGTTGCAGCAGCAAGCTGCGCCCTGTCAGCCGCAGACGCTCCCAAACGTCAAGGGTGGCGTGATGATCCATTGTATGGTAACGTTGAGAGCGTGACCATTACAAGTTATTCTCTTAAGGACAGTTCTGGCGTTCTATCTCGCAGCAAAATATCTTTTAAGTTATGTTATAATTTTAATGAATCTGGAGATGTGACCGAGGTGGCGGGGTATAACTCAGACGGCTTGTTAAGCGGTAAGTCCATTTACAAATATGACTCTCAAGGAAATTTGACCGAGGCGTCGAAGTATAAATCAGACGGATCGTTAAGCGTGAAGGCAATTTACAAATATGACTCTAAAGGTAATTTAACCGAGGAAGTGTCGTATGACTCAGATGGCTCGTTAAGCATTAAGTGTATTTACAAATATGACACCCAAGGAAATAAGACCGAGGGGGCGAGATATTACTCAGACGGCTCGTTAATCTGGAAGTACATTTACAAATATGACACCCAAGGAAATAAGACCGAGGAGGCGTATTATAACTCAGACGGCTCGTTAGAAAGTAAACACGCTTACAAATATGACTCGAAAGGAAATAAGACCGAGGAGGCGGAGTATAAATCAGACGGCTCGTTAATCTGGAAGTACATTTACAAATATGACACCCAAGGAAACATAACCGAAATAGCGGATTATAAATCAGATGGTTCGTTAAGCCGTAAGTTCATTTACAAATATGACTCTAAAGGTAATATAACAGAGATAACCATATACGACGGTGAATTACGGCCTACAAGTCAGATTGTTTACACCATCATATACCGCAAATAACAAATTCGCTAAATAATTACAAATATGAAACGACTTACATTAATTTTAACGATTTTAGTTGCAACAGCAAGCTGCACCCTGTCAGACGCAGACGCTCC
>JAGBRL010000067.1 GCA_017632345.1 Paludibacteraceae bacterium
AGTCTTTGTCAAGAGAGATGTCCTCCAAGTTGTTCAAATCGCTGAACACTCTCACCTTGCCGAACTTCGTCACACCTGTGAGCATGGCAAACTTGATGCAATCGTCCTTGCTTTTCAGCGCGCCGTAGAAGGATTTCAGGGTGGTGCGGAATGTGTCCTGAAGTTTGTCATCGCCAATGGCCTGTAACAATGGCTTGTCGTACTCGTCCACCAAAATCACGACACGCTCGCCAGTCTTTTCATATGCTCGCTGAATAACTCCCTCAAAACGTGCGCCGAACGATTTTTCCAGTTCATTTCTGCCGTAAAGTTTTTCCCAATTTCCCAACGACAAGGCGATTCTGTCGTCTAAAGCCGCTTTACTATCGTAATTATCAGTATTCAAATCCAGATGCAGCACCGGATGCACTGTCCATTTCTGCTCCAACTGCTCCACTGCCAAGCCCTTGAACAAATCTTTCTTGCCAAGAAAATAAGCCTTTAACGTACTGATAAGCAAACTCTTGCCGAAGCGGCGAGGACGAGAGAGGAAATAGTAACGACCTGTTGAGACAAGGCGGTGCATCAAAGCCGTTTTGTCCACATACAAATAGCCGTCATTAATGAGGCTCTCAAAATCCTGAATGCCGATAGGCAAGTTTTTTAACGTTTGTTCCATACGCTGAAATTTTCTTCCTGCAAAGATAATGTTTTGAAAATGATTTCAATAGAGGTGAAGCGAAAATTTAATGAATGTGAAATGAATCGCACTCATCAAACCAAACTACATCAATCGCCTCACAACTATTTCGCTTGCGCCACTTGCGCCTTTTTTGTTCAATTGTATCTGGGCAGGAATGCGCTCTCTGAGCACATCAACGTGAGATATTACGCCAACCTTCTTCCCTCCGATTCCATGCAGACGCTCCAACAGACCCAAAACCGAGTCTAAATAGTCATGGCTCAGCGTTCCGAAGCCCTCGTCTATAAAGATAATGTCGGCTGTTATTCTCGCTCCTCCGAGCGACGACAATCCAAGCGCGAGAGCAAGCGAGACGATGAAGCTCTCTCCGCCCGAAAGCGTGTTGCCCGGACGCAACGTGCCGCCAAGGTACATATCCCGCACCAAGATACCTAACGAACCGCTCTGACAACTCAACTCATAACGCGCGTTGAGAGTCCTCAAATAACCATTTGCGCAACTCAGAAGTTCCTGAAGCACATAGCTTTGCGCAATTTTATTGAACGCTTTTCCTCTGTTTGTGCCAAACATCTTATTCAGACGTTCCCACTTGTCGAACAGCACGGCAAGCTTCTCCAATTCAAGTTTTTTCTCTGCAAAAAGAGTTCTGTTCCGCTCCTCTGTTTCGAGCCAGTTTTTTTTACCTCCAATCTGCTGGCTGCAGATCTTGACCGCCTCATTCTCTGCCTTAATCAAGGCTGCAAGCTCATCTACCGAAATATTATCTTGCAAACCTTCCGGACGTTTTTTATTCAGTCCGTCCAACGCCAACTTACCTCCGTTCACCTCGCCAAGGAGAGCAATTCTGTCGTTTTGCAATTCAGCGATGCGAAGCCTGATTTTTTCGATGAAATCGGCTTTTTTTACGGCAACAGCCTCCAGTTTTTCCATAGAGAAACCTTTATTGTTTTCCAGAAACGCCACAATCTCACGCTCAGCGCGCTCGCGGCCATCAAAGTTGGCGGCCATCTTAGTCTTCAGGCTGGACACATCTGCAAGCAATTGAGCAGCAAAACTGTTCACATCAAGCATATAGCCATCCAGACAAGCAGTGTTCCAGTCTGGGAAATCAGCATAAATCTTAGACACTGCAGTCTTTGCATTTTGCAGCAGAGCAGATTTCAGTTCGCAGTCTTTGTCCTGAACCTCTTTCCGCTTAGCGTTAGACTCATAAATTGCAGCATCCCGCTTCAGCTTTTCTGCAGTAATCTTAAGGTTATCCGCCCATCCTTCATAAACAATCTTAGGCGCAATTTCGCCAAACGTCCGCTCCACATTAACACTGCAACGTTTTGACAAATCGTCCAGAGACTTTATCTCGCCCTCACAAGACAAGAGATCTTTCTCCAATTTATTTTTTTTGCTCAAAAACTTATTTAACTCATCACTCTTCGCATCCTTCTCCTTTTGCAGTTTTGCAAATCCGTTCTGCAAAGAAGACATTTCAACCAACTGGCTATCAATCGTTTTCAAACTTTCAGACACATTGCCAGCCATCAGTGCCATAGACTCTTTCAGCCTCGTCTCTTCTGGCTCCACGCCCAACTGCGAGCAAACCTCCGCCAGAGACTTTTTAGCCGCATCCACATCAGCGCTAGCAGCCATCTCCTTACGTCGCAAAACCTCCAGAGCCTCGCCTTTCACAACCAAAGCCGCGAGCAAAGCTTTATGTTCGCCATCAGCCTTTCGCCACCTCTCTTCTGCAGCATCCAACTCCACCCTGAACGGTTTCACAGAATCTGCAAAAGCCTCGTCGGTCTTCAGAAAAGCAATCTTTTGTCCGCAAACCGGACACTCGTCGCCCACCTGCAATTGCGAGCGCAGAGACTTGACCAAATCCTCCGCGCATAGCCTCACCTTTTCAAAAACCGTCCTCTTCTGCTTAACATCAGCCTCTAAGCCGGCAACCACTTTGCACAGTTTCGCCTCTTGCTCCGCCAAATCATTCAGAGCAGCCTCATGCTCCGTTCTATCCTTCGTCAGATTATTAAAAGCAGAAAAAGACTCATCACACTTTTGCAAAGCCAGTTCAGCATCTTTCAGCAGACTTAACGTCGAATTTAGTCTGTTCTTCTCATTGTTCAAATCATCAAGACTTCTCTTCTCCAGCTCTTTGGCAACAGCCTCAACCTCACGAGACTTGTTCTGCAAATCGCCCTCAACAACAGCGCACTCCTCGGCCGCGCTGTTCAGCATCTTTTGCAAGTCTGGCAACTTATCCCGCCTTAAAACATCAGCCTTTCCAGCACACAATACAGCCTGAGCCTGCTCATCGGCACAAAAATTCAATTTAGTTATAATAAACTGACTATCAGCATACATCAACTTTTTATCAGACTCAGACCTTAACCAACCGTCCAAAGCCTCAGCCTCCGCAATCATTCCCTCAAGTTCCTTTTCGAGAGAGAGAATGCAACCTCTGAATTTAGCAAACTCACCTTTCAGAAGAGCCTCCCGATTTTGCAAATCCGCTTGCTCTTGAACCAACAGAGCCTTAGACTTCAGCACCTCGCGCACATCACGAGTCAAATCCCACTCTTCCAGCAATTTAACATTTTCCGCAAACACATCACCATTGATTACGCCCTCAATCTCGCGCAATTTGGACTCAGCCTCAACAACACGCTTTCCGCACTTTTCAAAATCGTCCAACCACGCACGTTCCGCTTCAAGCTTGGCGCAAATTTCAGAACGCATCTTAACGTTTTTCTCCAAATCTTCCAGCTCAGTCTTCACAGCAGCCACCTCCTCGTCCGACTTCAGCCCATACGCCTCCACGGCCGCTTTCTTCTCCAAGATTTCCTGATTAAGTTCGCTCCTTCTCTGCGCAATCTCCGCACCTATCCGCTCGTAAATGTCCGTACCCGTCAATTTCTGAAGAATATCAGACTTTGCATTGTCATCACTTGCCAAAAACTTAGTGAACTCGCCCTGAGCGAGCAGCGACGTTCTGCAGAACTGATCAAACTCAAGACCCACAGCCGCCGCAATCATCGCCTTGACATCAGCCACTTTTGTGTAAACATTGCCATCATCAAGACACTGCAGTTCCTGCTTTTCCGCATCAATATTACCATTACGGTTAAAGCGGACAGACCATTTTGCAACATAGCTCTTTCCGTCATTCCCCACAAACTCAAGTTTAGCGAACGCCTCTTTAGCACCACGACGCATCAGCTGACGCACGTCTTTGAATTTCACAGTGTTAGCAATCTTCCCGTCTTTGTCTTTTTTTATGAAAAGTTCGTCAGCATAGTCGCTGTCGTTAGAACTTTTGATTCTCGGCGTGTCTCTGTACAGAGCCAGACAGATAGAGTCCAGAATCACGCTCTTTCCGGCGCCGGTCTCGCCGCAAATAAGAAATAGCGGCTCAGAAGCAATCGGTTCAGCCGCAAAGTCAATCTCGGCGTCCACTATAGACGCTATATTGTGTATCGTTAATTTTTTAAAATTCATAAGATCAATTTACAAAACAAAACATCACTCCGCCTGCTCCGCACGAGCCGCAGCCTCTATAAACAGCTCCGCCAAGTCGTCGTCCATATCCGTCCCGTACTGTTCACGGTAATATCTCTTCGCAAGCACAATCGGGTTCAGAGCCTTTATATCCTGCACCCCTAAAACATCGTCACGTTTTTCCACCCCGGACATCACCTCGCGCACTACATTTATTCTGCAAAAGCGGCAGGCCTTATCCTTCAGAACCTCCAAAACGCGGGCGTCAGCATCAAACGGCGCATAATCTTTAACAAGCACATTCAGCCTCACAAAACCCTGAATATCAGAATCCACCTTCCTCAGCTCCTCCAACGCCTCATCCAGAGGCAAAGCCTTTTCCGGCACTGTCAGGAAACGCACATCGCTCTTGATCTCGACCTCACGCACAAGAGGCGCCTGCCCCGCCTCAACCTCCACAACAGAGACCGAATGAGGGTAATCCTCGTCAAAGTTTACCCTTATGGGGCTGCCGCAATAACGAGCCTTGCCGCCAGAGCCTTTCAGAGTTTGCGGACAGTGAATATGCCCAAGCGCGAGATAATCGTACCAGTTGCCAAACACATCGAGGCTCTCGTAATCCAGCCCACCTTGCGTAAGGAGCTCCTGCCCCTTGGTCACAGAGCCGGACACCGCAAGATGCGCCATCACAACCACCGGCAGACGAGCCTTGTTTCTGCTCAGCACCTCATCTTTCAGCAAATCGACAATCTGCAGATTATTCACGTACGGAATAGCCGCCACAAGACACTTGCCACCAACGTCAATCAGATGCTTGTCAAGGCAAATCTCGCCGTTGTCGTTCCTCTCCACAAAACCAACCACATGCACATTAGCCAGCCGCCAGACCTCGCTTGTTGACTCAAGGCGCGTGTAGCTGTCATGATTTCCGGCAACAACCACAATAGTCATGGAGGGGCACGCCTTATGTAGCGCAATCATCCCCCCCGTATATAATTTCTGCGCCGCTGCGGAAGGCGTGGCTGTATGATAGACATCACCACTTACAATCAGAGCGTCGGGCTTTTCTTCCGAAACAATATCGCAGAGCTGCGCGAAGAAGCGACGATGCTCCTCGCTTCTGTCATACTGATAAAAATCCAGACCGATATGCCAGTCCGACGTGTGTATAATCTTAACCATAAGAGATATTGCAAATATCGGCAAAGGTACAAAATATGTCGATGAAAAGGCTGAAAACTGCAAAATTCCTCATGATTTACAACGATTTTTTGTTCTATTTAATATTTTTAATTACATTTGCTCCGTTCTTTTGAACAGACTTATAAAGGGCGTTTAGCAAAGTTATCCCCCGTTGGAATCTGGACAATTCTGAGATTGTGGATAATGAGCAAGAAACGCCCACGTCTATGATGTGTAATACCCTTACGGGATTATTATATCATGGGGCGTGGGCTTTGCTTGTTATACAATCAGGGCAGTCCAGAGCCTCAATGGGATAATAAGTTAAAGTTTCCACGCCTTAACCGTTTTTATAACGTTCTCTTCCGGAAACTATGAGGCATTTTTTACATTTTTGTTTATTACAATGAAAACATTCAGAACTATCGGCTTGACTTTGGCTGCCGTGCTTATGTGCGTGAACTTCACAGCGTGTGAAGAAGATGACGACGAACCTGCTCAGAACAAGAACAAAAAACTTGTTGAAATGAAAATCGTGGGCAATGATGAAGATTATACGGCGACAGAGACTTTTAAGTTCAGCTATGACGAAAATAACAGACTTGTCTCTTGTGAACACAATGAGGAATACTACGATGAGGACGATGAGGAGAATTATAGTTTTGTGCTAAACTACACATGGGAAGGAAACACTATTTCCGAAGACTTTAAATCCCAAGACCATCACTCTCACAGTTTATACAAGCTTGAAAACGGATTAATTAAGTCAATATCTGAAAGCGTTGACGTTAACGGAACCACAGAAAGCAGCGAGATTGCCGAGTTAACCTACAACTCAGATAACAGAATAATTGAATTTAACATAGATAACAAGCCAGAGGCACGCTACACATGGGAAAACAATAAAATCACATCCTATGTCGAAGAAGACGGTACTCCTTATTCAATTTCTTATAATGACAAAACTTGCAACGGACACTTCCCTTTATTGGCCGCTTGGTTGGATCTGGATTTGTCTGATTTGGCTTACACAAACCCCGAGTTATTTGGATTAAAACAAAATGCACTACCTTCTAAAATTGAAAGAAATACAGACAAATATAAGGAAATCATTGAAATTGACTCTTATACATTTGATTCTGACGGATATGTGAAAAGTTTCACAGTAAATTATTATGATTCAGATTCCGAAGAAAATGGCACTGTCACTTTGAAGTGGGAATAATCCCGTTCAAAAAAAGCAAAAAACGTCACTCTGTCCGAATGGCCAGTTTGGCGTTTTTTATTTTTTCTCCCCTTGTAAAAGATGCACCAGTATTGGTTTCGTCATATTTATCAGACTCATAATAGTTTTTTGCATATATTTGCATGTAAATTTTTTCTTATGAGCGATATATCTGCAGTGATAATAACATACAACGAGGAGGCGAACATCGAGCGGTGCATCAAGTCGCTGCTCCCCGTCGCAAGCGAGATTGTTGTGGTTGACTCGTTCTCGACCGACCGCACAGAGGAGATTTGCAACCGGCTTGGCGCGCGTTTCTTCAAAAACAGGTTCGAAGGCTACGGACCTCAAAAACAGTTCGCCACAAACCTGGCCTCGAACCGATGGATTCTCTCGCTGGACGCCGATGAGGTGGTCTCCGCAGAGATGGCTCACTCTATAAAAAACATAAAAAACATAGACGATTATGCCGCATACTCCTTCAACCGACAAAACTTTTACTGCGGCAAACGCATCAGGTTCTGCGGCTGGTATCCGGACACAAAAATCAGGCTGTTCGACCGCCAACAAATAAGCTGGAACAACAAGCTGGTGCATGAGTCCGTCTGCTGCAAAGACAGTTCAACGGTAAAGCACCTGCGCGGCGACATTCTGCACTACACTTACCAAAGCGTTGAGCAGCACGAAGAGAAAGCCCGCAAATACGCTCTTCTGGCGGCAAAAGAACTTGGCGGCAAAAGATATTCCGCACTCAAAATATATGCAAAGGCGGCCTTCAGGTTTTTCAGAATATACGTGCTGAAGCTAGGCTTCCTCGACGGCTCGCTGGGCTTCAGACTCAGCCTGACCGGAGCTAAGTTTGTTTATTGGAAATACAGTAATTCTGACAAGTTATGAAGATTTGTTTTATCAATTGTCTAAAGATTTGGGGCGGCGGCGAAAAATGGCACTTGGAGCACGCCCTGTATATGCACCGGAAAGGACATGACGTCACGGTTGTGTCTCTCCCCGAAAGCCCTCTGCTGACCAAAGCTCAAGAGAGCGGCTTAAAGACTAAATCATTTAAAATAAGCAATTTAACCTTTCTAAATCCTGCAAAGCTATTTGCCGTATGGTCTTTCTTGAAAAAAGAACGGTTTGACGCTGTTTTGATGAACTCGTCTCGCGACCTTAAGACTTTCGCTCCGCTCTGCAGACTTGCCGGAACAAGGAAGATAATTTTCCGCAAAGGCAGCGACATTCCTATAAAAGACACTGCAATGAACCGTTTATTGTACAGAAAGTGCGTCACACACATTTTGGCAAACTCTAACGCAACTAAGCAGAACGTTCTGAAAAACAACAGCTCTCTTGTGCCTGAAGAGAAAATAACCGTTATCTACAACGGCATCGACACAAGCAAAAAAAGTGCCTTTTCATCGACAAAAAACGACGTTCCGGTCATCTGCAATTTAGGGCGAATGGTACATCAGAAGAGGCATGACCTCCTGCTTGACGTGGCTGCCATCTTGAAACGTCGGAACGTGAAGTGCAGGTTCGTCGTTGGCGGCGACGGCCCTCTGAAGGAAGAGCTTGCCGCAAAGGCGGAAGATTTGAACTTGCTTGACATTGTGACGTTCTGCGGATTCATAGACAAGCCGCACGACTTTATGGCCGAGGCTGACATTTTCGCCCTCACATCCGAATGGGAGGGGTTCGGATACGTGCTGACAGAAGCCATGCTGGAAAAAAAGGCGGTTGTGGCGTTTGACATCAGCAGCAACCCCGAAATAATATCCAACGGACACAACGGCTTTCTCGTAAAATGGAACGACACGGAGGCTTTTGCAAACGCCCTTCAGAAACTTATTGACGATGAGAATATGCGGAAAACATTCGGAGAAAACGGTCTCTGCACGGTATTGGACAAATTTGACTTTAACACAAATCGTGAAAAAGTGGAGGCTTTTATCTGCAATTGAAACTATTTGCTGCAATTTCTCAAACTATCTTACCTCACTTCAAAATAAATGTATTACCTTTAGGCTGGTTATTTTTAACACAATTTTACATCATCAGAAATGAACAATTTGAAAATTGCAGTTATCGGGCTTGGATATGTGGGGCTGCCCCTCGCAAGGTTATTCTCAACAAAGTACCAGACCGTCGGGTTCGACCTTGACAAAGAGCGTGTAGAGGCTTTGAACAAAGGTTTTGACGACACTCTTGAGATTGGCGAGGACACGCTGAAGGCGGCTCTGACCGGCGGGCTATCGTGCACGTCTGACCTCAGCGACATCAAAGACTGCAATTTCTACGTTGTTGCCGTCCCTACTCCTGTTGACAACAGCAACCGTCCGGACTTGCGTCCCCTGCTAAGCGCCAGCGAGAGCGTGGGAAAGGTTATCTCCAAAGGCGACATTGTGGTTTACGAATCGACCGTATATCCGGGCGTGACAGAAGAGGAGTGCATCCCTGTTGTAGAAAAGACGTCCGGCCTGACGCTTAACAGAGATTTCTTTGCCGGATACTCTCCGGAACGCATCAACCCGGGCGACAAGCTCCATACGGTGGAAAAGATAAAGAAGGTTACGTCCGGCTCAACACCGGAAACAGCAGACTTCATCGACAATGTTTACAACTCCGTGCTGACCAACGGAACGCACAAAGCGCCGTCCATAAAGGTGGCGGAAGCGTCTAAAATAATTGAAAACGCGCAGCGCGACGTAAACATAGCCTTCATGAACGAGCTTGCTAAAATCTTTAACGCAATGGACATCGACACTCACGACGTGATAGAGGCCGCGTCAAGCAAGTGGAACTTCATCAAAATGACACCGGGTCTTGTGGGCGGGCACTGCATCAGCGTTGACCCTTACTACCTGATACAAAAGGCGCAGGTTTACGGTGTGCTGCCTCGTGTGATGACCGCTGCGAGGAGGCTTAACGACGGAATGGGCGACTATGTGGCGAATCAAACTATAAAACTGATGAACAAAAAAGGCGTGCTGGTCAAAGACTCCAAGATTCTGATACTCGGCATAACATTCAAGGAGAACTGCCCTGACACGCGCAACACAAAGGTGATAGACATATACCACACACTGTCCGAATACACCGAAAACATCACCATTTGCGACCCTTGGGCCGACTCCGAGTCTGTGAAAAAAACATTCGGGCTGGATATTAAATGTGACACAAACGGCCTGAAAGGGCTTTTTGACGCGGTTATCCTTGCTGTGGCTCATGACAAATTCAAGTCTGCAAATGTGCGCGACTTTCTGTCTGACCCGCAAAAAGGCGTAGTTTATGACGTGAAAGGCACTTTTAACAGAGCTGATATAGACGGCAGACTTTAAGAACAGCTCTTTTTACAGCTACAAAAAAGGCTCAGACTAAAAGAGATTCGTACAGTTCGCACAACGCCTGCCCTACCCTGCCGCTCTCAAATTTACGGGCATGTTCCAAGCCTGCTCTGACCATGCTCTCCCTCGTCGCCTTGTCAAAGGTGCTTTTTATAGCCTCAGCCAAAGCATGTACATCATAAGGGGAGACATATAAAGAACCGGAGCCGCCAGTCTCCTCCAAACAGGAGCCAGATGCCGCCACAACAGGAACACCGGAAACCAAAGCCTCCAGCACCGGAATGCCGAAACCTTCGTAGAAGGAGGGATAAACAAACGTCTCCGACATCTGATAAACAGCAGGCAAATCCGCATGCTCCACGTTATGCAAAACATGAACACGCCCAGACAGACCCGCATCTGCCGCATAACGCTTCAGCCTCTTTGAGTAAGCGGTACGTCTGCCCACCAGAACCAGACTTAGCTCTTCCGGCAATTCAGCCATTGCCTTCACTATTGCCAAAGCATTTTTCCTCTCCTCAATAGAACCGACAGAAAGGATAAACCTGCGCGGCAGACTATATTTGTCTCGCACAACCTCCAACTGCGCTCCGCTGCAACGTTCTCTAAAAACATCATCGCACCCTTGATATATCACCTTTATCTTATCAGGGCTTATATTATACTCCTTGACAATATCCCTCTTGGTGCACTCGCTCACCGCCACAATCACGTCCGCAATCTCGCACGCCCTTCTGAATTTGAAGTCATAAATATGTCGGTCAATAAAATTATAGCAATGAGGCAATTTCCTAAATATCAAATCGTGCACCGTGACCACGCTTCTCAACCCCTTGCACTTACCTATGCAAAGCGGCAACTCATTGCTTAAACCATGATATATCTGCACCCCATCTCTCTTCAGATCATCACACACAAACCACAGGCGCCACAACGAACTAAGCTTCCTCATAACATACGACAACGGATAGCACATCGCCACATTTTCACGACCTTGCAAAATGCCGAAAAGCTTTGCGTTCCGTTTTTCTTTCGGAGCGTAAAGCTTATAACTATTTTCTGAACAAGACCTGAGCAACACATCTATCACATATCTGCTGTAATTGCCCAGACCGGTGCTGTTCTGCACCGCCCGTTTTGCATCAAATCCGATTATCATAAGCACATGCTATTCGTCAGAGAACTTCTTCAGAATATCTCTGTAAGAATTGAATATCTTGGACTTGGACACAAAGCCTTTGTAAACCTTGCCATCCACAACCGGCAAGTTCCACGCTTTTGTATCTTCGAACATCTTCATCACATCCTCCATAGAATCTTCTATCGAGACAAGCCCCGGAGGAGCAATCATCAAATCTTCAACATAAAAACGGTCATAAAGTTCATGCCGGAACATGATATTCCTGATTTCGTCCAGCGTCAATATTCCCACAAGATACTTATCCTCATTCACCACAGGGAAAATATTTCTTTTGGACGTAGCAATCAACGTCACAACCTCCGCCAAGTTCATGTCTGGCGACATAGTCAAGAAGTCCGTCTCCACCACATTCTCCGTCTTCAGCAGCGTAAGCACGTTTTTGTCCTTGTTGTGCGTAAGCAGCTCGCCCTTCTGTGCCAAGCGCATTGCGTACAAACTATGCGGCTCAAACGCAAGAATCGTTATGTAAGAGACCGTTGCCGTAATCATCAGGCTCACAAAAAGTCCATATCCTCCCGTAAGTTCCGCAATAAGGAACGTGCCCGTCAAAGGGGCGTGCATCACACCTGCCATCACACCCGCCATGCCCGCAAGCGCGAAATTCTTCTCCGGCAAACTATTGTTAACTTTAAAGATATTAATGACAAAAGCTGTCATATACCCAGCCACACACCCCATGAAAAGGCTTGGAGCAAAAATACCTCCGGTTCCGCCGCTTCCGTTAGTTGCCGCCGACGCAAATATTTTGAAAAAAATCACAAGAAACAGAAACAACAGAAGCATCACTCCGTTTTCTCTAAAAGGATAAAAGGCACTGTTTTGCGTTATCTTCTCCACATCTCCGTTCAGCAAACTGCCTATCGTGTCATACCCCTCTCCGTACAACGGCGGAATAAAGAAGATAAGCACGCTAAGCATACATCCGCCTACCAGCATCTTCTTGTACGGCGAATCTAAGCTTTTGAAGAACGACTCCAGCCTTACCATTCCTCGTGTGAAGTAAAGCGACACAAAGCCGCAAACCACGCCAAGTACAATGTAATAAGGCGCTCTGGACGGCGTGAACGGGTCCGTCAGGCTAAAGCCGAACATAAACTCTGAGCCGGAAAATATATGCGTGAACACAGAGGCTGTGACCGCCGAAATGAGCAGCGGAACAATCGAGGACATTGTCAGGTCCATCAACAAAACCTCAAGCGTAAAGATGACTCCGGTTATTGGCGCTTTGAAGATTCCTGCCACGGCGCCGGACGCTCCGCACCCCACAAGCAGCATCAGCGTCTTGTGGTCCATTCTGAACAGTTTGCCCAAATTCGAGCCTATAGCCGAACCTGTCAGCACGATAGGGGCCTCCGCCCCAACCGAACCACCGAACCCAATTGTGACAGAACTCGCCACTATTGACGACCACATATTGTGCCTCTTTATGCGGGCCTTGCGCTGAGATATTGCATACAAAATCTTTGTAACACCATGACTTATATCGTCCTTCACAATATAGCGCACAAACGAGCTTGCGATGAATATGCCTATAATCGGAGTCGCCAAATAGAGGTAGTTAAGATTGCCATCTGCAAACTGGCTGTTCACAAGATGGTGCAAATACTCAATGATACTCTTCAGCACAAATGCGGCGCAAGCGCAAAATATCCCCACAAGAAAACTGAGAAACAACACAAGCTGCCTCTCACTTACATTATGCTCCCTCCACAAAAGAAGCCTATCAAACCAATTTTCTTTCATCTTATAAAATACAAGAGGACAAAAATATAATATTTTTTGTAAAAAACGACTGTTTCAAAAAAGTTTTTCCGTGCTTTTTTATTCGATTTCAGGATCTGCGAATACCGCAGAATCTGCCTCAAGCCTTCTCTAACAACGAGACAATTATCAATTTGACCTGCATAATCAGGCTGCTATTTCCGTCATTCACCACTGTGAAGTCTGCCAGACGCTCACGCTCCTCATCGCTCATCTGATTCCTGACTCTGGCTTGCACCGCGTCCCTGTCTGAATTGTCGCGGCTGCAGGCTCTGTCAATCCTCACATCTTCAGGACAAGAGACCGTCAGCACATAATCAAGCTTGCCCTTAAGGTCGCCTTGCAACAGAATAGCGCTCTCGCACCCCACAATCGACGACTTCTGAGCAGAACACCATCTTTCAAAATCACGTATCACCGCAGGATGGATAATTCCGTTCGCCCTCTCCAGCAGTTCCTTGTCATTAAATATTTTAGAAGCCATCAAAGCTCTGTCAAGAACGCCTCCTGCATATATCTCATCACCCAGCAACTCAGACAAGCGCCTCTTCACGTCCTCATCTTCATTAAGAATTTCCTTAGACCTTGAATCGGTGTCATAAACCGGAATATTCCACACTGACAGAAGTTTGGAAACAACAGACTTGCCGCTTCCTATACCGCCTGTTATACCTAATTTTACCATACTCAATCACTTGTTTTCCAATAAGAAATCAACCTCTGACAAGTCCGAACGCATATCCGTCGCCTCCCTCATGCTGCATTTGAGGAATATCTTAGCCTTCTCCGACTTATCCTTTTTCAGCTCCTTATAGTCGATATAGGCCTCAAACTTATCAGCCGTAGCTTTGGAATAGAATTTTTCGCCGACATTAAACGTAATATTGACAGAAGAAGGGAAAGTTCTCAGCACCAATCCGGACGGCAGATTCACCGCCGTAACCGGCACTTCCACTACCTTTTCTGTATATTTCTCCGTCATAACAATATACTCCACAGAAGGCGTGACAAACGAGACATTATCCAACAGAGCAAGGTCAACGCTTCTCCTTACCGTATCCTTCACATTCTTCAGTATCACGGGATTGGTCATCACAAACTCCATAGAATCCAGCACACTTTGCAGCGCGTAAACATCAACCTGCTCCGGCACAACCTTAACATCGCCACTCAGTCTGTAACCCTTCTGATATTCAAAATCGTAATCCAGCCTGACCGGCAGACTCTTCTTAACCAGCTTCTCCAACTTCACATGCAGAGTGTCAGGCGAAATTCTCACAACATCAATATTTGAATTTGAGGAGAGACGTTTCTGCACGTCGCCCTCTATGGACTTGGTCAGGAGGTAAGACCTGCCCTTGAACCTCTCCATATCAATCACCAGTTTCTGATTTTTGACGTACGACCCGAACAGAGACGTACCCTTCCCTCTTACCGTAACCTTGATCTGGCTCTGAAGATTTTCGCTACTGGCGAAATCAGCGGGAACATTGACATATTCGACAGACATAGGCACAACCGCCTCGTACTCCTTGCGCAAAGCCTGAAGCGCCCAAAGAGCAAAAGAGAGGCCCAGAAAAAACAAAAAAAGGAAAAGGTCCCTGCTTGTTAAGAACCTTTTCAACTCTTTGTACTGTCTGCGCAGAATTATAAGAATATACTCTTTCTTCATATTCTACCCGCCAATAAACAAATTAATTATTGTTTTGCATGCTGCCGTTAGATATTGCGTTTTTGTCAAACTTAATTTTCACGTTATTAGACACCTCCAACACAATGTAGTCCGCGCCAATCTCCGCAACTTTGCCGTATATTCCGCCAATAGTCACAACCTGGTCGCCAACCTGCAAAGAAGCCCTGAAATTATCAAGTTCCTTCTGTCTTTTCCGCTGCGGACGAATCATGAAGAAATAAAAAATGACAAAAATAAGCACAATCATAACTAAAGATGACATCATGCTGCCGCCCTGTCCCGGCGCTGCCGCCTGCAATAAAATTGATAGCATAATTATTTTATTTTTAATTTAAAAATTCAACTTAAAGTTATCTGTTCACATAAGCAACTTTTATAAGTTTCTTATTCTCTCTCAAATCCTTAACAATAGAATCCAGTATTCCGTTCACAAACACATGGCTTTTAGGAGTACTGTAACTCTTTGTTATCTCGATAAACTCGTTCATTGTCACGTTTATAGGGATATTCGGGAACGAATGCAACTCAGACAGAGCCGCCAGCATTATCACTATGTCCATAAACGCAAGACGGTCCATATCCCAGCTCTTGCCTATATGCTTGTCTATCAAAGCCCTGTAATCTGACGAATGATAGATAGCGTTCTTCAGCAAGTCTCTGACAAACTCCTTGTCTTCGTCATCTTTGAACATAGGCTGCAAACGCTGGTTCTCGCCAGCCTCCTCTTCAAACTGCTTTATAGTTTTGATGATGAAGCTAACCACAGTGTCCGCATCGTCGTTCCAATAGATTGAAATCTCTTCAAGCTCTCTTCCAAGACTTTCGTCAACCGGAATGACTCTTTTGAAGACGGAACGCCACAGCTCCTTGTCTTTTTCATAAGAGAACTCCGGACTCGCCATATATTCGGCGTAAAGTTCCGATTCCGAAATCTTTTCGTAAAGTTCCTTGATCATCTCTTCGTGGCCATCCCATGATATGTTATGGTTTTCCACATAGTCTTTAAGCATCAAATTTTGCTTTAGCTGGAAAGCGAACTTGTTTTCTATGAACTTGGTCTGCGGATTGCGTTCCTCAAACGTCGCAGTTATCTTAGACTTGCCAGCCTCTATCCTACGGCTCGCATAGTCCGTCACTTCCACAACGAGCTGCAGCAGATAAAAATACAAGTCATAAGTTCTTTCTATGCTTATGAACAACTCCTTTTCTGCGTCTTCCGCGCTCATCCCCTCCCCTTTGTAGTAAGAGTACAAAATCTGGATTACCTTAATCCTTAGAAGAATTCGATTAATCATTTTTGAAACTATAAAATTTGTGCAAAGATACAGATTTTTACACAAAAAACAGCAATAAGTCTCAAAGAAACTACTTCTTTTTTACAGATTTACGTGGCAAGAACAAAAAAACGCGGGACAAGAGCTTTCCTGCCGCCGCCCCGCGCCTCTTTATACTAACATCACTCTGCTACAACTTTGTTCAATTGCATCAAATTAGCGCCTACGCTATCTTTCAATGTAAGCACGTCATTTTCAATCGAATAAGCTGCAACTTTAGACATCGCGTCAAGATATTTAGCTTCCAGTTCTCCGTCCGGACAAGCCATCATAGTCACCTGTCCAGGCACAAACTGAATCTTGCACTTGTCGATAACATAAGATGCGTTGAAAATATTGCAGCCTGTATTTCCGTGAATAGCGTTCTTTTCCGCATCAAACTTGAATCCTGCTCCATTTTCTTTGTACGACACCGAGTCTCCGCCAATTGTGGTAACTTTCCACTCAGACGCCAAAAGTTCTGCAGACTTGTCTGCCACTGTGCAAGCCGGCACCGCAGTTGTGTCTTTCTTTGTTTCCAAAGAGTCTGACGCTGCAGGATTACCGCAAGAACCTGAGTTGCCGCAACATGAAGCGAAAGCCAACGACACACCCAAGAACAAACCTGAATAATTAAAAATCTTTTTCATAAGAAAATATTTTAAATGAATGAATATCATAAAATAAACAGAACTACGCTATAAAACGCACCGGACAGCATGATCAGATTGAGCATCCAGCGGATTATCTTGTAGTCTGTCCGCCTCTCCGCCTTATGCACGAAATATGCCATGACTAATCCCAAAGGCGACACCGTGCTCAAAAAGTACCTCAGCGACCAGTCGCACCGGTACGGCGGATATATCACAAAAGCAAGGATGCAGCCCACAATCGCAGCTAACGCCAGGACACACACAACCATCTTCGCCACCTTGACTCCGTAAACCACCGGTATCGTATGGCACTCCATCTCTCTCTCCCCTTTCACCTCGTCCATATTCCTCACAACCTCTCCTATGAAAGTCCACACGAACAGAAAGACAGAAAATGCAGACACCCACCAGTATATCTCTTTAGAGACAATGCCCACCACCTGACTGTGCGCATAAACCTCCGTCAGAATCCTCACATTGAACATTGCCACAACAAACGGCACCATCGCCACCGTCAGCGAAACTATCAGGTTTCCTACTATCAGCAGCCTTTTGTAGCTCGACGAATAGAACCACAACAACCCGAACATCACCACAAACACGATGAAATAGTTCCTCGTGTCCAACATCACGCTGAACAAGGAGCCTCCCGCCGCTTTTCCCGCCTCAAAAACCTCCAGACCGAACAGGAACCACAACCCGACACCGGCAACCAGAGCCACTGCTGAGAGCGACAAATAAAAGAACATGGTCTGCTTACGGCTAATCTCCTTCCCCACAATCCGCGTCAAAGGCCGGTTAAACTCGTCAATCTTCATGTCATAATAATCATTTATGACAAAGCCGCCAGCCGCAACCAGAACCGTAGTTGCAAGCAGCAAGGCGAACACGTCCACTCCAAGCACTGGCTCCGCGCCATGATTCTTCAAAATCGGGTTCACAACGCAGAACTGCATCAAGACCTGGACAAGAGCCATCAGCGCCAGATTGGGCAGCCTCAACAATTTTATATAATTCTTATACATAACACCGTTAGTTTACCATCCAAACGCCTCCGAATCGTCCATCCACTTACCTTGCGCCTTCAGCACCTGCTCTATCACGTCGCGGCCGCAGCCTTCGCCGCCCTTCTTTGGCGAGACGTAGCATGAAATCTGGCGAATCTCCGGCACCGCATCGTTAGGGCAGCACGGATAGCCGCACTTCTTCATCACCTTGTAGTCCGGAATATCGTCGCCCATGTAAAGAATCTCGTCAAAATAGAGTTTGTGCTTTTCCGCAAAGTCGTTAAAGTCGTCCATCTTGAACGCGGACGCCATGTAGATGTCCGTTATTCCGAGCGACTCGAAGCGCAAGCGCACCGCCTCAGTCTTTCCGCCTGTTATTATCGCAATCGGATAGCCCTTCTTCACCGCATGCTGAAGCGCATATCCGTCCTTTATGTTAACCACACGCATAGGCTCGCCGTTCGGGTGCAGAGGAACCATATCCGCAGACAGCACGCCGTCCACATCAAAAGCGAAAGCCTTTATCTTTTTCAAATTCTCCTTAAAGTTTCTCATGTCAAAATCTGTTTAATCTTCTCTAATATTCCTGTATGCAACTTCTATAAGCTGCCTTTAGAATATGTGTTTATACTCTTGCTGATAAGCTCGTAAAGTTCAGCTTCCATAGTCCCTTCGCCCAAAAGATCTATATGCTTGCCTATCACATTCTCGTCGTAGCGCACAGCCGGACCAGTCTGCGCCTGAACGGGAGGCAGCACATGCACCTTGCGCGCGGTCTCGTCTATCAAAGGCAGCAGCACATCAAAAGGCAAGTTGTTCTTATTCAGAATCTGCTCCGCGATGGCGTAGCAATGGTTCGCAAAATTGCAAGCAAAGACAGCCGCCAGATGCAAAGAGCGTCTCTGTTCGGAAGTCGCCTCCATCACCACGTAACTTACGTGAAGAGCCAAAGTCTTAACTATCTTCAGATTATCTTCCGAATTTGCCTCCACAAAAAGCGGAACGCTCCTGAAGTCAATCTCCTTGTCCTTAGACAACGTCTGGAGCGGATAGATCACCCCGTAATTTTTCGTGTACGGCGCAAGGTCCGACATAGGCAAGCTGCCAGCCGTATGAAGCACAAGCCTGTCATTAAACTCAGCCTTGTCCCAAACATCATGTGCAACAGAATCTTTCAAGGCTGAAATTATCACATGAGCCGAGCTGTCCAGCTTTGAGATGTCTGTTGTCCAGTCACAAAAAAAGCGTTCGGAGAAAGCCATCGCATTATCCTCGTTCCGGCTGTAAACCTGCGAAATCTCAATCCCAGCCTTTTCAAAAGCTGCCGCCAGACACGTAGCCAGATTTCCGCTGCCAAGAAACGCAACCTTCAAAGTGCTCATCAGTCGTCTTCGTTTTTATTGTTTTTGCTAAAGAAAAGCAACGCGCCAGCCAGCACAAGGAGCAAAGGCCATATAAACTGAGACATATCCTTGGTAAGCTCAATTATCTGGTCAAGACGCAAAAGTGCTCCGATTCCGCACAACAAAGCTCCAACTTTGAAATTCCTTGTGGCAAGAAAAACCAGTCCTGCATAAACCGGGAAGTTCTTTATATTGTACAGTTCGCAGCCTTCACCGAAAAGCCCTACTGTCTTGAGGAAAAATATCACTCCAAACAAGATAAGCACAATACCCCACGCTTTTTTATTGGAAGTTTCCATATCAGTCTCTTTCTTAATTAAAATTTATTTCTATGCACTCTGTCCGTCAGCAACTTGGCTTCGTCCACCGGACGTTTTTCCTCGTCTTTGTAACCTATACCAATGATGCACTCCATCTTCATTCCGTCCGGAACCTCAAAAACCTCCTTCAGGAAGTCTTCTGTGGATACGCCATCCTCTTTCATGCGGTTGCGCACCTGCACCCAGCAAGAGCCAAGCCCCAGGTCGTGAGCAGCAAGCTGAATAAGCAACGCCGCAATAGAGCAGTCTTCCACCCACACGTTACTCTTTTTTTCTTCTGCAAGAACCAAAACCGCAAGAGGAGCTCCGCTCAAAAACTGGCTTCCCATTTCACGGCTTTCAGCCATCTTCTGCAACTTCTCCTTATCATCAACCACAACAAAGTGCCACGGACGGCTGCTTTTTGACGACGGAGCAAGAAGCGCCGCCTTCATCATCGCCTCTATCTTTTCCTCTTCCACCGGACGGTCCTGAAACTTCCTTATGCTACGCCTTGTCTTTAAAAATTCTATCATGTTTTCCATAAAAAATCTATTTTGAACTAAAATCTCACAAATATAACATTATCATTTGCAAAAACAAAAAAGAGAACCGCTAAGTTCTCTTTTTGCATAATAATTCGCCACATTTGCAATAATGGACAATCGTTCTGCGAAATCACAAATCTGACAAAATCACCATTATTTCTTGCTGGCGCGTTTTCTTTCCGTTTCGTCCAAGATTATCTTGCGAAGACGCATATTGTTAGGTGTGATTTCCACATATTCGTCCTCCTTGATATATTCCAAAGCCTCTTCAAGGCTGAACACTATCGGCGGAATGATTTTCGCCTTGTCGTCGGCACCAGAAGCACGCATGTTAGTCAGTTTCTTTGACTTAGTGACATTCACCACAAGGTCGCCTTCCTTAGCGTGCTCTCCCACAACCTGCCCTGCATATACCTCGTCCTGCGGATAGATGAAGAACTTGCCTCTGTCCTGCAATTTGTCTATCGCATACGCATACGCAGTACCGCTCTCCATAGCGATGATAGAGCCATTCGCACGTTTTTCTATATCTCCCTTATAAGGCTGATATTCAAGGAATCTGTGCGCCATAACCGCCTCGCCGGCTGTTGCCGTAAGCACGTTTGTTCTTAGTCCGATTATACCGCGCGAAGGAATCTGGAACTCCAAGTGCACGCGTTCGCCTTTGCGTTCCATAGAGACCATCTCGCCTTTTCTCACAGCCACCATCTCGATAACCTTTCCGGAGCCCTCTTCAGGCAAGTTGATAGAGAGCTGTTCGATAGGCTCGCACTTCACTCCGTCAATCTCCTTGAAGATAACCTGCGGCTGACCTACCTGAAGCTCATATCCCTCACGGCGCATCGTCTCGATAAGGACAGACAAGTGCAGCACACCACGGCCAAACACGCTCCATATATCGGCATCCGGCGACTTCTGCACACGGAGCGCCAAGTTTCTGTCAAGCTCCTTTATCAGACGGTCATTAATGTGACGCGATGTCACATACTTGCCGTCCTGCCCGAAGAACGGAGAGTCATTTATAGAGAAGACCATACTCATGGTAGGCTCGTCGATCGCAATAGGGTCAAGCGGCTCCGGATTTTCTATGTCACAGATTGAGTCTCCGATTTCAAAGCCTTCGATACCCACAAGCGCGCAAATTTCGCCGCAGCCAGCCTCCTGCACCTTAGCGCGACCGAAGCCCTCAAACACGTGCAACTCCTTGATGCGCGACTTGATCATAGATCCATCTCTCTTGACCAAAGCCACATCCTGATTTTCGCGCAACTCGCCACGATGTATTCTGCCGATAGCGATACGTCCCACATAAGAAGAGAAGTCGAGCGAAGTCACCAGCATCTGAGGTGTACCCTTTCTGTATTCAGGTTCCGGAATATGCTCGATTATAGCGTCCAAGATTGGAGTGATGTCGTTTTCACGAGGCTTCTTCCAGTCGTCAGACATCCAGTTGTTCTTAGCCGAGCCGTAAACCGTAGGGAAATCAAGCTGCTCTTCAGTTGCGTCAAGGCTGAACATAAGGTCGAATACCTCCTCCTGCACCTCGTCCGGACGACAGTTTGGCTTGTCAACCTTATTGATGACAACGATAGGCTTCAGACCAATCTGAATAGCCTTCTGCAACACGAAGCGCGTCTGCGGCATCGGGCCTTCGAACGCATCAACGAGCAGAATCACGCCGTCTGCCATATTAAGCACACGCTCCACCTCGCCACCGAAGTCGGCGTGTCCCGGAGTATCTATAATATTTATTTTATAGTCTTTATATCTGATAGAGACATTTTTAGAAACGATAGTTATACCACGTTCACGTTCCAGGTCATTATTGTCGAGAATCAACTCACCTGGCTTTTCATGATCTTTGAAAAGCTGACCTGCCAAAAGCATCTTATCGACCAGCGTAGTCTTTCCGTGGTCCACATGAGCAATAATTGCTACATTCCTGATTTTCTGCATTCTACCTATTTTATATTTTGAGGGTGCAAAGTTAATAACAAATTTTCAAATTACCACGCTCGGCACATCAAAATCTGTTTCTAAAACATCAATCATAATTTGGAAGGTATCGCCATAATGTTTTTGAACTCGTTCCAACCCTCTGCGGCTTTGTATTTTTCCACACTCTCTGCAGGGACGTAGAGAGGAATGGATTTGTCAACTCTAACAAATAATTCTCTTTTGACGTCGGGTGGTATTGGGTTTAAAAAGATGATATCACCGTCGCTGTTCACGACCCATGTGTTGGAGGCTGCAGCTTCGAAGCTTGTCAGGACTGAATAAATAGTTATGAATAAAAGCTTTTTCATTTTCTTTGTTTTTTTTACTATGACATGCAAATTTATTGATATTTCTGCGGACGTGCTTTGAAAATAAAGTAACTTTTATAAATTAATCATTGTTCTTATTTATCAAATTCACCACTACTTTTATCATGACATCCTTCTCCTCTGTCTTGCTTTCTGCTATCATCAACGTAAGTGCCACCAGTGTGCTGTCAGCAATACGCTTGCTTCCATCCGGATGGTACAAGATACGGTTGCCATTTAGAAACCAAAGGAACAATGTGGCAGCTATACGCTTGTTGCCATCACTAAACGAGTGGTTCTTTGTCACGAGATAAAGCAACATGGCAGCCTTCTCCTCCACACTGGGATAGAGTTCCTCTCCTCCGAAAGTCTGATAAATCTGTCCGATGGAACTTTTAAAGGAATCATCTTTCTCATTGCCAAACAAGGCAGAACCGCCAAACTTATCACGCAACCCATTGATGGCTTCCATCGCATTATCGTATGTAGCACGGAAAGGCTCCTCACTGGTAGTTTTTTCAATCGTCAAACGTTCATAATCGTAGTTGTCAAGCGTATCAAGCGCGTATGTGTAGTCAGTCACCACTTCAAACAATGCATTTGTCTCGTCGTTGGACAAAAGCGGCTGGCTCTTGATTGTACGCCCAAGCATTCCCACCAATTGGCGTAACTCCCCTATCTGTTCTTTGCGGATGCGTTCGTTGATAGCATAACCGTTGATGAGATACTGCTTCAGAACCTTGTTTGCCCATTGGCGAAATTGCACACCACGTTTACTTTTGACTCGATAACCTACAGACATTATCACATCAAGATTAAAATAATCTATCTCATGCGTCTGTGTTTTTCCTTCTATCGCGCCATGGAGAGTGGTATTCGCAAATTTTGCGACTACCTCCAATCCTTCCAATTCTTCTTTCAGGGCATTATTGATATGCTTACTAACCGTCTTATAATCACGACCAAATAAAGTTGCAATCTGCTGACGTGTCAGCCACACAGTTTCATTCACCAAACGGACATCCACTTGCGTCTGGCCATCCTCTGAACTATATATGATTATCTGCTCATTTACTTGCTTATTCAATTCCACAACTTCTAATTTTTATTGTTCTCTTTGCTCTGCCAAAAGTAAAAAATTATCTCCAACAAGCCAATTAAGGCAACAAACTGACTGCTGCCCGTTCATCAATAATCGTCAATCGACATTATCATCACCTCATCTTCCTCCTCTTCTTTTTCTTTTACAGGCTCTTTGCCCAACGGCTTGCCTTGGATATTTGTAAACCAGTCCCAATACTCAGCATTCTTGTATCTTTCCACACTTTGTTCAGGGACATAGAGAGGCGTGGATTTATCTACGTTCTCAAAAGCGCTCCACGTTATTTTAGGCGGATTAAAGCTCTTGACCGTAATGCTTTTCAATCCTCTGCAGCCTGCGAAAGCTCCATCTCTAATACTTGTGCCATTAGGGATTGTAATGTTCTTCAAACTTTTGCAATATTCAAAAGCGCTCGAGCCAATTACCGACACACTGTTCGGAATCGTGACGCTGGCAAGTTCGACACACCCATAAAACGCCTTGTAGTCTATCACTTCCACACCTTCTGAAATTGTAACGGATTTTAATCCTACACAAGCTCCAAAGGCTCCAGCTTCAATTCTCTTCAAACTGCTAGGTATCGTGATACTTGTCAGACCAGAACTCTGTTTAAAAGCTTCAGACTCTATACTTGTCACTCCATTAGGTATTTTGTACGCTCCTTTTTTTGCTTTAGGATATAGAATCAACATCGTTTTCTTCTTGTCGAACAACACTCCGTTAACAGAACTGTACTCCAAATTTCCTTTGCCCACGGTTATGTTTGTCAGTCCGACGCACCTGTCAAAAACACCAACTTCAATATTTTTCACACTATTAGGAATTGTCACAGTGGACAAGGCAGAACACTCCTGAAAAGTAAACAATCCAATCTCCGTAACCCCCTCCTGCATCACAACATTTTTCAAAGCTTTACATTCTGCAAACACACCTTTCCCAATCTCCGTAACACCGCCCGGAATTGTCACATTCTCCACATCTTTGCCGTAAAAAGCATAATTCGCCAACTTGTATTTTTTGCCTTTGTACCTATTCGGAAGCGTTAGAGAGGACGCATTTCCTTTGTAGTCCAACAGTTCTATCGTGCTGTCATTTAACACATAAAAAATATAATCGTCCAATGTCTCCAGCTTGCTCTTTTCAGTTTTTGAAGTGTAAACATCAATATATTTAGACAATTTCATAGGACAATTGGAAAGATTGTATATTTCTTTGATTTTTATCGTGTTTAACGCGCCCTCCATCTTTGTCACGCTTTTAGGTATTGTAAGGCTTACCAATCCATGAGTCTCAAACGCAGATTCTGCAAGTTCCGTCACGCCGTCCGGTATTTCATAAGACCCATCGTTCCACCCACATGGGAATAAAATCAATTTCTTCTTGGACTTATCAAACAACACGCCATCTGCAGAACAATAGCTTGGATTATTTTCAGCCACATCAACACCTGCAAGTCTGATACATGCTTTAAAAGCATATTCGCCAATCTCCGTCACACTGTCCGGAATAGCAACTCTTCTTAAACTCCGACAATTGTAGAACGCTTTTCTCCCTATGCTCTTCACGCTATTAGGTATGGTGATGTTAGACAGACCAACACAATCCATAAACGTCTCTTTTTCTATTTTTTTTGTGTTGCTTGAGAGCGTGACACTTTTCAGTTTAGAGCAACCAGAGAAGACCTGTTCCCCCATTTCTGTCACACTATTCGGAATGACAATATTTGTCAGGCTCTGGCAGTTTCCGAAGGCACCTTCTTCTATCTTCGTAATCCCTTCATGCATGGTGATGCTGGTCAGTTTCTGGCATCCTTTAAAAAGTTCTTCATTAATCACACCTACGCTCTTTGGAATTTTAAAGCTTTCCAAACTCGTGCATCGCGCAAAAGCACAATCGCCAATCAACGTCACACTATCAGAAATGGTCACGCTTGTCAACCCTGTGCATGTATAGAAAGCGTATCGACCAATCACTGTTACACTATTTGGAATCGTAATGCCTGTCAGATTTCGGCACCCTTCAAAAGCTGAATTTCCTATGTATTTAACCCTATTAGGGATTGTAACCGAAGTAAGATTTTGACACCCATCAAAAGCTTTCGCGCCAATTTCTGCAACACTATCAGGAATCGTAACTTTTGTCAGATTTTTGCATTCGTAAAAAGTTCCGTCTTCTATCTTCTTAACCTTGTTAGGGATGACAATATTGCTCAAACTGGCACAACCCGAAAACGCTTCGCTTTCAATTGTCGTGACACTATTCGGAAGCGTAATGGAAGAAAGATTTGAGCACCACCGAAAAGCCCTCGAGCCAATTTCGGTAACACTATCAGGAAGCGTAATGGCAGTCAGATTTTGGCATCCATTAAAAGTTCCGTCTTCTATCTTCTTAACCTTGTTAGGAATGACAATATTGCTCAAACTGGCACAACCCGAAAACGCTTCACCACCGATTTCCGTGACACTATTCGGAATCACGACGCTTTTCAGATTTTTACAATTAGCAAACGTTCTCTCGCCAATCTTCTTTACACCATTAGGAATTATGACACTGGTCAAACCTTCACTATTTGAAAATATAGTTTCATCAATCTCCGTTATGCCTTCAGGAATTGCAAATTTGCCTTTTTTCTTTTTCGGATACACAATCAAGTTCTTCTTTGACTTGTCAAACAGAACTCCATCTACAGAACAATAGTTTGGATTTGCGTCTGATACTTTTATGCTTTCTAACCTATCGCAACCTTTTAACACATCTCCTCTGATTTGCTTCACACTCGCGGGAATCGAGATATTCGCCAAACTCTGACAACCCGAAAATGCTGCATATTCAATTTCCGTCACACCTTCAGGAATCACAACATTCGTCAAACTTTTACAACCTTCAAATGCCCATCTGCCAATCTTCTTCACACTATTCGGAATGACAATATTTGTCAGGTTCTGGCAGTCCTTGAAGGCGTTATCTTCAATCGTCGTCACACTTTCAGGGATTACAAATTTACTGATTCCATTCTGAAAACCCATGATAAGTGTCTCCTTTGACTTATCGTACAAAGCACCGTCCACAGAACAATAGTTTTGATTCGCTTCTGACACTTGTATGTTCCGCAAACTGCTGCACCCGTCAAAAGCTTTCTCACCAATACTCGTCACGCTCTCTGGTATTGTCAGCTGCTCCAGATTGCGGCAACCAACAAACGCCGATGAGCCAATACTGCTAAGCCCGGAAGGCATAGTCACACTTTTTAGTTTATTGCAGTAAAAGAAGGCATAACGTGACACGCCCGTCACTCGGTATGTTTTACGTTTGACCTTAATCTCTTGCGGAATAACAATTGACCCTGAATAACTCCTATTCTTTGAGACTTCCGCTGTTTTCGTTTTCTTGTTAATATCATACCAGATGGTATCTCCGTCGCTGTTCACATTCCAAACTTTGTCAGACGCTGCAGCTCCGAAGCTTGTCAGAACAGAGCAAATAATTAAGTACAAAAGCTTTTTCATTTTCTTTTTTTTATTCACCTTGCAAAGGTAACGTTTTTTTTCAAAAAACACGTTCGCAAATCGAACGTGCTTTGAAACCTGTTACTCTGTGCTTATAATTAAATCACTTAGCAGGTATCGCCATGATGTTTTTGAACTCGCTCCAGCCCTTTGCGGCTTTGTATTTTTCCACACTCTCTGCAGGGACGTATATCTTAAGGTCTTCATCAATATAATCAAAACTTGATTTAAATATTGTTGGAGGAACGATATTCAAACTTGTTACAGAAGTCAAATTAAAGCAACCTAAAAATGCCTCCTCTCCTATTTCCGTTACATTGGCGGGTATCGTAATGTCTCTTAATTTTTCACATTCCCTAAAAGCAGACTTCTCAATTTTCATTAGGCTATCCGGCATAGTTACATTAGTCAGATTGCTGCTGTTTGAAAAAGCATAACTATCAATGACCTTTACCCCCTCTGGAATTTCATAACTTTCACCCAATCTTTCGCAAGGAAAACAAATTAGATGAGTTTTTAATTTGTCAAACAAAATACCATTCTCTGAACTATAATGCAAATTGTCCTCTTCGACTTCTATATTCGTCAAACCAGTACAAAAAAGAGAAGCTTCTCCGATACTCGTTACACTTTCTGGTATTGTTATACTTTTTAAAGAATCACAATATTCAAATGCATAATTTCCTATCTCTGTAACCCCCTTCGTAATTTTGACACGACTCAAATTGTCGCAGAAACAAAAAGCTTGGTTTCCAATCTTCTTCACACTTGATGGAATTATTATGCTTTCTAATTCCGCACAAGCAAAATCTCTGTCACAAATCTCTGTCACTCCGTTAGGAATCACAAACTCACCTTTTTTCCCTATTGGAAAACATTTCAATTCCGTTTTTGATTTATTGTATAACACACCAAAATACGAACAATAATTGCTGTTGTCTCTATCCACATCAATGGTGACAAGTTCTTTGCAAGAATCAAAAAGAGCCTTATTTATCATTTCCACACCTTTGGGTATTGTGACGCGTTCCAATTTCCTGCAATTGCTGAAAGCATCGTCTGCAATTCCCGTCACAATATAAAACCTGTCCTTGTACATTATTTCATTCGGAATTGTGACTGTACCTGAATATTGCTCATTTTCAGGACTTTTTATTACGGTCGCACTCTTTGTCTTCTTGTCGATATTATACCATATTTTCTTTCTTTGACTATCCATTATACATACTTGAGATGTCGAAGAAAATCCGAATAAATCACAAATGAAGTTTAACATGATTTTAAGTTTTATATTAATATAAGATTCTATCACTCCACATAATTCCAAAATACATCTTTGTTTACGATGTTGTACGCTGCCTCAGGGTAGGCGTTGGCGAATGCCTTTGGTATCTTCGGGTTCTTTTTCCCTGATTTTATCTCATACGCCGTGATGATTTCGCCATCTTCTTCTATGAGGTCTATCTCTTGCTGGTCGTATGTCCGCCAAAAGTATAAATTTATATTGGACAGATTGTTGTGTTTCCGCTTCATCCTCTCTCCGATGATAAAGTTTTCCCACAATGCTCCTCTCTCTTCGCTTGAACGGTCTGCAAATGGACGAAAATTCGTCATGTGTTTATCTTATTAGTATGCCTGCAAATGTAATATATTCTAATTTTTTTCAGTCTAACTGAACGAATTTACATTAATTCCGTCAGTGTGACTGAACGAATTTAGTTAATTTTTGTAAACAAAATAATTCATTGTATTGATTTTAAATTATTTAGGTGTTTATTAGGGCTTAACAATAAATTTTATGCCATTTTATTATGTAAACCCCGGCCTATAGTTTTAATGTTTCTGCATTGTCTTCATATTAGTAAGCAATTTTATTCTTTTACATACTTATTTTTTACATCATTCCACCGTGGTAAAATCAATTCTTTTTGATAATGTTTTTTATAACTTTCACATAACCTTTTACTCCAATTTTCAGCAATTGTGCTACGTGTGTCATGATATTTATAAATTGTTTCCTCTAAAGCCGCAAGAAAATCTTCCAAACAATCAAAAGATGGATAATCAGCCTTGTCTGAATACCATGTTGAGGGGCGAATATTTACAATTACATTGTTCTTATATTGAACTTTTATAGGCCATACACTGCTTGTACAACAAATCTCCCATAGATTTTTCAACCAAAAATTTTCTATAGTAACTACTCCTTTTTCACTCTTATATTTGATAAGTAAATGTTTTGAATGTAATTTCCATGGTTTTTCAATTATTAAATTGATAAAACTACGAAAAGCAGCAACATCGAAGTTTGGACTACCTGTAAATGATTTCACCTCTAACCAATCAGATGTAGTCTCTTTTGTATTGAGCCAAAAATCTGGAGATGCTTGCTTTTCATTATGGATATGATCAATTCCCTTGTGTGTCATCCACTTGTCTAACCATTCTTCTAAAATATTTCCAATAACGTTATTCTGCTCTACTGTTATCTGATAATTGTTCAAATTAAATGATATAGAACCTTTTGCGTTTTCAAATCCAAATTCGTCACGAAGAGCTATATATAATTTTTCTGCTGACTCCATAATTAAATTACTTTTTTACTGTTAATATTATTAAATGCAGAATACGACTCTGCCAATCTTTCTGATATGGCTGCAATAACAGGTACAACAACCGTATTCCCTAATAAATCAAAACCTTCCATCGTATTTACTGGAAATTTGAAATCATCAGGATACCCAAATAGTCTTAAACCCTCTCTTAGCGTTAAAGGACGTAAACCATTATTGTCAACGACATAATTTTTTTTCATATCCATTGCCACAAGCGTTGGAGCAATACTTTTGGGATCCAAAATCTTATTGATTTCAAAACTCAACTTTCCTGCTACAATATTATATCCAATTTTTTTACTAGTATCTTGTTTTCGAACTTTTTGTTCTCCAAATATCGTATATTCTGTAACTAAGGCTTTGGGATATTCTTTCTTTAAATAACCTTTATTAACAAGATCTTCAAGCATTATTTTTAAATCATCGCTCTGATAAAACTCTCGAATCATCTCTTCTGTCAATGGCATACCATCCATCCAATCTATACCATGTTTTACTGCCCACTTCTTTTTACGTCGTTCGTGCGACATCTTATTGAGAAGTTTTTTTTGTTCAGGACTAACAGTTCCTTTCAACTCAATATCCCAACTATGAATATTATTCCTCCCTCCTCGTTTGTCTTTTATACTTTTACCATACAAATCTTTCGGGGAATAATGCAACATTAATAAACTTATAAATTGGGTATTGATTGTCGGCAGACCTTTTTCTAAAACATTTTCAAGCACAGCATGAGATACAGCGAAACCATCAAGAGATATATTTTCTTGTCTCGTCCCTACTATGTAAATTCGTTTTCGTTCTTGTGCTACTCCAAAATCTTTAGAATTCAACACTTTCCAAGAAACAAAATAACCGAGTGATGTCAAATTAGCTATAATTACGGAAAGTGTTCTTCCTATCGGTTGTCGAGTATCTTCCCTGTCATGAGTTACCAAACCTTCAACATTTTCGAGAATAAAACCGTATGGACGTTTTTCATCTAGTATTCTTTCAACCTCAAAAAACATAGTTCCTCTTGTATCCTGAAATCCAAGACGCTTCCCTGCATACGAGAATGCTTGACAAGGAAATCCTCCTAATAAAAAATCAAAATCAGGAATGTTTTTTGCATCTATTTTTGTTATATCTCCTTTTATTTCTTCATTGGGGTTGTTTGCCAACAAAACTTTACACGCATGAGGTTTTATTTCAGAAGTCAAAACACATTCTGTTTCAAAACCACACTTGTTAAATGCAATTTCAAAACCCTTGCGAATTCCTCCTATACCAGCGAAGAGGTCTATAAACTTCACTTTTGCCATACTAAATTCCAAATTAAGCACCGCAAAGTAATAAAAATTCGGTGAATAAACCAAACAATTAGGTCTATTGCCAATCTCATTTATTTAAACACACCACCTTTTCTCCATTTACTATATATATGCCCGGAATGAGTTTTAGGGTTTCCTCGTTCCCTCCTCTTAGCGAAAAATGATGTAAAACCGTTCCTTGCACATCTGTCAAACAAATGGTTTGCGATATGTCGCTATGTATAGTTATTCCGCCCTCTACATTGTATATTTTAAGAGGTGAATCATTGCTTTTGATTTTGTCGCAAGTCGTTGTTTCAGTTTCTACTTGTTTATATCCTTTAGATTCTATCCACTTCTGATAGCTGCCGTCCGACTCGTTGCTTATAGGCTGATAATCATGTTTTTCTGAGTCAAAACAAAATGCGAACTGACATGCAGGCAACTTTTCCGCTTCATTTAATCCTACAATTCCGTTCGAGGTTGGCGACGCGCTGTAATTGGTTATTGCTTTATTTTCGTTGCTTCGCGGATAAAAGTAGTAATATCCGTCAGATGTGTTAGACGATACAATTTTCCATTGTTGCTCATAGCTGCCGACAGAGTCTGCCAAGGTCAGTTTTCCGTCAGTTCCGTCCAAAACTTTTCCGCTTGCCAAGTCCGTTAGGACATAATAACCGTCTGTTGCTGTTATTCTGAAAGTGAGGTTTATATTTTCGTCATCTTCTGCTAATAGCAATTTTTCATCTTTCTGTGAAAGTATCTTATTGGCGTTTTTGGAGAGCAGAAGATATTCCTTTCCTTCTTCAAAATTTCCTACTCTGCGATATCGGTTCAATTTATCGAAAAGGCCTAAATCCCACTCAGAGTAGAAGCGAATGACAGGATAGCCTGTGCGCATATCTATAGGCAGCCAGATGTGCCAAGACTCGCCAACGTTTGCGTCGTTAAAGTAGTCACCTCCCTTCCAACGGTCGCCCATATAGATGTAGGCGTCATATTTGTTCGGTACTTTAAAGACAAAGTTGCTTTGCGAGCAGTAAGTGGTTTTGTTGTTAGCGTCCACGCAAGGATTTCCGCTATCTTCCCAGCCAGACAGCGGCATTTGCGAGTAGGAGCTATGCGCTGGGTTGGGGTCCCAACCTGTACAGCCTGATGAGATGGCTACAAATCGTTTATGATATTTGAAAATGGCCGGAGCCTCATACTGTTTTTTGACAAATATTCTTTCCCATGTATTGGTCAACTCCAAATAATCGTCGCGCAACAGAGTTCCGTGCATTGTCATGTTCTCTTCTGCTGAACCGAAGTGGTATGCCACATTGTAGTCTGGGTCGAACATTAAAGTTTGGTCGCGGGAACCGGAGGGTTGTTCGTCGCCTCGTGGACGTTGTGTCTTTACAAAGTTATAAGGACCTGTTATTTTGTCGGCCCAAAGAATAGCGACTCTGGATGCTGCATAGCCCGAACCATTCTCCCAATGCACCCACATCACATACTTTCCTGTGTTAGGGCAATACATCACTTTAGGACGCTCTAAGGTACGACCGTAATTCATGTCTTGATAGTCGTTTCTTAAAGGTTCTTCCGGACACTCCCATGCCATGCACTCAAATTTCCAATTATACATATCTTTTGATGTGTAGCAGCCTATTCCGTTGCTTTTTACAGGTGATGGACGATAATTTTCTCCAAACCAGTAATAAGTGCCGTTTTCGTATAGCACACATCCTCCATGCACATTGATGTGCTTTCCGTCTTCATCGTACCAATTCATCCCTAATCGTAGCGCAGAACTACCGTTCCTGAAATTTGTATATGGTTGATTAGAGGGCGCATCCACCCGTATCAAGTGCCAATAGTGCTTTCCGTCATTACCGTTCTTGTCACTATAAACCCCTTTGCCATCTGATGTTCCGTCTGTTCCGATAAATTGGTTGTCCTCCGCCACTTGAAAACGGACATACAAATCTTCGTTGGGCGCGTAGGCAATTTTAAATCTTGCTGTGCTGGAATTAGGTGCCTGCATAAAGGCTACACTGTACTCTCCTGATGAGGTCAGATAGGTGCCTGACTGCACATTTTTTATGCTATACGTTCCATTAGAAGCCTCTTCGAACACAAATTGTTGTGCGGTGGAATTGTCTCGGTTTTTTATCTGAACAGAGTTGTTGACGTTGGCTAAGAAACGATTGCTTGCGTGCATGATGTAATATTTTTCTCCGACAACGAAAGGCAAATTGCGTTGAGAGATATAGTCGTTTGTTGCACTTGTCAAAATTTGAGTGGCCTCGATGACATCTGATTGAGTAATAGGGGTTTGAAGGACGGATTGAGCTTCTGAAATTGCCTTCTGAAGGTTGTCTCGCACCTCAGTAGAAAATTCGCCCTCCTTGTTGCCCTCTTTTGTTTGCGACAATTTTTGTTCTGCTCTTTCGATAGCGTTCTCTAATCCATCTGTGATGATTTCGTTATTTGACGCTTCCCTCAAATACCAAAAGTGCAAAGTCTCTTTTCCGTTTTTGTCTGAATATAAAGAGCTGCCGTTATCAGTGGCGTCTGTCCCTAAATACAGATTATTGTCTGCGCATTTCAGTTTGATGTATTCTCCTCCGCAACTTTCGATGGTAAACTTGGCTACATTGCCGGTGGAGGTTGAAAACTCGGTATCCCACGTACCTGTTTTTGCAATGTTTCTGCCGATTGACTGATTTTTGATGAGGTAATAAGAGCCGGACTGCACAAACTGGAAAGTCTGCGCCTGTCCGGCATCAAAGTTCGCCAACTTTGGAGAACCTGACGTTGACGAAACCACCATTCCGCTTGAGTGGAATAGGTAATATTTTAGATTTGCATCTACCGAATAAGCGGTGATAAAATTGCAGAATAAAATGAGTAATGCAATAGTTTTTGATTTGATACTGAATGTGTTTCTCATACTTTTATTAATGTAAAATTGTTGGATCTATGTGTTAAATTGGCCGACGCTATAATATTGCAAAAAAGTTCCTCTGCATAAATTGGACAACACAAACACCCTCTCAGAACCTCTACAAATCGAATAGCATTTGACTTGTTTGGCAAAACTACAAATTTCACATGAAAAAACACACTCTTTCAACTCTTAATTTGCAAAATCTCATTACTTTACAAATCTGCACGCCTCATTAAAGAAGCAACGGTAGTGCCAATTTTAAACTCTAACCGTAAAAAGAACGGCAGTCCTCTCACTTTTTTCACTTTTTTTTGAAAAAAAACATCGAATATGTTGCGTAATTATGTTTTATAACATATCTTTGCAGCATAAAAATTAAAGCATTTAAAAAAACAAATTATGGTCCTTTTTAATTTACTAATAGTTAATTTATTTAGAAAATACGCTCCTAAGTTCTAATTTAGAGCCTTGGAGCTATTTTTTGTTATCGTCCTCACTCATGTTCACGCATACGTTACCGAAAAACGTCTGCGTTTTTTTTTATTTCAGCAGCTTCTATAAATTGGAAATGATTTAAATCATTTGAGTTAATTTGATGCGCTGGATTTTTTCCTGAGCGAACATTTTCGCTTGCCTCCTTGCTCACTATAAAATTTTCTGTAACCTTGCTCCTAATTATCGGTAAAATTTATCGGGTAATTTGCCAAATACTTTTTCAGTCACTATAAAGGTATAAAATCAACCGCAAATCAAATTGACAATCAATTATTTATGTATATTAGAAATTTCTTCAGAGCCTCTAAGAAGCTGTTTAAATTTTTCTAAAATATTTTGTTAAGTATCAGAAAACAGAAGGCTAATTGAATCATGGACACCGCAGTTTCCGCATGAAACTCATAGTCGATAAATTGATTGCGTTTATTATGTTCCTGAGAGGGTATTTGCGCTTTCGCACTTGCACATCTAAAAATTTTTCTATAACTTGCCACTGATTATCGGTGAGATTTGTTGGATACTGATTCATTTCTTTATTGTTTTGTTTTCTTAAAGTTACGAAAATTATCTACTTATCAAACTGATAATAAGTATTTTAAATGTAATTTTGAGAGATTGTTTTATATCTCTCAAATTAGTTTTGAATTAAATTTAAACAGTTTCTAAATTGCAGAATAGCATGAAAAAAACATTAACTCTTATTCTTTGCTCTCCTTTTTTTATTTCGTGTGTTAGCAGCACGTCTAACTCCGACATTATAAAGAAGTTGGAGGTGGATTTTGATTACGATGTAATTTCGGAATCCGAAGTCGCTTACACAGGCTACAGTATAAAAAATCAGAAGTATTTGTTTGATTTGCAAAACGCTGGAGGAGACACTTTCAAATTAGATTTGAACATTCCGTCGGAAGTCATAATTGAAGGAAAAAACTATTCGGTTACAGTAATTGGAGGTAATGAATTCCTAAACGTGTATGTGCGTAGTGTTGTTATTCCTAAATCTGTGACTCGCATTGAAGAAAGAGCATTTATCCATTACACCAAACTTGAAAGCGTAGATATTCCCAATTCTGTGACTAGAATTGGATATTCCGCTTTTGCAGGTTGCGCAAAACTTGAAAACATTGTCATTCCCAACTCTGTGACACATATTGGACAGTTCGCTTTTGCAAGTTGCGTAAAACTTGAAAACATTGTTATTCCCAACTCTGTGACACATATTGGATCCAAAGCGTTTGAGGGCTGTGTCGCTTTGCGTAGTTTAGTTATTCCTGCGTCGGTGACAAGTATAGGTGCTGGAGTCTTTTCAAATTGCAAGTATTTAGAGACCATTACGTTTGAAAATCCGGAGCCTCCTTACTCATGCTCACAAGATGCTGAATATTCCTCCTCTGGTATACCGCTTCCGCCTCCACCGATAAATGAACCAAATTTAACGCATGTTTTTTCAGGCAGCAACGTAAAAACTGTTTATGTTCCTGCAGGGGCGGTAGATACATACAAGGAATATTTTTCTCTTATTTTAGGCATGGAGATTAATGTTTTGCCTATTAAGTGATTTCGGACAACTTCTATGAATTAGGTCAAAACGATTTTGACGGACAAAAAGGGTTCAAAAGCGCCCGAAACGGATTTCAGAATATGGAATTTGCAAAAATCGCAATTTATAGAAGTTGTCTTCATTTTTCTGCCAATTAAAAAGGTTACTTCTGACTTTTTTAGTACTTTTGCGAATCAAATTCAGATAACACATTCTAAAAAAAATATGGCAAAAGAATTAACACCACGTAGCGAAAGTTATTCGCAATGGTATAACGACTTGGTTGTCAAGGCAGATTTAGCAGAAAACTCTGCGGTAAGAGGCTGTATGGTAATTAAGCCTTACGGTTATGCGATATGGGAAAAGATGCAGGCGGAACTTGACCGCATGTTTAAGGAGACTGGACACGTAAACGCATACTTCCCTCTTTTCATCCCGAAATCATTCCTCAGCCGCGAAGCTGACCACGTAGAGGGTTTCGCGAAAGAGTGCGCCGTAGTCACTCACTACAGGCTGAAAAACAATCCTGACGGAAGCGGTGTTGTGGTTGACCCGGAAGCTAAACTGGAAGAGGAGCTTATAGTGCGACCAACTTCAGAGACTATCATCTGGAGCACTTACAAGAACTGGATTCAGTCTTACAGAGATCTTCCTATCTTGTGCAACCAGTGGGCAAACGTGGTGCGCTGGGAGATGAGAACGCGTCTGTTCCTCCGCACTGCTGAGTTCTTGTGGCAAGAAGGACACACCGCTCACGAAACTTACGAAGAGGCTGAAGCCGAAGCTCAAAAGATGCTTAACGTGTACGGCGACTTTGCAGAGAAGTTCATGGCTATGCCTGTGATAAAGGGCGTGAAGTCTGCTTCTGAACGTTTTGCTGGGGCGGTTGACACTTACACCATCGAGGCTCTTATGCAGGACGGAAAGGCTCTGCAGTCTGGCACATCTCACTTCTTGGGACAGAACTTTGCAAAGGCGTTTGACGTGCAGTACCAAACTCGCGAAGGCAAACTGGATTACGTTTGGGCTACCTCGTGGGGCGTTTCTACTCGCCTTATGGGCGCTCTGATCATGTCGCACTCTGACGACAACGGTCTTGTGCTTCCTCCTAAACTTGCTCCTTATCAGGTTGTAATTGTGCCTATCGCCGCTAAAAAACTTACGGCAGACATGATTGCGAAAATTGACGACATCATCGCCAAGCTGAAAGCTAACGGCATATCTGTGAAATACGACGATTCTGACGCAAAGACTCCGGGTTGGAAGTTCGCCGAGTATGAGCTTAAGGGTGTGCCTGTAAGACTTACTGTAGGTCCTAGAGATTTTGAAAACGGAACTATCGAAGTTGCCCGCCGCGACACTCTCACTAAAGAGAACGTAAGCATGGACGGAATCGAAACGTTCGTGAAGAATCTCCTTGACGAAATTCAGGAAAACATCTATCAGAAAGCATTGAAATTCAGAAAGGAAACAATGACTTCTGTTGACACTTACGACGAGTTCAAGGCTCAGATTGAGAAAGGCGGTTTTGTGCTTGCTCACTGGGACGGCACTCCTGAAACGGAAGCGAGAATTAAAGAGGAGACTAAAGCTACTATACGCTGCATTCCTTTTGACAGCTATATGGACGGCGACATGGAGCCGGGTGTTTGTATGGTTACAGGAAAACCTTCTAAACGCAGAGTGCTCTTTGCAAGAGCTTATTAATAAAACTCTCAAACATAAAAAAGCCCGCTACTAACAGGCGGGCTTTATTTTTATGGAAAACGCTTTGGCTTCCCTTCTTTTTTTGAACTATGATTCAAACTTTTCTTTCACAAAAAATCATTTAATCCAAAACCAACTGAACAGTTCTATTTGTATTAAAATTTAATATTTCTATTAGAACAGAATATATAAGTAACTTTCGAAATTTCAACTTTAAAAAATAGTCTTCTTCAAACTATTCCTTAACAGGCAAGTCAACCTGATGAATATAATTGTTTCTGTCAATATACTGCAACTTAATGAATCCATTCTCTATTTTAATTCCATAAATATAATCGTGTATCATAACAAATCTTTCTCTTTGAAATTCAGAATAACGATTAAAAAACGAATTTACAAAATAACAAACGTAAGCCAAAAATACAAAAACTAATATTCCAATTACAGTTGTTGTAAACTCAACCTCCATATCAAATTTGAGGTTTAATATACCCTCAATAAAAGTCAATGTGAGAACAACTATCTCCACATATTGCCTTGAAAAATTAGCAGACATATTTCTATCATACCAAGACAGTCTATCTTTATACGCAAAAGGCGCGAATATGTAATCGCAAGTTGTTTTAATATCTTTCATTATTTTCACCAAAATAATTTTATGACCATTTTTATCACAAACAATCAAATACTTTACAATTACGCAACAAAAGTAACGTTTTTTCAAATTAAACAATCGTTTTCACATCAAACTCATCAGCGTCGCGCCATGCAGGAAACTTGCTTCTGAATCTCTGCAAAGAATCCAAATCAATCTCGCAAACTTTAAGAGCCACCTCGCCATCACCAAACGCAAGCACTGTCTCGCCCTTAGGCGATATTACGCAAGAGTGTCCGTTATGGTCAAACCCAGAACCATCTTTTCCCACACGGTTCACACCGCACACATACGAAAGGTTCTCTATCGCGCGCGCCTTCAGAAGCGTGTCCCAAGCCGCAATTCTGACCGTGGGCCAATTCGCCATATAAATCAGCAAATCATACTCGCACCCCACATTTCTGCTCCATACAGGGAACCTCAAATCATAACAAATCTGCAGACTGATATTCCACCCTTTATACTTTACAACAACGTTTCTGTTGCCTGCCGAAAAACACTTGCCTTCTCCTCCCATTGAGAACAGATGACGTTTATCATAAAAGTACCGTTCGCCAGACTCGGTCACAAAAAAGGCTCTGTTGAAAAACTTACCATGCTCTTCTGCCATAAAGCTTCCGCAAACAGCACATCCATGCCTTCGGGCCAGACTCTCCACCGCCTGCATCGTGCTGCCACAACCGCTCTCTGCAAGCTCCGACACATCATCCACCGTGAAGGCAGTCGAAAACATTTCTGGCAACAGAAGCACATCAACATCATCTTCCATGTCGGCCATACAACGTTCCACCTGCTCAAGATTCCTTGTCTTGTCGCCCCAAACTATATCATACTGAAAAATTGCAATTTTCATATATAAAAAAAATAAAGAGTCACAAAAACGCAATTCGCTTCCGTGACTCCTGAAAGACAACTTCTATAAATTAATCATTAGCAGCGCTTCCTATAGAGAACTGCTCAGGATGTCTGCCCTTCACATCTTTAAAATAGCGCTTTATCTGTTTAATATCCTCAGCCTCATTGTCTGTAGGATAAAAGATTTTGTTGATACCCAACTCTTTCTTTTCGTAATCCAGATGCGTAAGCAATATAGGCACACCGGCCTTTTTCGCTATATAGTAAAAGCCCTTTTTCCACTCAGGGTTCTTTTTGCGAGTCCCTTCCGGAGTGATAGCCAACTGAAATTTGTCTCTTTTACCAAACTCCTCTACAATCTGTTCTGACAAAGACTGTCTTTTGCCCCGGTCAACCGCAATGCCGCCAATCGGGCCGAAGAACAAGTTGAAAGGGAACCTGAACCACTCTTTCTTTATTAGGAAAGAAGGCCTTGCACCACCTACCGCGCAGTAACCTATTTTACCGACAATAAAATCATAATTGCTGGTATGAGGAGCCACGCAAAAGATACACTTATCTGGAACTTCGACTGTCAAAGAAGTACTCCATCCAAACAATTTGAGTATAAGCTTACAAATTTTCTGTTTCATAAAACGATAACTTTACGGCGCCGGCCAACGCAACCGACGCTTTAACTTTGCGGTGCAAAAGTATTAAAAAGCACGCAAATAATCAATATTTGCGTGCTTTTTGTGACATATTTTGCTCGGCTCTTTCTTTTAAAGTTTTTATTGAAACGCAATGCTTCAAAACAAATTTGGCACAATCTTGCAGACAGAGATAAAGCAAGGCAGAAAGCCTTAATTTCTAAAAGAAAGAGCCGTACACAGGCCCTTCCCGCTAGCACAAATATCACACTTCTTGTATATCAAAGCCTTGCTCTTCTCCAAATTTAATTATTTCACCAACATTAAATTTACCTATCTGAGTTGTAAAAGCAAATTTAACGCCATCTGCACTTACCATTAAATCTAATTCTTCTTCAAACCAACGCCTATCCTTTGACTTATCAGCAGAATCAACCTTTGTTCTTTCAATATTTGCACAAGTTTCTATATATAACGGAACACGACGCTTTATATCATCGTATGTCAAATTAGGATTCTTTTTCACAAACAATTTCACTATAGCCAATGCCAAGCGTCCCTTTCCGAGTCGTCCTTCTCCATTTAAACTGTATTTAGTTCTATCTCTAACAGAAGATTCCCTATGCAAAACATAATCCTCCTTCATCATAACACTTGGGTTTACATTCGCTTTAGTTTTTTTCATGCAAATATTCACCCCTTCTAGAACTTCATCTACACACGAGTCTGAATATCCCTTCGCACACAGATTTTCTTTCAAAAGTTCTTTCAAGAAACCATCTGCATCTGAAATTAAATCTCCTATATAGTCCTCCAATCTTCTTCTTTCTCCTCGTTTCTCTTCTTGTATTTTACAGAAAAGAGCCAAATCGTCTAAAGAAAATTTATCTCTACTAAACAAATCAACAAAAGTCCCCCCTAGAGCCGAATCTTCTTCAAATTTAATTTGAACAATACACTCTGGTTCTTTCGTTACTAACGGATCCATATAAAACAATTCTATATGCTCTCCAACATACAAACCAATCCGCACAGACAACAATTTCATATACGAAATCAACTGTTCTACTTCATTCGCACTTTGTATATGATTAGGTTTCTTTAATTCTACAACAAACACTGGTTCTTCTTGAATAAAGAAAACCAAATCTGGGAACACATGATTGACAGAACTTCCAACCCTAACTTTATATTGTTCTTCAACTCGTTCTCGACTCCAACCCAATAAATAACGAAAAATAGCCACAATAGTTCTCTGGTACTCCTTTTCGCTTCCGTTTAGAGTTCTTTCTTTATGCACATCTCTACAGATCTCATTCCAAATATTCATAAACACAAACGTTTAATATGAAAAAAAATATCACCTCACCCTCAAGCGGCGGCCGGGGCGCAAAACTGTCTTTGTTGTTATCCTGTTTAGCCTGCAAATCCGCTTAACCGTTGTGCGATGTCTTTTTGCTATTTTGGAAAGGCAGTCGCCCTTGCGCACTTTGTAATACTTCGCAGGACTGTTCACATAATCCGTCCACTCCTTGAACGAGCCTTTTATTGTCACCAAATAGTTGTCGTCATACACGGCAAACTCATTGAAGTCAATAATGTTGCGCGGATTTATCGGAATGCCCTGATACCTCGTTTCAAAGTGCAGATGAGGTCCGGTGGAACGGCCTGTGTTTCCGCCTAATGCGATGACCTCGCCAGCCTTGACCTCCTGCTCTGCCTCCACAAGTATTTTGGACAGATGCGCGTACAAAGTCTCCAGTCCGTTAGGATGGCGCAACAGCACAAAGTACCCGTACCCTTTACGGCGCGAGCCTACACGCTTGATGCGCACCTTGCCGTCGAAAGCCGCGCGTATGGAATCCCCGACCTTGACACGCAAGTCTATGCCGCAATGGAGCCGTGCCCAGCGCGGACCGAACTCCGACGTCACGACGTTTTGCGTAGGCGGACAAAAATTTGAACAGTCAACCACAAAAGAGTCTGTCACCTCCGTTACCTTCAGTCCGTACGGATTCAACTTTGAGTTGTCCCAATTCTCAAAGAAGGCAGAATCCTCTTCCGCCTCGTTCTCTTCATCCTCCGCCATCTGAGCTGCAACAAGCGAATCAAAAACGACCTTCTGCTCCTCCAGCTCTATCGCACCTGCAAAAATAGGATCGCCGCTGGGCACATCTGCGTCAACAGAATCCTGCTGACCAAACACGCTCAGAGAAAAGGCAAATAACAACACAAAATTTAAAATAAAATTCTTCATTATATATATGACTTTATGAGGGTGCCTCCCGCAGAAAAGCATCCTGTTTTCAACATTTCCTTGCGAATAGGATTTCAATGGTGAAGACTCTCACAACCACACATGCAACTTTTCTCATCAGCGCCCTGCACACAAATGCAACGGCTCCATCACTCAATCAAGGCTAAAAACTCTCAGTTACAACAAATCATTCCCTTTGTAAAACTCTTGATACTCACCATTATAAACACTCGGTCTTAGTTTCATCCCGCCTGTATTCAAGCGTGCAAATATAGCGCATTTTTATAAAAAAAGCAAAAATCGGTTCAAAATCTGCAAAATTGACAAAAACTCTCACTTTGCGACCCAATATCCCAGCCCCATCAGAAGAAGCCCAAACGCCACACTCACAAAAACATAACAGAAAAAAGCAAAAAGCTCTCCGTTCTGCAGCAACTGCACACTTTCGTGAGCAAACGCAGAAAATGTTGTAAAGCCACCGCACAGCCCCGTAGTCAAGAAAAGCAACCAAGAACTGCTCTGAGCGTTCCATTTGCCAAACAGAGCAAATATCAGCCCAAAAACAAAACATCCTAAAAGATTCACGAGCAACGTGCCCCACGGAAAGGCTTGTCCGCAAACCGCCTTCATCAACATCGACACGCAATACCTCAAAGCGCCGCCAACAAAGCTACCGGCTCCCACAATCAGCAATGATTTCAGCATAAATCAAAAACCTTCAAATTATTACACAAGGCAAATATAGGCAATATTGCCCAAACTCGCAGCAAAAAGCGTCACTTTAAAGCGAAACGTTGACTAAACAACCTTTATTGGACATCAAGAAAAAGCCAGAACAGCTACAAAATATTCCTATTTTGCTATCTCCACTTTGCAAAATAAGATTTTTTCTATATTTTTGTGCCATTATTAAAGGCAACTTCTACAAATTAGTCTGAGACTTTTGAAAGGCGCTTTGTTTAGAATTTATAGAAGAGGCCTAAACACTATTTTAAAACGTTGGAAGCTTTTTTCAGGACACACAAGTACTTGATCGAGCACATGGAGGTGCCGGTCCGACGGCTTTTGATGGACGAGATAGACTGGGAACAGAGACTAATCGGCATCAAGGGCAGCCGCGGCGTGGGCAAAACTACCTTTCTGCTCGACTATGCGCGACGCAACTTCGGCACTGACAGAAGCTGTCTGTACGTCAATCTGAATAACTTCTATTTCACAGGACAGACACTTGTGAACTTTGCCGACAAGTTCAGGATGAATGGCGGAAAAACTCTGCTCATCGACCAGATTTTCAAATACCCAAACTGGAGCAAGGAGCTGAGATACTGCTACGACAATTTCAAGGATCTGAAAATTGTGTTCACTGGCTCGTCCATCATGCGACTGAAAGAAGAGAATCCGGACTTGGCCGGCTGCGTTGACTCTTACATTCTGAGAGGCTTCTCTCTGCGCGAGTTCATCAATCTGACGGCAGGCACAGACCTGAAGCATTACAAGCTTGACGACATACTGAAAAACCACAAGCAAATAGTGAACGACATACTGAAGGTGGTGAAACCGTTCACATACTTTCAGGACTATCTGCACCATGGTTATTACCCTTTCTTCTTGGAGAAAAAGAATTATTCAGAAAACCTCCTGAAGACGATAAACATCACCCTTGAGATAGACATTCTTCTGCTCAAACAGATCGAACTGAGCTATCTCCCGAAGATTAGGAAGCTGCTCTATCTGCTTGCCAGCAACGAGCCTGCCGCGCCTAATATCAGCCAGCTGAGCCTGGACATACAAACATCCAGGGCTACGGTGATGAACTACATAAAATATCTCAAGGACGCAAGAATGCTCAACATCTTGTACCCGAAAGACGAAAACTTCCCGAAAAAGCCGAGCAAGGTATATCTCCAGAACACAAATCTGATGTACGCCTTCTGGCCGGCGCTTGTAAGCGAACAGGCTGTGCGGGAAACGTTTTTCTACAATTCGCTAATCAGGGACCACAAGGTGAACAAAGGCGAAAAAAACGCGCAGTTCCTGATCGACGGAGAGCACAACTTCTGCATAGTGAACAAAGACCACAAAATAAAGAGAAAGGACGGAACATACTTTGCCGTTGACGCGCTGGACAAAGGCGACGAAGACAAGATTCCGCTCTGGCTGTTCGGTTTTTTGTACTGAAGGCAACTTTTTTCAAAAAAAAGCTGTTAAAATATAAATATCAGACAATGTTTTTATATTTTTGCAAAGTTAGAGAAATCCCGCAAGGGGAGGTTCAAATGTGAATTTATTTACATAATATTATAAATTGATATATGGCTAAAGAAAAAAAATTCATCACTTGTGATGGAAATGAAGCTGCTGCACATATCTCGTATATGTTCAGCGAATGTGCCTGCATCTACCCTATCACGCCATCTTCTACAATGGCTGAGCACGTGGACGAGTGGGCTGCCCAGGGTCGTAAAAACATCTTCGGCGAAACAGTTTCTGTAACAGAAATGCAGTCTGAGGCTGGTGCAGCAGGCGCATTGCACGGAGCTATTCAGGCTGGTGCTTTGACATCTACTTACACAGCATCTCAGGGGCTTTTGCTTATGATTCCTAACATGTACAAAATTGCGGCTGAAAAGATGCCTGCAGTGTTCCATGTTTCGGCTCGTACAATCGCTTCTCACTCTTTGTGTATCTTCGGTGACCACCAGGACGTTTACGCTTGCCGCCAGACTGGATTCGCCATGTTGGCAGAAGGTTCTGTTCAGGAAGTTATGGACCTTGCAGGTGTTGCTCACTTGGCAACTATCAAGTCTCAGGTTCCTTTCTTGAACTTCTTTGACGGTTTCCGTACTTCTCACGAAATCCAGAAGATTGAAAAGCTTGAAAACGAAGACTTGGCTGCTCTTATCGATCAGGAAAAATTGGCTGAGTTCCGCTCAAGAGCTTTGAACCCTAACAAGCCAGTTATGCGCGGTATGGCTGAAAACCCAGACACATTCTTCACTCACCGCGAATCTTGCAACTCAATGTACGACAACGTTCCTGCTATCGTTGAAGAGTACATGAACGAAATATCTAAAATCACAGGACGCAAATACGGATTGTTCGACTACTACGGAGCGCCAGACGCTGACCGTGTAATCATCGCTATGGGTTCTGTTACTGAATGTATCCGCGAAGTTATTGACTACCTTGCCGCTAAGGGCGAAAAGGTTGGTTTGGTTGCGGTTCACTTGTACCGTCCGTTCTCTGTTAAGCACCTTTTGGCTGCAGTTCCTGCGTCTGCAAAGGTTATCACTGTGCTCGACAGAACTAAGGAACCAGGCGCTAGCGGCGAACCTTTGTACTTGGATGTTCGCGACGCTTACTTCGAAGAAAAGAACGCTCCTGTAATCGTTGGCGGACGTTACGGTCTTGGTTCTAAGGACACTACTCCTGCTCAGATCCTTTCTGTTTACGAAAACATGTCTTTGGCTACTCCTAAGAACCACTTCACTGTTGGTATCGTGGACGACGTTACTTTCACTTCTCTTCCTCAGAAAGAAGAAGTTGCAGTTGGTGGCGAAGGTATGTTCGAAGCTAAGTTCTTCGGTCTTGGTGCTGACGGTACTGTAGGCGCTAACAAGAACTCTGTTAAGATTATCGGTGACAACACAAACAAGCACTGCCAGGCTTATTTCTCTTACGACTCTAAGAAGTCGGGCGGTTTCACTTGCTCTCACCTTCGTTTCGGCGACAACCCAATCCGCTCTACTTATTTGGTGAACACTCCTAACTTCGTAGCTTGCCACGTTCAGGCTTACTTGAACATGTACGATGTTACTCGCGGCTTGCAGAAGAACGGAACGTTCCTTTTGAACACTATCTGGGACGGCGAAGAGTTGGCTAAGAACTTGCCTAACAAGGTTAAGGCTTATTTCGCAAAGAACAACATCAAGGTTTACTATATCAACGCTACTAAGATCGCTCAGGAAATTGGTCTTGGTAACCGTACAAACACAATCCTTCAGTCTGCATTCTTCCGTATCACAGGCGTGATTCCTGTTGATTTGGCTATCGAACAGATGAAGAAGTTCATCGTTAAGTCTTACGGCAAGAAGGGTGAAGATGTTGTGAACAAGAACTATGCGGCTGTTGACCGTGGTGGCGAATACAAGGAATTGGCTATCGACGCGGCTTGGGCTAACTTGGCTGCTGACGCTGCTCCTGCAAACAACGACCCTGAATTCATCAATAAGGTTGTTCGCCCTATCAACGCTCAGGACGGTGACTTGCTTCCTGTTTCTGCATTCAAAGGCATCGAAGACGGTACTTGGTACGCTGGTACTTCGGCTTACGAAAAGCGTGGCGTGTCTGCGTTCGTTCCTGAATGGAATGCTGCAAACTGTATTCAGTGTAACAAATGTGCGTTTGTCTGCCCTCACGCTTGTATCAGACCTATCGTTATGACCGACGAAGAGGCTAAGGGCATGAACGGCGACATGATCGAAATGAAGGCTCCTGCTGCCATGAAGGGAATGAAGTTCCGCATGCAGGTTGGCGTTATGGACTGATTGGGCTGCGGCAACTGTGTTGACGTTTGTCCTGGTAACCCTAAGGCTGAAGGCGACTACAAGCTTGCTCTTAAGATGGTTCCTTTCGACCCTGAATCAGAAGCAACTAAGGTTGAGTCTGCTAACTGGGAATACGCAGTTAAGAAGGTTTCTAGCAAACAGTCTTTGGTTGACGTTGCTTCTAACCCTAAGAACTCTCAGTTCGCTACTCCATTGTTCGAGTTCTCTGGAGCTTGCTCTGGTTGTGGTGAAACTCCATACGTTAAGTTGATCACTCAGTTGTTCGGCGACCGCGAAATCGTAGCTAACGCAACTGGATGTTCTTCTATCTACTCTGGTTCTATCCCTTCAACTCCTTATACTACTAACGAAAAGGGTCAGGGTCCTGCTTGGGCTAACTCTCTATTCGAAGACTTCTGCGAGTTCGGTTTGGGTATGGAACTTGCTAACGAAAAGATGCGTGAACGTATCGAAAAGGTTATGACTGAGGCTATCGCTGCTGACTGCACTCCTGCTGACGCAAAAGCTTTGTTCCAGTCTTGGATCGAAAACAAGAACAATGCAGAAGAGACTAAGAAATTGGCAGAACAGATTATCCCTGTAATCGAAGCTGGCAAGGACAAGTGCGCTCACTGCAAGCAGCTTGTTGAACTTGAAGGTTACTTGGTAAAACGCTCTCAGTGGATTATCGGTGGTGACGGTGCTTCTTACGATATCGGTTACGGCGGTCTTGACCACGTTATCGCTTCTGGCAAGGACGTTAACATCTTGGTTCTTGACACTGAGGTTTACTCTAACACTGGTGGTCAGTCTTCTAAGGCTACTCCTCTTGGCGCTATCGCTAAATTCGCCGCTTCTGGTAAGAGAGTACGCAAGAAAGACCTTGGTATGATTGCTACAACTTACGGCTACGTTTATGTTGCTCAGATCGCTATGGGCGCAGACCAGGCTCAGTGCTTGAAGGCTATCCGTGAAGCAGAAGCTTACCCAGGCCCATCTTTGATCATCGCTTACGCTCCTTGTATCAACCACGGCTTGAAGGCTGGTATGGGCAAGGCTCAGGCTGAAGAGGCTAAGGCTGTTGAATGCGGCTACTGGCACTTGTGGCGTTTCAACCCAGCTTTGGAAGAAGAAGGCAAGAACCCATTCATCTTGGATTCTAAAGAGCCTGACTACTCTAAGTTCCAAGACTTCTTGAAGGGCGAAGTTCGTTACGCTTCTGTAATGAAACAGTTCCCTAACGAAGCTCAGGAATTGTTCAACGCTTCTGAAGAGATGGCTAAGAAACGTTACCAGAGCTACGTTCGCATGACTAAGATGGAATATTAATCAATTATCATCTGATGTTATATATAGAAAGGCTGTGTCGGATTGACACAGCCTTTCTTGTTGTCTTTATGCCCTCCTAAACTGAAGTTTTAGATGCATCATAAAGAGAGAAGATCTCCTTTCTTCTTGTTTACAAGAGACGATTTTGAAACATTAGGGGTCTGTAAAATAAACTGTGTCACGCAATATTTTTCAGTTTAAAACTCCTCGGTCGGGGAACGCCCAGCGGCAAGGGGCGGGACCACCCGTCCCGACGAGCGACAAAATTAGAACAACTTAAACCTATCTCCAAATTTTATGGCCAATTGTTGTGACATGGTTGCCCAATTAGCCAAAGGCATGGTCCATTTCTTGCGTATATTGCGATAGGCAAGATAAACAAGCTTTTCAAGGGCGGTATCCGAAGGGAATACTCCCTTGTTTTTTGTCACCTTACGGATTTGACGATGATAACCTTCCACGGTGTTAGTTGTATAGATGAGTTTTCTGATACCAGCTGTAAATTGGAAGTATTCAGTCAGCTTGTCCCAATTGTCTTGCCAGGACTTGATGACAATAGGATATTGTTCACCCCATTTAGCTTCAAGATTGAGCAGTTCTGTTTCAGCAGCATCCTTGCTGACTGCCTGGTAAACAAGCTTCAAGTCCTTCATGAATTCTTTCCGGTGCCTGCTGCCCACATATTTTATGGAATTACGGATCTGATGTACGATACAAAGTTGGACAATCGTATCAGGATATACGCTGCGGATAGCATCCGGAAAACCTTTGAGTCCGTCAACACAAGCTATAAGGATGTCCCGTACCCCACGGTTCTGTAAATCCGTCAGCACACTTAACCAGAAGTTTGCACCTTCATTTTTGGATATGTACATACCCAAAAGGTCTTTATGTCCCTCTGAATCAATACCCAACACATTGTAAATGGCGCGAGTAACAGCATAACCACGTTCGTCAGTAACCTTATAATGGATGGCATCCATCCAGACTATCGGGTAAACAGGGTCAAGAGAGCGTGATTTCCAAGCTTTTATTTCGGGAAGGACACGGTCTGTGATAGAACTGATTGTGTCAGCAGACACACGGTTGCCAAGGTTCTCTTCCATCCAATCGCTGATTTCACGGGTGCTGTTACCCATGGCATACAAACCGATGATACGGTCTGCAACACCTTCTGCAAGAACGGTCTCACGCTTCTTTATAAATTGGGGCTCAAAGGTGGAATTGCGGTCACGGGGAGTCGAAACCGTTACTTCCCCCATGGAAGTCTGGACCTGTTTCTGCATCTTTCCGTTACGACGATTACCACTCAAGCGTTCTTCTTCACTTAGATGAGCATCCATTTCACCTTCCAATGCGGCATTAAGGATGCTTTCGAGCAAGGGAGCAAATGCACCATCCTTACCCAACAATGGCTTACCGGCTTTCAATTGTTCGATTGCCTTGTTCTTGATACTTTCAAAGTCAAATTCACTCATAAAAAAACTGTGTTAGCAAAGTTAATAATATTTTTCTTTGCTGACACAGTTTAATTTACACCCTCAACATTAGCGCTATTTCTGCAACGTATGCAAATAACATCCTAACAGTCTTGAAAAATCTTTTCCAGCCTCTTTTTCTACTCCTTTGTTTGCGCGACGGTAGCGTACCCAAACGTCCTTGTCATAATTGTAGATAAAGGACTCTTGCAACGACGGAAAGCATTTGAACGAAGCATAGACATTCCTTTCCGAATATCGGTCGTTGCGAATGTTGTGGGTGATTTCAATGGTCAGAAGGACATTGATTGGTGTAAGCTCCTTTCCTTTTCGCTCAATTCTTTCCCAAATTGAAATATCTGGCGTAATCTTTATCTCGTCAGATAGTTTTGTCTCCGTCAAGATGTCCCTGCGCCCAAATTTCACAAGATAATTTTGAACTATATCGGTTTGTATCACTTGGTGAGTGCTGGTATTGTTGCTTGCCATGCCAAGTCCTTCGATATAATCTCGGTCGGTTACAAGTGCGATTCTGCGCAACTCCTCTTCCGTGTAAGTGAAATCTTCAATCTGTTTTTTCATATCCTAACTTTTTTCTGTCAAAGCAAAATTAATTCATCTCAACCACTTCTCCAAAATCATTTTCTTCCGCTCCGGGCAACTTGCCATAATAGCTTTGGCTTTGGCGATTTCTGACTCATAAGTTTCTATTTCAGAAACGATACGTTCTTGCTCGGCGAGGGACGGAACTGGGATTAAAATGTCTTTTAACACTTCAATCTTTGCAACATTTTTCAACCCGGTCCCATGGCTATTTTCTACAAATTTGTTTGATGAGTTAGCTAGTATTATTGAAAAATATTCAATTGATAAACTATTTATTTTTTTTCTGAGTCTCAATAGAGCTTGATTTATAATCCCTTTTGATGCATTCTTTGGAAATACAGCTACTTTACCAATTGTTCCAGAACAACTTACTATTATATCCATAGGTAAAAGTTCAAAAGATTTCATTTCATTAAACTTCTCTTCTGTAATATAATATTCACCTATTGAAAAATCATTGTTGATAGCGTGCTGTTGTTCGTAAACTTTATACCCAGAGGAAACAAATATTTCCTTTTTTAATGAACCTCCAAATGGTCCTCTTCTAAAATCTGCAACCTCCCCCAACCGCTTCTTTTCCCCCTTCACATTCGCCATCGTTTCAGCAATCTTCTTCTTGTACTCCTCAATCGTCATTCGACTATTGTTATATTCCTCATCAACCTTTTCGCATTCGGAAACGATTTGCTGCTGCACATTCTCATCTACGTCAGGGATTTGAATTTGTTTTAAATCATCAGGATAGACATGCGGTTGTGCCGAACCTTTTTGCAAATAAAAAATTTGATTTTGTATGGAAAGTAAGAAATTGTACAAAAAGAATGTATGTAAATCATTTTTACCTCTCACTGTAGTACAATCTGATGCAAAAATAGGTTCTCTCCAAAAATTTACAAAACCGGCATTTGCACCGCTTGCACTGATAGTTATTGTATTTGCCGGACGATTAGCCTCATTGTGTAAATAAGCATAGTCTGTGCCACCTGCAATTACTTTAATATTTCCCTCCTTGGTCTGTGCAGAAGTGATTGACTTTCCTTTCAGCACTTCCGCAATATCCCCCAACTTCACCAATGGCCACTTACTCTTAATCTCAATCTTTTTATCCGCAGTAAGTTTTATTGCCTTGTTGAAACTTGTACGACTGAAATCAATCATGTCGTGAGTGTTGAGATATGCATAATATTTGCCTTGCGATTCGGGCAGTTCTATCTGCTTATTATCAAACGCAAAGCGAACTGCCGCCGCAATGGTGTCAATTGCATAACGGTCTGTATCATTATATAGCAATCCACCCGTATGACTGATTTGTATTCCCTCAGCGCCTTTTCTGTTGCTCCAATCATATCCCAAGAACTTTTTCTGTTCTGCATTGTCGGCTGGTGCTGTAATAGTCAATGTGATTTGGTCATGCACCAATGTAAAATATATCAGTTTTTCGGACTCAACTTCCTTAACTTTCTTGAAAAAGAACTCTTTAATTTCTTTCTTTTGTTCTTCTTCAGAACTTTTTTTGAACTTGTTGCTTTTACGTTTATTTTGAACCTCAGTGAGGTTATCAAACCATGCTATGTATTGTGCAAAATATTCGTTCCCTTCAAGTTCTTTTTTCGTTGCGGTTTCCGTTGCAAACGACTTGTACAAGTCTTCCGTCACATTGATTTTCTTAATGTATTTCTGAAAGACTTCCTTATCTTCCCACTCCTCAGAAAATTTTCCTGAAAGAATTGCATTGACGACATCTTTTACAATTTCTCTTCGCTTCGGTGGTTCGTTAAATTTTTCGAGGTAGAGAACAACCGTATTAGTGCCTGTTGCACCAAAAGTTTTGCTTCCGAATTGTGCCACAGCTCTAAGATGGAAAAATTGTAAAATAATTTCGCGTGCGCACATATAACTGTTACTGTCATTGCTTAAAATTGACGAAGGCAAAACCACCGCCGCAATTCCTTTAGGTTTTAATAGTTGTGCAATGCGTTCAACAAAAAGCGTTTCTATTTCGCTTCCGTCATTGCTTATCAGGTTTCTCTCTAAAAGCTCAAAACTGTTGTTTTTAAGTTTTAGATGTCCTTTAAAACCGCTGACCGAATAGGGCGGATTTGCAACAAGAATATCGAATGACGAATTAGTTATTTGTTCATCGGTATATTGTTCCAGACCATCGCCAAATTTTATTTTCCCTTGTCCAGCCCCATTCATATAAAGGGAAACTTTTGCAACTCTTGCAAGACGATAATCTTTTTCTATTCCGAAAATATGATGTTCACACCACATATTTTCACGAATTGCATCAATATTGCCATTAGCAATAAAATAGCTGTTTATAGCTTCCACAGCCTCAGTGAGAAAGTGTCCTGCTCCACATGCATAGTCAATAACTTTCGGAAAAACAAAGTTTTCTTTCTTTCGCACAATTTTATCCAATGGAAGACAGTCCCATATAAAGCGTGTAATAGGCATTGGAGTGAAAAATTGTCCTTCATTTTGCTTAAATCCTTTATTGAGTAGTTGCTCAAACAAGTCACCAAGGAATTGATGTTTTGACGGATATACAATTCTGTATTTTTGGAATAGTTGAACAACTTCTACCAATATCTTTCCATTTTGAAAAAACAGTTCCTCATTATGCACATCCTTAAAAGCAAAATCGTTATTGCTATAGAATTTTAGAATCCTTATTGTATTTCTTAAATCTTCAATTGCAGCTCTCCGCCTGTTATCGTTTAGTTTTTGTGCAAAAAGATTTTCGGCATAGTCGTCTGACACATAATAAATCTCTTCGCCCATGAATTTTTCCATTCCTTCTTTATGCAGACGTTGCAGTCTGTCTTGCAGACTTTCGTATGAATCAGTGCCTACTTTATATTGAAATTCAACAATGTCATCATCTGACTTTTGCATTTCATCCACCAATTTACAGATAAAAAGTGCAACAAGACGATTGAACGCATTTTCTTTGTCACTAACGTTGTTATGACGTAAAATTTCCTCAAAACGATTTACGATTTTATCCTCTGACTTAAAATCTTCCAAACGTTTTTTTCTAAGCGGCGGTACTCCGATTTGGTACGCTTGCGAATCTTCGCCAAAGATTACACCCTTTTCATGAATAAGTTTGTCATAAGTTTCGTCCCAAACTTCAAATAAGTCCTTTACCGTTTGCGCATTTTCAAACAACCGAATAGATTTATCTTTAGCGGATTGTTTTTTAACGTTTTCGTCATCAGAACAGTCGATGACATAATTTTCAAATGATAAAACTTCATCTTTGAAATCAGAAGCATAAAGCGAAAGCCATTTAGAAGAGCGTTCTTGTTGCCAGTAAGAAAACAATTGCCCTCCATCTTCTTTTAACTGTTTCAAAGCTTTTTATTAGTGTCCGATAAAAACTAAAAACGATGTAAAAAGGAGTCTCAAACGCTGATTTTATGCGGTTGAGATTTCTTTTTTCAAATTACAAGCCCCCCTTAAACAAAAAGAGTTAGTTGAGGAGGTGGATTTTTGTCCAAA
>JAGBRL010000068.1 GCA_017632345.1 Paludibacteraceae bacterium
CTCAAGAATTTTTCCAAGGAAGAAGCCGGCGTCATAGCTAAAATAACTCCTTTTCTTGAGTCATTATAATTTTTATAAAGTCTTGATGGAACTATCATTAAAGACAACCACATCAAAATTGAAATTTTAGTATCACGATTGATTATTATACCTGTATCAAAAGTTTCCATTGAAATATAAGTCAGGAACCACAGGATAACAGGTAGCGCCCAAAGCACTATGAGAGTCCATCCATAGTTTTGAAAATAACTCATGCCGTCGCGTCTCACGACATTGCCAAATCTTTTTATATTAAATGTATTGTTCATAATGTTATAATTTATAGTTAATTTATGCTTATAGCTTCGAGCCTTGAGCTATGAGCAATGAGCCTTTGCCCATAGCTCACTACTCACAGCTCATAGCAAATATTTCTCTAATTTTCTTCTTATTATTTCTCACTGCATTGAAGAGAGCTTCCACGTTCACTTTGCTTTCCATCTCGAATTTGTTTGGAAGCACGTTGATATAGCCGCCAGGAATCAACTCTGTATAAAGAGCGTCGTCAGATTTCTCGCTGCTATAATCGAAATAAAGTTTGGAAGAAATCTCCTCGAATGTCGCGTTAAGCAGAACCTCGTCATGGTCTAAGATGACAATCGGGTCGATGAGATTTTCCACGTCTTTCACCTGATGTGTGGAAATTATTATTGTAGGGACGTGGTTTGCCGCATCTGTCCCGTGTTGCAGAATCACTTTTCTAAACAAAGCTTTTGATGGAATGTCGAGACCGTTAGTTGGTTCATCAAGAAGCAGATAATCTGTACGAAGCGAAAGCGCACATGCAAGAAGCGACTTTTTCTTCTGGCCATACGACATAGCATCGAATTTCTTTGTATAATCCACTTCGAGCTCTTTCATCAGATTCAAGAAATAAGAATAATCATAACGAGGATAAAAGACACCTAATTTATTAATGAAATATTCTGGCGTAGTATTTTCTGTTATGACTTCTTCTGGAAGGTAAAAAATATTCTGCAAAAAATAAGGATTTCTTTCTGAAGGAATAAAATCATCTACGGTACATGTTCCGTTATTTGGAAATTGAAGACCGCTAATGATTTTCAAGAGAGTTGTCTTACCGACGCCGTTTTCGCCAAGAAGACCATAAACATTGCCATCTTTAAATTCGAGGCTAATGTTTTTAAATACAGCAGATTTCTTGTAGCTGAAATCGAGATTGTTTAATGTTATCATATATTTAAAGATTAGTTGTTTCTGTTATTAAATTTATTCCAGAATCTGACAAAACATAATATTGTAAGTACAATCAGTAATATCAGATTAAAATAATTATGAATTCCATCATTCCACCTTTGAATTAGTCCAATCCAAATGAAGATAAGCAAACCAATAATTACAATCACATGAACTAAATTTGCTATTAAATCAATTTTTGCGGATTTAGGATTATTGTCAATATTGAATTTTCTTCTCTTTAAAATAAATTGTCTTACAACAATATAAGCTAAGAAAATCACAACTAATGTTGTTACAGATAAAACATTCTGATTCATAATTACCTCCAATTTTTAATTAAATATAGTGTATTAGTTAACCAATACACTGCAAATATAAAGATAATTTTTAATAAGTCAAGAGAAAAATTAAAAAAATTAGAAATTTTATAAACTCTGAAGCAGGAAGTCAAGAGATATGAGGGATTCAAGGGAATGAAGTCATGCGATAAGATGAAAATGCATACTGAAAACTCCTCCGCGGCACACTTTTGAAAGGCTAACGACAAATGACTAAAGGCTAAAGGGGATTAAAGATACGAGCCTATAGCAGCTATACATGGATGTGTATAAAAACAGAAAAGCCCCAGCAGTATGCTGAGGCTTCCGTTATAGGGTGGCGACGACCTACTTTCCCACAACTTAATGCAGTATCATCGGCGCTGCGGGGCTTAACTTCTCTGTTCGGAATGGGAAGAGGTGGACCTCCGCGCTATAGTCACCATGTGTTTCTCTAGATTGTCTTGACATGGTCCGGAAGAAGAGCACTCGCAACTTGTTTTTATTGCGCTTCGCTCGTGTCGTCTTCAATGTGCCTTGACTGGCTACAGAAAGCTTTCGGGCTATTAGTACTGCTCGGCTGAACACATCGCTGTGCTTACACCTGCAGCCTATCAACGTGGTAGTCTCCCACGACCCTTATAGGAAATCTCATCTTGAGGTGGGCTTCGCGCTTAGATGCTTTCAGCGCTTATCCCGTCCGAACGCTGCTACC
>JAGBRL010000069.1 GCA_017632345.1 Paludibacteraceae bacterium
GCGACAGTGTGGAGGTGGATGTCGGCTCGTTCCTGAATACTTTGGACAAGTTTGAGTCGAAGGACGATGTGTTCACTTATCAGATTCACTTGGGTTACTTGAACTATAATTTTGAAGAACAAACTTGCTGCATCCCCAACGAGGAGGTTCGGCAAGAGTGGGTGCGTTCTGTCAAATTGAGTCCCGACTACAAGAAACTGATGGAGATTATCAACGCCTCCAAGAAGCTTCTCGACGCAACCGTCGAAGGCAATGAAGATGCAGTGGCAAAGGCTCTCGACGCCGCCCACACAGAGGTAACCAACCCGCTGACTTACAATGACGAGCATTGCTTCCAAAGCGCTATCTGTTTGGCGTACTTTTACGCCAACACCCGCTACACACTCTTCAAAGAGCTGCCAACTGGCAAAGGATATGCAGATTTGGTTTTGATACCGTATCTGCCCAATATTCCGGCAATGGTGATAGAGTTAAAACACAACAAAAGCGCAGGAAGCGCCTTGCAGCAGATAAAGGATAAAAACTATTGTCAAGCACTCAACAACTACAAAGGAGATTTGCTTTTCGTGGGCGTAAATTACGACGAGAAAACTAAGGAACACAGTTGCAAGATTGAGCGGCTGGTGAACTGACAAAAAGGTTAAAATTACATACGGAGACCTGCTGCAGAAATAAAAAATACGTTGCAAATCTTCATAAATTCGCAAAACAAAAAAGGCTGTCCTAAGACAGCCTTGTAAAAAATCATTAGTTCACTTTAATTCTGCTAGTTTCCTTGCCGATTCTCACAATGTAGATACCAGGTTTCAAATCCAACCTCAATTCACGTTCATCTTCTGAAATTTCGGCACGGAAAACAACAACCCCCACCATGTTGGTAATCTCCAGCACAGCCTTCTGTTCTGATGTTCTCAATACATGAGCATCATTACTAGTCTTCAAGCATACGCTATAGACTGCAGAATCCTCTGCATAGGCAGAGCCTCCCAACAGCAGCAATGCGACAGCCGAAACTGATAAAAATCGTAATAATCTACTCATTTGCCTCTATAATGTATTGTTATCTCCGCAAAGATAAGCAAATCAATCTAAAACAAAAAAAAATCAGCAACTTTTTTATCATCAGACACAATAATATATATAAAAATCAGTTTCCGTGCGTCAAAAAAGCATAATCACACACGCTCAACGCTCTTCACTCCCTTGACAGCCTTTATCTTTTTGACAAGTCCGTTAAGAGCCTTTGTATCATTAACCATAACGGTTATGTTACCTTGGAAAAGGCCGTCAACAGAATCCACAGAAATAGAGCGGGTGGTCACATTAGACTCTTTTTGTATAAGCGACGTTATATTGGTCACGATACCAATATCATCATTTCCCACAACACGCAGCGTGCAAGCGTACAGGCTGTCGGACTTGCCCGTCCACAGAGCCTTTACAAACCGATAACCAAACCTCGACATCATCTGAGGCGCATTAGGGCAATCGCTTTTATGAATCTTTATTCCGCCGCGAGCAGATATAAACCCGAAGATTTCATCTCCAAAAATAGGATTGCAGCACTTAGCAAGCGAATACTCCACCCCTCTGAGGTGGTCGATAATCAGCACATCATCCCTGCCCGACTTCTCTTCGAGATCAGACACATGCTCAAAGCCCTCCGCACTTCTGACCTCCGTCTCCGCAGCCTGCGAGCCTCTCTTCTCTATATCAAGATAAAGTTCCTTAACCTTTTGGAGGTCGAGTCTCTCGTCTGCCAAGTCCTGAAAGAAATCGGTCGTCGTTTTGTAGCCAATCTTCTTCGCAAGTTTCGTAATTAGCGTTTCATCATACTCAATCTTCCAGTTTTTCAGTCTGCGCTTCAGGAGTTCCTTTCCAAGTTCAAGATTAGCAGCCTCCTCCTCTCTCAGAATCTGCTTTATCTTAGTCTTAGCCTTGGTAGTGTTGACAATAGAGAGCCACTCCTTCCTTGGCTTCTGCGACTGCGAAGAGAGCACCTCCACTTGGTCGCCGTTGCTCAGCACCTGCCTTATAGTAGCGTTCTTTCCGTTAATTCTAGCCCCCACGCACCTGGCGCCTAGATTAGAGTGAATCTGAAAAGCGAAGTCCAGCACAGTAGCCCCCTTAGGCAACTTGAACAGGTCACCTTTAGGAGTAAACACAAACACCTCCTTATTGTACAGATTAAGCTTAAAATCATCAATATAGTCAACCGAGCTTGTTTCCGGATTCTCCAGCACCTCCCTCACGTTAGCGAGCCACATATCAAAATCCGTCTCACCTTTCACCCCCTTATACTTAAAATGAGCGGCAAGACCCTTCTCCGCAACCACATCCATCCTTTCCGTCCTGATCTGCACCTCCACCCATTTTCCGCCGGGACCCATCACAGTGGTGTGCAACGACTCGTAGCCGTTGGACTTAGGGATAGAGAGCCAGTCGCGAAGTCTTTTAGGATTAGGCTGATACATATCCGCCACAATCGAATACACCTGCCAGCACTCCGCATGTTCACGATCCAAAGGCGTGTCTAGAATGATTCGGATGGCGAACAAGTCATAAATATTCTCGAACTTTGTATTCTGCTTGCGCATTTTGTTCCATATAGAATATATAGACTTGGTACGTCCCTTTATAGAAAACTTGAAGCCCTCCGCCTCCAGCTTCTCCTTCAGCGGACCTATAAACTCGCTTATGTATTTGTCTCTCGAACGCTTTGTCTCGTTCAGTTTCGATGCAATCTCCTTATAAATGTCTCTGCTGACACACTTCATCGAAAGGTCTTCCAGTTCTGACTTTATCTTATACAAGCCCAGACGGTGGGCCAGCGGAGCGTAAAGATACGAAGCCTCCTGCGCTATTTTCTGCTGCTCTTCCGCATCGAACAGATGCAAGTTTCGCATCAGATAAAGCCGGTCGCAAATCATGATAATGATAACGCGTATATCACGAGCGAGCACCAGCAGCAGCTTACGGAAATTTTCCGTCTCCACAAACTTATGCTTTCTGTAAAGTTCATGCGCCTTAATCAGCCCGTCAACAATGACGGTCACCTGCTGCGGAAACTTAGCCTGCACCTCTTCGTACGTGCAGAATCCCGACTCAACCGCCTCATAGATAATCTTGCTCATCACAGCCACCTTCCCCAAGTTTGCGTCTTCGACAAGGATAAGCGCCGTGCTGACAGCCTTCAGCATCTTATCCAAGGCCACAGCCTCGTCAATCCCGGCCTTGCTCTCCTTGAACACAGCCCGTACGGCTGCAATCTCCCCGGCCTCAAACATTCCGTCAGACAGGCGCAGCACTTTCCTGTACTTATCTATGAAATCATGTTTCCTCTCGTTCATAAGCTCCTTTTTTTAGTTCCGTAAAGTTATGCAAAAATATTTTTTTTCGCTAACTTGCGCCGTCATTAATTTTGAACAATGCACAAATTAAGAGAAGAAGATCTGTTCGATGCCCTTCGCGACCCCAAAAGGCGTAGCGAAGCGTTTGGCGTTGTTGTCAAGACACACTCCAAACAGCTCTACTGGCTAATCAGAAAAATGGTTCTTTCTCATGACGATGCGAACGACGTTCTGCAAAACACGTTCCTAAAGGCGTGGCGCGGACTGGACAACTTCAGGGGCGACTCAAAAATATCAACATGGCTGCACCACATAGCCATCAACGAAACTCTGTCGTTCCTCTCCTCTTCCGAAGCGAAAAACAAGTCGGACCTCTCTCTAGAAGACTCTATGGTCCAGAATCTTGCCAGCGACGAATACTTCTCCGGAGACGAGCTGCAGCTGAAACTGCAAAGAGCCATACTCTCGCTGCCTCCGAAACAGAGGCTTGTGTTCAACATGAAATATTTCGAAGGACGAAAATACGAGGAGATGGAGGAGATTCTTGGCACATCGGTTGGGGCGCTGAAAGCCTCTTATCATCATGCGGTGAAAAAAATTAAAGATTTTATTCTCAACGAAAATTAAACTTTGGACGCTTTTTTCAATCTAAAATAGCAAAGGCGCAAAAGCAAAGAAAAACGGCCGGAAGCCTTTGCAAAGACTGTAAAGCGACACAAAACTCACAAAACAAAAGACATGAAACAAAACGAAGACATATTAGGAAATTGCCCGGACGCTGAGAAAATCTTCAGAGTTCCGGACGGCTACTTTGAGAGTTTTGCAAAACTGATGGACGAGAAAACTGCAGAGACAGACACCAAGCAGCACGGACGCATGGTTTTAGCCAACTGGTGGAAGCCAGTTTCTGTCGCCGCGTCTATAGCTGCTGCAATAGTCTGCACGTCACTGTACATCAACGAAAAGCATGAGGAGGAACTTATGCTGACAATCGAACACGAAACGCTCTACTCTCAACTGGAAGACTTGGAAATAATTGACTATTTAGCATCAGAGGAGGATTGACGAATGAGAAAGACTTTTTTACTTTTTACAGCGCTCGCTTCTTACTGCTCCTGCCTTTTCGCCAACTTCCCAGACAAAGAGAAATTTGCCGAAATGCTGGACGAAAGGAACGAATACATACTTTCCAACATCGGACTTACGCAGGATGAAATGGAGGCCTTCGCCCCTGTTTACAAAGAGTACCAGCTCAAGAGAATGGAACTTTACGGAGGTCACAGGCTGAACAGATGCGCACAGCCCGACCAGCAGGAGGCGTATTTCGAAGAGTTGTCAGAAAGCGAATGCCAGACACTTAATGAAAGATATATGCAGAACAAAGTGAAAAGAGCCGAGCTGGATTTCTCTTTCTATCAAAAATTTAAAACGATAATTTCTGAAAAGAAGATTTTCAAACTATACAGCCTTGAAAAAAAGTATAAAAAAGAGCTGTTGAAACAGGTAAAAGAAAAACGCTAATAAAACTCCTTATTTTATTTTTGGAGGCTACCCCTTTCGGTAGCCTTTTTTTCTTGCTCTACGTCACTCCCCTGCTTTCAAATCATAAAAAGCGCTGCGTTAAAAACGGGAACAAAGCCCGACAAACATTAGCAAAAAAAACAATACCAGTCCTCAAAAAGCAAAAAAGCCCTTCTCCGCTACATTTTTTTCAAAAAAAATCCATGAAACAAGAATACCCCTTCAGCCCTCTAAACATCGGCATTCCTCACATTCTCAAACAGTAAAGTTATGAAAAATGTTACATAAAAGTATGAAAAATGTTGCGCAGAAAGCAAGTTCATATCAAAAACTTTTCTTATATTTGCAAGCGTAACATTTTGGCATTCAAACCAAAAGTCACGCAACAGATATTTGGTTGCATTTAAAGTATAAATATTTCAAGGGGAATTTGTCATGAAAAGCAAATTTTTATTAGTTTTTTTTGCCTCTCTGTTTTTTGCGCAGTCTCACGCATCGGTCGTGATAAACGAGGTAATGGTTAAAAATGTTTCCGCTGTAGTAAACGACGACTTCAATTATGTCGGCTGGGTTGAACTTCACAACACCGGCAATGATTCTGCAGACGTGTCCAACTACTATTTCTCTGACGAGAAGAACGACGCTTTCAAGTGGGAAATAAAGGCTGGCGGACGTCTTATCGCTCCTAACGGCTTTGCCGTATTCTATTTCGACGAACTGGACAAGGATTTTCATGCCAACTTCAAACTTGACGCAGACGGAGGTGTCATCTATCTAATCGACAACCAAGGAAATGTCTCAGACGAAGTTAAATATCCAGCACCTTTCAGAAACGCATCTTACGGACGCTTGACTGACGGTTCCGGAGAGTTCGCCACATTGTCGGCTTCATCTCCGAACACAACAAACGCAGGAGCTTCCGCATGCTCTTCGCAAGCCGCCAAGCCTGTATTCAGCGTTCAGTCTGGCTTCTACAAAAGCGAGCTGTCTGTTTCTATCATGTCAGAAACCACAGGTGCCAAGATTTACTACTCTACAGACGGTTCAGAGCCAAGCGCCGACAAATCAGCTCTGTACGAAGGCGAAATCAAGATTTCAAAAACAACTCCTCTGCGCGCAATAGCAGTAACGGAAGGCGCTGTGCCGAGCGAAATAGCTACCGCCTCTTACTTCATCAACTCGCGCGAGGTAAAACTGCCGGTGGTCTCGATTGTCTCGGACTCGCTGCACCTTTACGACGAAGAGCTGGGCATGCTCGTTGCGGGCGTGAACGGTTCTGCGGTTCCGTCTCACTGCTCCGGACCTGACAGTTATGCTAACTATTGGAACGACTGGGACAGAGCTGCAAACTTTGAATATTTCAACATGGACAAAGAGCCTATGATTAATCAGGAGGTCAAAATAGGCAACTTTGGGGCATGTTCGAGAACTAAGTTCGTGAAGTCTATCAAGGTCAACACATCAAAAGTGTTCGGCAATAACAAAATCAACTGCCCTTTCTTTCCCGAAAAGCCAAACCTGAAGTGCAAAAGCGTTGTGCTTCGAAACTCAGGAAACGACTTCGGACGAAGCTATTTGCGCGACGCTTTTATGCAGTCTTTGCTTATAGACCGTGTTGACATCGACCACCAGGCTTATCAGCCGTCGGTTGTGTTCATCAACGGAAATTACTACGGAATGCTCAACATTCGTGAACGCTCTAACAAGGATTTTATCTATGCAAATCACGGACTGGACGAAGATGAGTTTGTCATTATAGAAGGCTCTGGCAAGTCTAGCGAAGATGAGGCGTACAGAGAACTTATTGCCATCCTTGAAAGCGACAGCGTAAACACAGACGCTGCTTTTGAGAGAATAAACGAGCTTGTAGATATTGATGAGACGTTGAACTACTTTATGGCTCAGATTTACTACGCAAACACAGACTGGCCGGGCGGCAACATCAAGTGCTGGAGAAAGAATGACGGCGGTAAGTTCCGATACATTCTTTATGACACAGACTTCGGTTACTCTCTGTACAACGCGAATTACAGCACAAACGGATTTTCTCAGGCTTCTAAAAACCCTGTATTTGCAGGTCTGATGAAGAACGACGCCATAAAGAGCATCTTGGCAAACAAGTTCGTTGTGCATCTTGCTTCTACTTTTGAGTCTGGCCGTGCAATTTCCCTGCTTGAAGAGATGGCTGACGCGATAGAGCCCGAAGCTCTTATATACGCCGACTATTTGAGCAAAAACCACAGAATTGAGAAGGGTTGGGAGACGGACATCTTAGACATGGAATCTTTCGCGCAGAATCGTCCTAAAAACATCTACAGCCAAATGAGCTCTTTCTTCGGTCTTGGCAAACAGGTCAAAGTTGATATGTCTTCAAATATCGAAAATGCTAAGTTCCGATTAAACAAGGAGGCTTGCGCTTTAGACCTTGCGTCTTTCAGCGACTTTGTCAACAGAGGCGTTGATTTCGAAACGTTGCCTGTCGAAGGCTACTTGTTCAAACAATGGGAAGTCATCTCCGAAAAGAAACTTTTTGGCAATAATGAATATTGGAACTATTGCGACGAAACGGGTGTGGATACAACCACATGGAAAAACAGGAGCGGAGCTTCCAAGTGGGAAAACGTCCAGGCTGTAATTGGCTACTCCGGCACAAACACAAACAAGGACAAACTGACTACAGACTTGACTAGAGAGAAGATGGCAAACTCCATCACAACTTATTTCAACAAGGTTGTTAATGTGGAAAACGCATCTAACATAAAAACAGTTTTCTTTAATCTCACTTATAACGACGGGGCTGTTGTTTATGTCAACGGAACTGAAGTGCACCGCGTGAATATGAAGACTGGAGACGTTTACCAGACCACTCCTGCTATGTCAGACTGCTTTACTAGCCTCAAAACCTCTACTTTCGAGGTTAGTGGCGACGTGTTCATAAATGGAGAAAACGTTATTGCGGTTGAACTGCATCAGAAGAAGCCTAACACTTCAGGAATGTTCTTTGACATGTATGCTAACTTCACGGAGATTGAACCTGAAGTGGAAATCGTCACGAACAATATTCTCTCTATAATCCTTAAAGGAAACACGGAAATCAAGGCTGTGTTTGAGAAAGACGAAAGCTACAAGCCGACGGAAACCCCTCTTTACATCAACGAGGTTTGCGCTTCTAACAACGTGTTTGTGGACGAGGCTTACGAGGACGAAGACTGGATCGAGATCTACAACGCGTCTGACAAAGACATCGACCTTGGCGGTCTGTTTATCTCTGACGACTTGACAAATCTGCGCAAATTCCGGATTGCAGATTCTGTTCCGGCTTTGACTACCGTTCCGGCTCGCGGATACATATCGCTTTGGGCCGACAAGGAGACTGAGCAGGGTGTGACTCACCTTGGTTTTGAGCTGCCTAAGGGTCGTTCGCAAACCATCGTGCTAAGCAAGGAGGTTGACGGAAATCTTGTAACGATAGACTCGGTGTCTTACTTGCCTCACGAAAACGGCGAGTCGTTCGCGCGTGTCTCGTACTATCCGGAATCAATTTGGAACGTCACTTCTAAGCCTACGTTCGCAAAAGAGAACAGATTCCCGCTGACCGACGTAGAAAATTTCGTGTCTGAAACGACTTCTGTATTGGCTTACATAAATCCGGCTACAGAAGGGCTGTTCATTGTGAACGCTGAAAACGGCTCTCCGTTCTGGATTGTTGAAGGAAACGGCAAGGTTGTCTCTTCCGGCACTTGGAACGGCGACAGCATAGACATTTCTAAAGTGTCAAAAGGCCTCTTCGTGCTGGTTATTAATAATGGCAAACAGAACATTGGCATAAAGCTGATAAAAAGATAATTGGGGAATAGATCTACTTAAAAAATGACGTGAACACATGGAGCGGGATTTGTCTCGCTCCATGTTTTTATTGTTTACATGGAAGACTTAACACAGGAGATTCAATCTTACAGCTCCTCATCTGACTTGCAAAGAACAAACCTCAGTTCATCCTCCTCCGTCTCTATCTCGTCTATAAAATCAGTATAACTTTCTGCCTGCTGAGGCACTGCAAACGGAACCATACTCACAAAACCGCCGTAACCCTCCAGCTGATGACGGCGAACCCGTTGCCTATCCTCGCAAGGGAAGACAAACGCGCCATTTTCCGACTTTTTGCAATACATATAGGTCACAAGCTGATACAAATCTTCCCGCCCTGCGTTTTTCTCTCCAAAGCGTTTGTATTTTGCATCAACTACAAAATTCTGTTCATCGTTGTAGAAGTCTGGATAAAGTCTGCGGTAATTATTATCCACAAACGCATCGTCTCCTGCTTTCTTGAACATGCAGAAGCCTCCGCTTCTCTCCCTGTTCTTAGGATGCGCAAAGCCAGAGCCGCGCAGCACAACACCCAAATACTCCTCCCACAGCCACGCCCCGTCAAAAAGCACGCCGTAAACTTTGTCCTTCTCCCTTCCGAACTTTATGGACTCGTGCCTAAGTATCTGAAGGCAAAGCCTCTGCAAAGCCGTATAAGCCGAATAGAAAGGATGCCTCAACGGCTTCAGGTTGCAATTCACAATATGTTCGCGAGAGCGACGGCTGTACGATGGTGTCGCCATAACAATTTGCGTCACGCACTCCCTCGTCTCCTGGTCGCAACTTAAAATTGCCGTGCCCTGCTCTTTCTCTCTTATGTACTCCACGGTGTGCCTCACCAGCTGCGTCACCTCGTTGTCGAAACTGTGCGCCCTCGTTGTGTAGGATACACTCCCTCGGAACGGCACATTCTCCCTGATATGACGATTCACGTCAATAACGCCCTTAACGTTCGCGTCGTTATGCGCAAACTTGCGGTACTTTTTGAACAGTCCCTGCGAAAGCGCCCTTTTAAGGAAGTGCGGAAAAAGATAGAGCAGAAAATCAAACACCGGCTCTCTGCTCAACGTATGCTTTATGTCGAAAAGGCTGACGGCAAACACCTTTTGCAGCATGTAGTGCAGAAAATAATCTGCCTCATCGTGCTTTGCGAAGCGCGACCGAATATCCAGCTGCGTGTCGTTAACACCCACAAAGCCCATGATATTGCCAGACGACAGATCCTCGTCTCTCAGCGAAACAATGCAACCGTCGCCTATATCGTCGCCATAACAGCCCAAATCTCTTGGAAAGACCAAAAGATTAGGATTGTTGTCGAGAGTCATCTCCTTTATTCTGACATCCGCAATCTTTTTAAGGTTCTGCAGGTCGGACTCAGAGCCGCCGTCCGACACAAAATAGGAGTAATGCCTCCAGTCGTGATTATCAGTTATTTGTATCTGACTCATTTCCCAAATAAGCGTTTTCAAGGTTTCTCATCTCTTTGTCTGCGTTTGGCATTCCGCGCAGATACTCACGCAAAAGTCCTTCAAGGTGATAGTTCCAAAGAGCCTTCCTACAATCCTCTCCGTACTCTTTCAGTTTCAAGAAATAACTTGCCCCGATATGGTAAGCAGAAGAGAGACCTTCAATTTTAGAGATAGCAGAATTTAAGCGATTCATTCTGTTTATAGCATCATCTTTCAAGTCCAAAACCTCCAATTCATCGAGCATTTTCACATTATCCTCAGCCTTAACCTCCGCAAAAGCGAACCGGCGACGGAAAGCAAAGTCCATACTCTCCACACTGCGGTCTATATCGTTCATTGTTCCGATGATATAGACATTTTCAGGGACGAAGAAACCATCGCTAAACATATCCCCCTCTTCCACCAAGTTTTGGTACTGCGTCTTCACGCGCCCTTTTTCTCCACGATAGCCCGGGTCGATGGAGAAGAAAAGTTCTCCGAAAATTTTGGATATTTCACCTCGATTGATTTCGTCTATGATGAAGACGAATGGTTTGCTGGATACAGAACTGATTTTTGACACTCTATATTTCAACAAACCAAAATCACTCTCCATATGATTTATTATTGCCTTTCTATAATTATCATGGCCTCCTGCAGGAACACCAGGAAGACCTTTATAGATATTATATAACTGGTTTTTTGAAAAAAATTTAGATTTGCCTTTAATCCAATCTCCTTCACTATAAACATCATCTTTATAGGTTCGGTTAGCTAATCCGTTACCATATTCATTCAATTCAACCCTAAAATTGCCTTTTCCACTTAGCAATGAAATTTCCAAAAAATTATTTTCATTCAAATACCCAATCATCTTCTCCCAACTTTCTTCAAAATTGTCCGTGTTGTTAGAATCATTATAAAAATTAGCTTTCAACGCCTTCTTACAAAACTCCTTAAACACCCCATCTTTTCTTTCAAAACCGATGTTATCGCAATTATCTTTCGACACGGGTCTCAGCCCCTCCACAAAATCAGTATAATCGTAAGAAGGGTGAAACTGCACAAAGCCAATTTCATTTTCTGTACACCCCATAGCCGCCGCAATTTCTTTTGCAAGGTATGTTTTGCCTGTGCCGGGCGCGCCGGTGAGGATGAGGTTGCGGGTGGATTTGAGCAGGGTTGTGAATTTTTCTATGTTACAATTTTGAGATTCCATATTTTTGTGCGTTTTTTCAGTTTCATTATTATTTTTCCATGCTCTATAAGAAATTTCAGGTATAGAGTTCTCTATTATTTTCTGATTATCAATCTCATATTTCACAGTGTCAATTAATTTCAAATAGTTTTTGCCACTCAAATCCTTAACACCAAACACATCTACACCTAAACTATTCGCCAAATACTCTCGGCTATTTTTATCAAGAGGCATAAAATCATAAGGACGAATCCAATATAACGCCATAGTTATATTCCAACGGACACCCTTATATTGAATGATTTTGTCAAAAAGTTCACAAAACCGTTCTCTATCGAATGATTCTGACAAAATCAGTTCATACAAATTCCAAAAAACATCTTTTACACCTTTCCCTATATATTCTCTGAAAACGAATACAGACATCTGAGGATTCAATACAGGAACTGAATCAAAGTCACTTGGCACATCACATACCATGCCAAATTTATCTTTAAAATAAGAACAAATTTGGATTCGATTTTCATCAGTCATACTTCTGTTAAATATGCCAAATACTGAAAATGGATCGACATCAGAATATGCTTTTCCTTCATCATTTTTATAATCTCTGAAATAAGAGATATACTTAGAATCCATGCCAAATACAATTTTGACAAGTTCTTCTCTGTTACTTTTGAATTTCAAAAGTTTCTTGGCAAATTCACCATAAAAATTTATCCAAGACAATCTATTCACATCCATTATTCATTCAAATTTACCTAATTAGTTTCCAGTTCAAAACACATAAAGCAATCATATTACCTTACAAAACACGAATCTACAATATTTTCCTTAAAATCAAGGCTAACAATCTGAAAAACTCATCTCAAGAACTTCAGGCTGTTTTTTACAAAAGGCAGCAAATGTTCCGCCAAACGAAACATTTGGGTTGAGAACAAATTCGGGAAGCCGTCTTCCTCCTCATAATTCTTTTTTGCGTTCTCTATGTTCTGTTCTATGTTTAAAATAGCCTTTGTTGGTTTCAGACCTCCTTTAACCTCCGCATTTACCCAAGTTTTAAATGCAGAACTGACCTCCATCTTGTTTTCTGGTACATTGAAAGCTGAACATCTGTCTGACTTTTCTGCATAATAGAGCCAAACTTCAAAACATGAATTGCTTATAATCAGTTCAATATCGTTTTCCTCACATTCTGTTTTCATCTCTCGCAAGAACCGTTCAAAATGATCCACATCCGTAAGCAGGAAATAGCTGTCCGGATTCTCTTCGCTTGCAGACTCCTTATATTCATCTGTCTTGTCTTTCGCAAACTGAATAATAGAAGGACGCCCTCCTTTCTCAAAATTCGGGTCTGCATAAAAATCTATTCTGACAGGAAAAAGCGTCGGATTTTTGTCTATAAGCCTGAAATAATCCTTTTCTCTTTCCGTACCGCCAGAATAAACTACGACCAATTTCTGCGGATATTTAAAAGCATCCGGCTTGGTGTATTTCTGTCTAAACAAAAACTTTGCAGCGCTCTTGTCCGAAGAGACTTTTTTTGTATTTATCTTAACGCTCTGCAACGGCTCCTTATCAGGATTGCCTTTTTGGTAGTATCTTTTGTCTGTCATTTAATCTATACTTGATATTTGCGGCACACCTCCGTACCTGCCCTCTTCATACCCTTTGCGGATATTCATAGTGTTGTGAATTTTATAATCATTAAACGAACTCATAACGGAATTGCCGTTTTCTTTCTCCACTTTCCAAAGTTCATCAGGACGCACCAGTTCCTGCTGGTCCTGCAGCTGCGTGAGATGCGTAGTACAGACAAGCTGTCCGTCGGACTCACTGTTAAAAAAATACCTCAGCATCTCGTAAATGAGCATAGGGTGCATACTGTTCTCAACCTCGTCTATCACAACAGTCTTGCCCTCTTTTGCCTCATAAAGAGCCGGAATAAGGGTTAACAGCCTGACAGTGCCGTCGGACTGGGTCGAAATGTCCATCTTCCTCTTATATCCGCCTACCCCGCTCTGTTCAAACAGAAACTCCTGAACTATCTGCTCGCCGTCTTTCAGCGTAATGTTGAAATTGTTGCGGTTATTCGAAAATGCAGAGAGCCCTGAATTATCTGTTATTGACGTCCTTTGAAGAATCTGCCTTAACTCCGCGCTGTTTTTCTTGCTTAACATCCACTTGTCTATAGGAGTCTCTTCCACATTGAGAGAGTCTGTAATGCGCAGATTTGACAGCAATTTGTTTGCAAACACTAAAAGCTGCTCATTTTTCGACATCATATCTATCAAAAAAGGTGTTTGAGTGTTGATTGTCACAATTTTAAGGTCATTGAGAAACCAGTCATACACCTTCGCCAAATCATCATTGTCCACAACTGGATATTGCTTATTCAGACTAATCATTGACGAACTAGGGTTCTTGTCCAAAAGTTGCTCAGAAAGGGAACTATTTGTCGTTGGCGTCACATTGTTTCCAACTCTTTCAAAAATCATCACATCATCTTCATCAACTCCAGACAAGCTAAGGTATTCTCTAATTTCATTTCGAGGAGAATGATTAATTTCAACTCCGTAAATGTAATACTTGTTGTCTGAGCAAAACTCAACCTCTATCTTTATCGGCTCATTATTATCACTAATCAACTGAAAGCAATAATCTTCCAAATTGACTTTGTCAAGAAAATCATCCAAAACAACAAAAGATTTAATGAACTGCAAAACCTTCACGAAATTAGATTTTCCAGACCCGTTAGCGCCATATACCAACGCATGTTTCAAGAGCGGAACCTTACCCTTGTCGTTTATATGATGTCCCAATATTTCACGTTTCGGATTTGGGAACATGTCAAACTCAGTCTTTTCATAAAAAGACAAAATATTTTGAAATGAAACTCTAAGCAACATAGCTACCTACATTTAAAACATATGCACAAAGATATACTTTTTTCATAACGCGTGAAAAAATCACGTCATTATTATATATTCAAGTCTATTAAAAAATGTTAAAAAGCGGACTTGGCTGACTTCAATCCTGTTTTTTTTGTACTTTTGCATCGTTTAAGAACCTTTTAATGTTTTATTTATGAAAGTTTTAGGAAATATAATATGGATTATTTTCGGCGGGTTCGCCACTGCGCTTGAGTATTTTATGGGCGGACTTACGTTGTGCTGCACCATCATCGGCATTCCGTTCGGGTTTCAGCTTTTCAAGCTTGGACTGCTGGCGCTTCTTCCGTTCGGAAAGGAGACCCGCTCCGGCGAGGGCGGCTGCGTCACCACGCTGCTCAACATCATCTGGCTGTTCACCGGCGGACTGGTCACTGCTCTCACGCATCTCTTTTTCGGCGTGCTGCTCGCCATCACTATCGTGGGACTGCCATTCGCAAAACAGCACTTCAAACTGACTAAAATGGCGCTCCTGCCTTTCGGAAGAACAATCTTCGACCCTTCCGAAATAAACGCTGAAGATTAAATGGCAACCTTATAGAATTTACAAAACAGAGGAGCGAGCCTTGTTGCCCGCTCCTCCTCATAATAGCTAATTAAATCGTATCAACAATAACAACCTCTATTCGGTCTCTCTTCTCTTCAACTATTTTTAGAACAACTCTTCTTCGACTCGCACGACATTTCCTTAACGTCCGTTTTCCACAGTCCGTGCAAATTGCAATACTCATAGACCGCCACCGGCTTGCCGTTTTTGACGCAGAACAGAGCCTCCGGCTTGTCTTTCAGATTCACGCGCATTCCGCCGTTTTCCGTCTCCACATATATAAACGCAATGTGGTGCGCATCCTCCATCGGGTGCGGCACGCTGCCAACCGTCACCTTCATCTTGCATTCGTCCGCACAAGAGACAACAGGCACATGCTTTTCGCCGCTCGCATCTACTGTGTTCGGCACAAGCTCCTCCATCTCTTCGCCACAACACACAACCTTTACTTTTGAATCTACAAGTTTTTCAATCACATTGCCGCAATGGCGACATTTATAAAATTTCACTGCCATAAGAATATGTTTTAATTAAGTATGAATATCTCCCTTACCGGGAACTCACTACAAAAACACATCTGCAGATGTTATTGTTCATGACGGTGCAAGGTCTGCGAAAAATTTTCTCTGACAGGCCGACTATGAAATTTAAGTTTTCTCATGCGAAACTATGTGAAATTTCAAACTTCGCCTCCCAAAAAAGTTAAGTTCTTTGAGCATTTTACATCAATTCCGAACTTACCATCTGGCTCTATAAAATAATTAATATTCTATCAAACCTCTTTTTTTATGCAAAAATTGTTTAGCATCTTAAATCAGTTTCTTAACTTTGCAAATCTGAAAGGAAACTTCAGACCAGAAAAGAAACTTTTAATATTTAACAATATATGTACAGATCAAATACGTGCGGCGAGTTGCGTCTGACCAATGTAGGACAGACAGTCACACTTGCCGGCTGGGTTCAGAAAGCCCGCAAGATGGGCGGCATGACGTTTGTTGACCTTCGTGACCGTTACGGCGTCACTCAGTTGGCGTTCAACGAGGCTGTTGATGCGGATTTATGCGCAAAAGCCAACAAGCTTGGCCGCGAATGGGTAATCCAGATAACAGGAACAGTTGCAGAGAGAAGCAGCAAGAACGCAAACTTGCCTACTGGCGAGATTGAAATCATAGTGAGCAATCTGGAAGTGCTGAGCGCGTCAGACGTTCCGCCATTCACAATAGAGGACAACACAGACGGTGGCGACGACATCCGCATGCAGTACCGCTACCTCGACCTTCGCCGCCCTATGGTGCGCAAGAACCTTGAGCTTCGTCACAAAATAGCTTTTGAAGTGCGCAGATACATGGACGAGCGCAACTTCCTTGAAGTGGAGACTCCGGTGCTCATCAACTCTACTCCTGAAGGGGCAAGAGACTTTATCGTGCCGTCGCGCATGAATCCGGGGCAGTTCTACGCATTGCCTCAGTCGCCGCAGCTGTTCAAGCAACTTCTGATGGTATCGGGCTTCGACCGTTATTTCCAGATTGTGAAGTGCTTCCGCGACGAAGACCTTCGCGCCGACCGTCAGCCTGAGTTTACTCAGATTGACTGCGAGATGACTTTCGTAGAGCAGAATGATGTAATCGAGATGTTCGAAGGGCTTGCTAAACACCTTTTCAAATATGTGAAGAATATTGAATTTGCAGAGGCGTTCCCGCGCATGACTTGGGCAGACGCCATGAAATATTACGGAAGCGACAAGCCGGACATCCGCTTCGGCATGAAGTTCGTAGAATTGAAAGACCTCACCGAGGGCGGAAACTTTGTTGTGTTCGACTCCGCTCCTTACGTTGCAGGTATCTGCGCGGAAGGGTGCGCCTCTTTCACTCGCAAGCAGATTGACCAGTTGACAGACTTTGTGAAACGTCCGCAAATAGGAGCGAAAGGCCTTGTATGGGTTCGCTGCGAAGCTGACGGCTCTTACAAATCGTCGGCAGACAAATTCTACTCTCAGGAGCAGGTTAAATCGTGGGCTGAACGCTGCAACGCGAAGGCTGGCGACCTTATCCTGATTATGGCAGGCGAAATGCACAAGACTCAGAAGCAGCTTTGCGAATTGCGTCTTGAACTGGGCAACCAGCTCGGACTTCGCAATAAAGACGTGTTCGCTCCGCTTTGGGTCATAGACTTCCCTCTGTTTGAGTGGGACGACGAGACTCAGCGCTATTACGCTATGCACCACCCTTTCACTATGCCTAATCCGGACGATGTTCCTATGCTGGACTCAAATCCTGGCGAGGTTCGAGCTTGGGCTTACGACATGGTAATCAACGGCGTTGAGGTCGGTGGCGGCTCTATCCGTATTCATAACAGCGACTTGCAGAACAAGATGTTCTCGCTTCTTGGCTTCTCTGAAGAGAGCGCAATGTCGCAGTTTGGCTGGCTAATCAACGCGTTCAAGTTCGGAGCGCCACCTCACGGCGGTTTGGCGTTCGGTCTTGACCGTCTGGTTTCGCTGTTCGCCGGACTTGACAGCATACGTGACTGCATTGCATTCCCTAAGAATAATTCCGGCCGCGACGTCATGATTGACGCTCCTTCGACAATTGCGGAAGAGCAGCTCAACGAGCTTAACATCAAGATTGACTTGCAGGAAAAGAAGTAAATAACATACAGACAGTAAGCAGGGCTGGATCCGTAAGATTCAGCCCTGCTTTGTTTTCAGCAACTTCTCAATCTACAAAAAAAGCCGTCTAACAACAATAGTTAGACAGCCTGTAACAATTCTGACGCCAAAGCCTTAGAACGGCAAATCGTCCGTCTCGTCCCCTGCCGGAGCGTTCAAAAAACTGCTGTTCTGCGCAGGCTCAGCCGGAGCCGCCGGCGGCGGAGGCATATCATACGGAGCCGGAGCCGCATACTGAGGCTGAGCAGACTCTGCCGGCTCAACTCTCCACGCCCTTATGTCATTAAACCAACGTCCGTTCCATTCACGGCAGTCTATGTCGAAAGAGACCTTCACGTTCTGTCCCTGCTGAATATTGAACTGGTCTATCTTGTCTCCCCAAAGATTAAACATCATCTTCTTCGGAAACTGAGCCATCTGGTCATACTCTATCACATATTCTTGCTTCTTCCAAGTTCCGTTGCGGCCTTCGCCGGTCTGAACAGGAAGAACTGCTATTATGCTTCCAATTAATTCCATAAAATAAAATTGTCTTAAAATTTATCAAATACAAAAAGCTAACCGCCCGTCACGCAAAGCTTTTCAGCTCATTTATTAACGTGACATTTTCCTCATGCGTGCCTACAGTAATTCTCAAGCAGCCCGCGCACAAAGAGACCGTATTGCGATTTCTCACAATGATACCCTTCCCAACCAGATAATCATACACCGCATTAGCGTCTTCGACCTTTGCCAGAAGGAAATTTGCGTCAGACGGATACACCTTCTTCACGAACGGCAAAGCGAGCAGTTCGCTGTTCAGAGAGGACCTCTCCGCCTTCAGCACACTCACCCACTCTTTTACCTGCTGGGCGTTGTCAAGCATCTTCAAAGCCTGCTGCTGAGTAAGAATATTTACGTTGTACGGATATTTAATTTTATTAAGCACCGCAATAATTTCTGTCGATGCGAAAGCCATGCCAAGACGAATAGCCGCGCAGCCCCAAGCCTTGGAGAAAGTCTGCAAAACAATCAAGTTCGGGAATTTGTCAAGCGACAAAGCCATCGACGGCAAGTCGGAGAAATCCATATAGGCCTCGTCCACAATCACCACGCCGTCAAATCCGCGCAGCACCTTCTCTATCTCACCTCTGCAAAGGCTGTTACCCGTAGGGTTGTTCGGAGAGCAGAGCCACATCACCTTTGTCTTGGCGTCGGCAGCCTTCAGCAAGCTTTCTGCAGAAAAGCAGAAATCGTCATCAAGCAGCACGCTACGGTACTCCACATTGTTCACGTCCGCGCACACCTTGTACATGCCGTAAGTCGGGTCAATCGCCACCACATTGTCAACACCAGGTTCACAAAAAGCGCGATAGACAAGGTCTATAGGCTCGTCGCTGCCATTGCCCAGCAAAATGTTCTCCTTTGCCACACCCTTCACCTGCGCGAGTTTCTCCTTAACAGCCCACTGCAACGGGTCCGGATAACGGTTAAAAGGCGCGTTGTACGGATTTTCGTTAGCGTCCAGATACACAGAAGCCTCTCCCTTAAACTCGTCTCTTGCGCAAGAGTACGGCTTCAGTGCCCATATATTCGGCCTAACTATATTTTTCAAATCAAAAGCCATAACGTCAAATTAAAAAAGTAAACAGAAAAAGATTACCGCTTCATTCTCAAAGTCACAGCATTCTTGTGAGCGAAAAGTTCCTCATTCTGAGCCATCACTTCAATAGCCGCGCCTATGTTGCTCAGCCCTTCCGGAGTAATCTCCTGATAAGTAATCTTTTTGCGGAAGCTGTCCAAGTTCACGCCGCTGTACGCCTTGGCGTAACCGTTTGTAGGCAGCGTGTGATTGGTGCCCGACGCATAGTCGCCAGCGCTCTCCGGAGTCAGATGCCCAAGGAATACAGAGCCGGCGTTAGTGATACGCTCCGCAATTTCAAGATAATTTTCCGTAGAGATGATAAGATGCTCAGGCGCATACTCGTTAGTCACGTCTATCACCTCGTTGAGGTCCTTCACAATAATAATTTTACTGTTCACGAGCGATTTCTCCGCAATCTCTCTGCGCGGAAGAGCAGCGCACTGAGCCTCAACCTCCGCCATCACCTTTTCTGCAAGAGCCTCGCTTGCGGTTATCAGGACAGCCTGACTATCGACCCCATGTTCCGCCTGCGAAAGCAAGTCGGACGCCACAAAAGCCGGGTTTGCCGAATCGTCTGCAATAACCTCAACCTCCGACGGGCCTGCCGGCATATCGATAGCGACATCCTTCAGGCTCACCAACTGCTTTGCAGCAGTCACGTACTGGTTGCCCGGCCCGAATATCTTGTAAACCTTAGGCACGCTTTCTGTACCGTAAGCCATAGCTCCGATAGCCTGCACGCCGCCAATCTTGAAAATCTGGCTCACGCCAGCCGCCTTCGCCGCAAAGAGCACAGCCGGATGCACCTTGCCCTCACGGTTCGGAGGTGTGCAAAGCACAATCTCCTTGCAGCCTGCAATCTGAGCCGGAAGAGCCAGCATCAGCACTGTTGAGAAGAGCGGAGCCGTTCCGCCCGGAATATATAGACCAACCTTTTCGATAGGCAGAGCCTTCTGCCAGCAAGTCACGCCCGGCATAGTCTCAACCTTCGGCAGATCATGCTTCTGAGCCGCATGAAACGCTTCGATATTCTTTTTAGCAAGAAGGATGGAGCTCTTCAGTTCGTCAGACACAATCTTTTCGGCCTCGGCAACCTCAGCCTCAGTCACACGCAACGCGTCGAGAGCGACCTTGTCGAACTTCAGCTCATACTCTTTAATCGCCTCGTCGCCACGCTGACGCACATCATTCAGCACCCCCCTCACAAGGTCGAACAGACTTGTGTTGTCAATAGCCGGACGAGCAAGAATCGACGCCCAATCGTCCTTCTTAGGATAACGTATTATCTGCATAACAGAAAAACATTTTACAGATTACAGAATCATCTTTTCAATCGGAACAACAAGGATGCCTTCAGCTCCGAGCGCCTTCAGCTGGCTTATGATGTCCCAGAAAGTCTTCTCCTCAATCACAGAGTGCATAGACGACCATCCTTCCGCAGCAAGCGGAGTGACAGTAGGAGCCTTCATGCCCGGAAGCAATTTGCGCACATCGTCAATCTTGTCGTTAGGAATATTTAGGATGATATATTTCTTGCCCTCTGCATTTTTGTACGAGTCGAAACGGAAAAGAAGCTCGTTAAGAATAGCGCGTTTGTCGTCAGACAAGTTCTTGTTGCCAATCATCAGAGCCTCGGACTTCATCACTACCTCAACCTCCTTCAGGTTATTGCTCACCAACGTGCCGCCAGAGCTTACGATATCAAAGATACAGTCCGCAAGACCTATGCCCGGCGCAATTTCCACCGACCCTGTGATGACGTGAATCTCCGCATCTATGTTGTTCTTCTTCAAGAAATCCTTAAGAATTTCAGGGTACGAAGTTGCGATTTTCTTTCCGTTGAACCATTCAACACCCTTGTAATCAACAGCCTTAGGGATAGCCAGAGACAATCTGCACTTGCTAAAGTCAAGACGTTTGATAACATCAGCGTCCTCACCTTTTTCCACAAACTCGTTTTCGCCGACCACGCCGACGTCCGCAATGCCGCTAGCCACAGCCTGCGGAATATCATCATCTCTCAAATACAAAACCTCCACAGGGAAATTCTTCGCCTGCACCAGCAGAGTTCTTTTGCTGGACTCTATTTTAATGCTCGACTCAGTGAGCATCGTCATAGTCTCTTCATAAAGTCGGCCCTTGGCCTGAACTGCAATTCTAAGCATAATTTATTTCGTTTTATTATTATCTTGTAAAAAAAAGTTTTCAATCCTCGTACTCAAAATCTTTGTAATGGAACTTTTCAATAGCCACACTCTGCGGGAACGTAAAATAGAAAATCTCCGCCTTAGAGCAAAGTTCACCGTCCTTGTTAGTTATAGTGACATCAATAACCGCAATGTTCCTCATCATACGGTTAAGACGTCCGCGGATTGTAAGTTTCTGCCCTTCTACCATCTCTATGTTTTTTTGGAAACGAGTATCCATACGCGAAGTCACCGCGCTTGTTTTAAGCGAATGATGCACCACCCACCCGCCGATTTCGTCCATCAGCGTGCTCTGAATTCCTCCGTGAAGAGTTCCTACCCAACTCTGAAAATGCAACTTCGGTTCCCAAAAGCAGACAATGTCCTCGCCATCTTCGTAAAACTCCATCTGCAAACCATGCGGATTATGCCCCGCGCATGCGAAACACTGAAAACCTTCAATGTCAATCCATGGATTTTTAAGCTTCCTCATAAAACAAATTTTTATTTTAGCAAAAAAGGCTCACCAAAACATTGGCAAGCCCTATATTAAACGCACAACACACTGCTCACCGTCATTAACGCTGAATGTGATGAAAATGATGTGTGTATGTTACGATGTTCATAAATATCTCCTTTAACACCGCAAAGATAATTAAATTATTAGAAAACACATCTTTTTCGGACAAAAATTTACTGCAAGTTTTGCAAAATTCACAATTTTCGTGCAGAACAGTTTTGCATCCGCTCCGTCAAACTCTCTTATCTCTGTGTTACAACAATAAAGAAATACTATATTGACACAGACCAACACGGTGAATTTTGTCACGGGCTTTTGGCAATTTTGAAACTTTTGAAACAACCGTCTCAATGCGCTTTTTCATCATTCCTCATAAAATTTGGTATAATTGTTGAAGTATATATAACGTAGTGTGTTCAAAGAGGTGCAAAAGTGCAAGCAAAGTTCTTTTTTTGAGTATATTTGCACACTGAAGCACTGCCGTGCTCCGATTTTGCATCCGACACGGACACTGCCAAAAATGCAGACTTTTCTCGCTTTTGCGACAATTTGTCAGCGTTGCATTTTTCATTTAAATAGAAAAAAAGAAAAAAAATTATATGAACGAAAAATTTTCAAAAAGGGTCAAAGACGTGCTGATTTACAGCAAAGAGGAGGCTGAAAGGCTCGGCAACTCATACGTTGCTCCGGAACATCTGCTGCTGGGAATCTTTCGCGACGGCGAAGGGCCTGCCATAGACCTGCTGCTCGCGCTTAACGCAGACATCAGGAAAATAAAAAACTCGATTGAAGAACGTGTGCGCACAAATGCCCCGTTCAATTTCAATCAGGACCTGCCGCTTTCCAAATCGTCTGAAGACATCTTCAAGTATGTTATTCTGGAAGCAAGAGCTTTAAAGACTTCAGAGATAGACACAGACCATCTTCTGCTTGCTATTTTGAGACAGGACTCGAACATTGCTGCGGAAGAGCTTAAAAGAGACGGAATCGCGTACACCAACGTGTTGTCGCTCATCAAGAAAAAGGGGGAGCACAGCTCCGGCTCAAAGTTCAACATGGAGACAATCCGCCCAGAGGGCTATGAGGAAGACGAAGACGACGTTATTGTCGAACCGTCAGACCAAAAGAGTTCCAGCGCCAACGCGACAAAGCAATCTGTTCAAGACGAGAAGACTCCGGCCTTGAACACATTTGGCGTAGATATGACCAAGGCTGCAAGAGAGGGCGCGTTAGACCCCGTTGTAGGCCGCGAAAAAGAGATCGAAAGGCTTGTGCAGATTCTCAGCCGCAGAAAAAAGAACAATCCGGTGCTGATAGGCGAGCCGGGCGTGGGAAAGTCTGCCATCGTGGAGGGGCTTGCGCTCCGAATTGTGCAGAAGCGCGTGCCTTACACCATGTTCGGCAAACGCGTCGTGTCGCTGGACCTTGCTGCGGTTGTGGCGGGAACTAAGTACAGAGGCCAGTTCGAGGAACGTATCATTGCCATCTTGAACGAAATCTCCAAAAACAAAAACATAATTCTCTTCATAGACGAGATGCACACCATCGTAGGCGCCGGCAGTTCGTCCGGCTCGCTCGACGCCGCCAACATGCTGAAACCGGCGCTCGCACGCGGAGAGGTGCAGTGCATCGGAGCCACCACGCTCGACGAGTACAGAAAAAACATCGAGAACGACGGCGCTTTGGAGAGACGTTTCCAGAAAATCATTGTGGAGCCAACGTCAAAAGAGGACACTCTGACCATACTTGAGAATTTGCAAGAACGTTACGAAGAACATCATAACGTCTCCTACACCGACGAGGCTCTGAAGGCTTGCGTGGACTATACTGAAAAGTATGTTTCGGACAGACACTTCCCCGACAAGGCTATTGACGCTCTTGACGAGGCCGGAGCGCGTATGAAGAACCTCAACAGCGCAGACATCCCGGCTCACATCACTAACCTTGAAAACGCGCTGAAGTCTGTCGGCGAAGAGAAAGGGAACGCCATAAAGTCCGGCAACTTCAACCTTGCTTCCGGCTTCCGCGAAAAGGAAATCTTGCTCGAAAAGGAGCTGAAGACCGAGACAATGAAATGGCACGACTCGCTCAGAAACGTGCCTCAGGTGGTGACCGAAGACAATGTGCGCGAGGTAATTTCGCTCATGACGGGCGTGCCTATCCAGAAGATGACGCAAGACGAAAACAAGAAGCTGCTGAATATGGAGCCAACCATAAAGCAGAGCATCATAGGCCAGGACGACGCAATCACAAAGATTGTCAAGGCTATCAGAAGAAACAGAATTGGGCTGAAAGACCCGAACAGACCTATCGGAACGTTTATATTCCTAGGCCCTACAGGTGTGGGCAAAACACACCTTGCAAAGGTGCTGACTAAAGAGATGTTTGAGTCGCACGACGCTCTTATACGCATAGACATGAGCGAATATATGGAGAAATTTTCCGTCTCCAGACTTATCGGAGCGCCTCCGGGATATGTTGGCTACGAAGAGGGCGGTCAGCTCACCGAACGCGTAAGACGCAAGCCATACTCTATTGTGCTGCTCGACGAAATCGAAAAGGCGCACCCAGACGTGTTCAACCTGTTGCTGCAGGTTTTGGACGAAGGGCGACTGACAGACAGTCTTGGCCGACAAATTGACTTCAAAAACACTGTCATCATCATGACTTCTAACGTGGGAACAAGACAGCTGAAGGAGTTTGGCGGCGGAATCGGCTACACTCGTTCCGACAAAAAAGACGACAAGGAGTTCGCGCACGGAGTTATCACGAAGGCTCTCTCTAAAACGTTCTCGCCCGAGTTCCTTAACCGTGTGGACGACATCATCGTGTTTGACCAGCTCTCCAAAGAGTCCATCAAACAGATTATCGACATTGAACTGAAGGGCGTTTACAAGCGCATCAAAGACCTGGGCTACACGCTCACGCTCACAGACGACGCCAAGTCGTTCATCGCCGAAAAAGGCTATGACGTGCAGTTCGGCGCCCGACCGTTGAAACGCGCTATACAGAAGTATGTGGAAGATGAAATTGCAGAAGTGCTGCTCGCCGGCGAAATTGACGAAAATGACGAGATCGTAATCGACCTGAACGACGGCAAAATATGCTGCAACGTCAAGAGACACATATCTGCAACATCTCTTTTGGAAGAAGAGATGGCTTTGCTGGACAACTAAAGGTGAGTTATATAAATTCACCGTTTATAATCAAAAAGCACAAATCGTGGGTTGATAAACTTTTCGGCACTAATTCCTCGAAATGAATTTATAGAACCCACCTAAAAAACAGAATATGGAACGCAGCCCCGAAAAGGTTGCGCTCCATACATTTTCAGACAAAAAACAATACAACTTATCATGGCTAAATTTGTAATTGAAGGCGGCATATCGCTCAAAGGCGACATAATTCCGCAGGGTGCAAAAAACGAAGCTCTTCAGGTTATATGCGCCACCCTGCTGACTAACGAGACTATAACAATAAGCAATGTCCCAAACATCTTGGACGTCAACAACCTTATCCAGTTGCTGATAGACATGGGCGTTTCGGTCAGGAAGGAGGCTGCCGGAACCTATTCGTTCAAAGCGGACAATGTCAACCTTAATTATCTGGAGACTGACGAATTTCTTAAACGATGCGCCTCTTTGCGCGGTTCGGTCATGCTGGTCGGACCAATGGTGGCAAGATTCGGAAAAGCTGTTATTCCGCAGCCCGGCGGCGACAAGATAGGGCGAAGAAGGCTTGACACGCACTTTACCGGAATTCAGAAACTCGGAGCTGAGTTCACATACGACGGCGACTGCAAAATTTACAGAATAACGGCAGACTCTCTGAACGGTGTCTATATGCTGCTCGACGAGGCGTCGGTTACCGGAACGGCAAACATTGTCATGGCGGCTGTTCTTGCTAAAGGCACCACAACTATATACAACGCCGCTTGCGAACCGTACATCCAGCAACTCTGCAAAATGCTCAACCGGATGGGGGCAGACATCAAAGGCATCGGTTCCAACTTGCTCACAATAAATGGGGTGGAGAGCCTCAACGGCTGCTCACATGAGATTCTGCCAGACATGATTGAGATTGGCAGTTTCATAGGCATGGCGGCCATGACAGGCTCGGAGATAACCATCAAGGATGTGCATTACGACGAATTGGGCATGATTCCTAACGCTTTCAGAAAGCTCGGCGTCAAGCTCGAAAGACGTGGTGACGACATCTACATCCCTAAACAGGACAAATACACGATAGACACATTTATAGACGGCTCTATCATGACTTTTGCAGACGCGCCTTGGCCTGGACTCACGCCAGACTTGCTCAGCGTGTTCCTCGTAGTTGCCACCCAGGCTCAAGGCAGCGTGCTGATTCATCAGAAGATGTTCGAAAGCCGCCTCTTCTTTGTTGACAAACTGATAGACATGGGAGCGCAAATCATACTCTGCGACCCGCACAGGGCTACGGTAATCGGACTTGCGAAACAGACCACGCTGCGCCCTGCAAACATGAGTTCGCCAGACATCAGAGCGGGTATCGCCTTGCTTATCGCGGCGCTTAGCGCCAAAGGGACAAGCACCATCAGCAATATTGAGCAAATCGACAGAGGCTACGAAAACATAGACGAACGCCTCAACGCTCTCGGTGCTAAAATCACAAGAATTGATTAAACTGTCATAAAGAAAAGGAGCAAAAGCTGATGGTTTGCACCAATTGCCCTGCTCCTTTTTCATTGTCCTTCTTTTAAAATTTTGCCTTAGAGTCTATTCGAACACATCATAATCCATTTTGACCATCTTGCTCACTCCTCTATCACATCCAGCGTCTCCACCTTCTCAAGGCGGGAGCGGAGTTTGGGCATATCCCTCTTGCGAATACTCAAACTCATAAAACAGTCCATGTCAAAAGACTGCTCCACTATCGTCGGACTCTCCTCCTTCACTATCCTCATCACATCATTCAAAAAAGGATATTCAAAGCGGATTTTCACCATTTCATCGACAGTTTTCTCCACAATAACATTATTCTGCACCGCATCTGCCGACGCCTCCTTATATGCGTTAATAAGTCCGCTTGTACCAAGTTTCGTCCCTCCAAAATACCTCACCACCACAATCAGCACATTAGTCAGATTATTAGACTGAATAATTCCAAGTATAGGTCTGCCAGCCGTGCCAGAAGGCTCTCCGTCGTCATTCGCTCTAAATTCCTTCGCCTCAGGCCCGAGCATATAGGCGTAGCAGACATGACGAGCATCATGATACATCTTCCTAAAGTCAGAAATATGCTCTTTGACCTCCTCCACATCCGTCACAGGAATTGCAAAAGCGAGGAACTTGCTACCCTTCTCCTTGTACAGACCTTCCGAAATATCCGATATAGTAAGAAACGTGTCGTTCAAAATATCTCCAATTATCAAAACAGAGCCAACCGTTGATGGCTGGCCCTGCAAAATCATTATACTGCACTTTTCAGCAGAAGCCAGCTCTTATTACTTGCCTCTTTTGAAACTGTCTTTGTTCTTGCGGTTACCCTTGTCTTTTCTCGAGAAACCCTCATCTCTGCGCGTGCGCCACTCTTTTCCGCTGTCAGAGTTCTTGCCTCTGAAGCCGCCCTTCTTATCCTCTCTGCGCTCGCCTCTTCCTCCACGTCCGCGGTCTCTTTCGCGTCCGCGCTTTCTGTCACGCTCACGCTCTCTGCGCTCACGACGGTCGCCGTCCTTCTTTCTGTCGCCCTTAACCTCGGCAAGCACAATAGAGCCATCAGCATAAACGTCCTCAAAAGCGTTGAACAGACGCGGCACGTCCTCATTCTCAACATCAAAGAAGGAGTAACGAGAAGTTATCTCAAGGTCATGAATATTGATGTTTTTGTCATTAGTAGTATCGTTAATCAAGCCAAGCACCCTCTTAGGCGAATAACCGTCGCGCTCGCCCACATTAAGTTTCAGTCTTGTGCATTCAGCCTTAGACTTGCGGTCCTTGCGGTCTTTTCTTGGCTTGTCCGGAATATTCAGATCTTCAGCATCCTTGTAGTAGTCCAAGAAACGGTTGAACTCCAACGACACGAAGTTCTTCACAAGCTGTTCGCGGCTCATTCCGTCAAGCTGCTCCATAATCATAGGGAGATACTGGTCAATCTGCTCCTCGTTCACATTAGCGTTGCGAAGCTTTCCGATCATGGCAAAAAGTTGGCTCTGGCACACCTCCAGACCAGTCGGCACCTGAGCCGGCTCAAACTTTTTGTTGATGATTTTCTCTATTTCACGGATTTTGCGACCCTCCTTAGAATGGACGATAGAGATAGACGTACCAGTTTTGTTAGCACGACCCGTACGTCCGCTTCGGTGCGTGTAGCTCTCCACATCATCAGGGAGGTTATAGTTAATCACGTGCGTAAGATTATTCACGTCCAGACCGCGGGCAGCCACGTCCGTAGCCACAAGCAGCTGCAAGTTCTTGATACGGAACTTCTGCATCACAGTGTCACGCTGCACCTGCGAAAGGTCGCCATGCAAAGCGTCCGCATTGTAACCGTCCTTCATAAGGTTTTCCGCCACATCCTTAGTCTCCTGACGAGTGCGGCAGAAGATAATACCATAAATATCCGGATTAATATCCACAACACGCTTCAAAGCCGCATATCGGTTCTTAGCCTGCACCATATAATAGATATGGTTCACATTTTCAGAGCCAGAGTTTTTGCGTCCGATAGCAATTTCCACAGCATCCTTCATGTAACGCTTCGCAATATTGGCGATAGTCTTAGGCATTGTTGCAGAGAAGAGCAAAGTGCGACGCTCCTCCGGAGTCTCCTGAAGAATGCGCTCGATGTCCTCCTGGAATCCCATGTTCAGCATCTCGTCAGCCTCATCAAGGATAAGGTATTTGATAGTTGACAAATCCACTTTTCCACGTTCGATAAGGTCAATCAGACGGCCAGGCGTAGCCACAAGCACCTGAGGCGGCACGTCAAGCTGCTTAAACTGCTTCACGATGCTTTCGCCACCATAAACCGGCACCACCTTCATTCCTCTCTGATATTTAGAGAAATTGTTCAAGTCATTAGCAATCTGAATGCAAAGCTCTCGCGTAGGGGCAAGCACAAGCGCCTGAATAGCACGTTCGTCCGCATCGATAAGGTTCAAAACCGGAAGACCAAAACCCGCAGTCTTACCAGTACCAGTCTGCGCCAAAGCCACCAAGTCCGACTTATCCTCGCCAAGCAAGAATGGTGTAACCTTTTCCTGAATCGGCATAGGCTCCACAAAGCCCAAGTCACCGATAGCCTTTAGGATCTCTTCCTTCAATCCCAATTCTTCAAATGTCATAATCTAACTTTATAAATTAATAAATCAAGCGCCATTCTCAAACGTTTTCCTTATCTTTGCAAAATCAGACTGACTGAAAAAATTAGAAAACATCTTCAGAAACGAAGATAAGAGGCAATCCCATTCTGTCGAACCTCGACCACACCTCTAAATTCAAGCTTTGGCACTATTTTTTGCTAAGAGCGTGCAAAGGTACGAATTTTTTCGCAACAAACCAAAGCAACCTTCTGATTTACAAAATATTTTTGATAATTGAAGATTCATCGACAAAGAGTTATTCTACGTAGGCAAGACCATTCAATGACATTAGCACGTCAATGGGCTTGGCAAAAATTCACGTTTTTCTTCATAACCACAAAAAACTGCACCAATCTAGTGGAGAATCGCTAATTGAAAACTCCAATAAATAGTTGGTGAAATCATTTTATAATTTTGTTTGTACTCAGTATACTATTTTAGTGCCAAATAATTGATGGAATCGCAAATATATAGCCAAATACTTTTGTTTTTTGAGAGTTTCTTCGCTTTTCTTGAGTAGTTTTATTAATTTTGCATATCATACCTTATACGATATGGAAGACTATAGTGAATATCTCATACAGGGTGAACCCAATAAGCGAGAGAGAGTCCGCAACTGGATGACCGCCATTGGACTTCAAGATGTAGATGGACTTACTCCGTCCGATTACATGTTGGAGACAGTTCGTCGTAATATCGAAGGCGAAATCACTATTGATGAAGTTAGCCGATTGGTTGACGAATATTATACCACCCAAGAAGGGTTAAAGCAGGAGGCTCGTACTTTAGAAGCTGACAAGGTTGCTGTGCGTATAGCCCAACTTCTGTCTCACCAAACATTCGGTTTAGGTTCTAATTACCTCGCACTTATTCATCGCTCATTATTTGAAGGTATTTACAAGTTTGCCGGCACATACCGTGATTATAACATCAGCAAAAAAGAATTGGTCCTAAAAGGGGAAAGTGTCCGTTACGAACATGCTCCGTTGATATTGCCTACATTGAAGTATGAGTTTGATCAAGAAGACAAGTTCTCTTATAAGAACCTTACAATGGATGAAATGGTGAAGCATATAAGCCGTTTTGTTGCCAATGTGTGGCAGGTGCATCCTTTTGGAGAAGGAAATACCAGAACAACAGCTGTGTTTACGATTCAATATTTAAAGCAGCTTGGATTTAAAGTGGCCAATGAAGTCTTTGCGGATAATTCAAAGTATTTCCGTAATGCACTCGTTAGAGCCAATTACTCAAATATCCAATATGGCATTAAGGAAACAACCGATTTTTTGGAACGCTTCTTCCGAAATCTGTTGATGGGTGAAAAGAATGAGTTGAAAAGCAGATATATGATTATTGGAACTTCATGGAATGAGGTGGAACGTACCCAAGAAAACGTATCGAGTACCCAAGAAACAACAGCAGAACGGATAATTGAAGAAATTCGCAAGCATCCTTTTACAACAAGAGAACAGCTTGCAGAAGTTATAGGTATAACTCCCGATGGCATCAAAAAGCAGCTGGATAAACTAAAGAAAGCTGGTAAGATTCGTCATGTAGGTGCAACCAAAAAGGGACATTGGGAAATAATTGAAAAACAAGAAAATAAAGATATAATATAATGCCTAAGTTAAATTGTATCAAAGTAGTACTTGTTGAACAGCAAAAGACAGGTAAATGGTTGGCAGAACAAATGGGAAAATCCACTTGCACAGTCAGCAAATGGTGTAGTAATACCAGTCAGCCTGATTTGGCTACATTAGATAAAATTGCTACATTATTAAATGTGAATAGTAAATTCTATCGCAAAAGAAATGACACAAGAAAATAAAGACATACAGCCGCAGGCTGAACCATATATCGTGAAGTCGCATGACATCCACATTGATGCGGACTATGCGGATTGGATAGCAGACATTAAGAGTCGCTACCGTTCTGCACAGGTAAAAGCTGCAGTCAAGGTGAATGCGGAAAAACTTCTGTTCAACTGGCAATTGGGGCGTGACTTGGTGCAAAAGAAAGCAGAAGAACGTTGGGGAGCAGGAGTTGTTGAACAGGTTAGTCTCGATTTGAATCGTGAGTTTCCTGATGCGGTCGGATTCTCAGTACGCAATCTTTGGTACATGAAACAATGGTATTTGTTTTACACCCAAGGAGGAGATACAATTCTGAAACAGCTTGGTGCAGAATTGCAAAGAATTGAGAATCAATATACAACAAAAATGCACCAAGTTGGTGCAGAATTAAATTCTGAGAAACTCCACCAGGTTGTTGGAGAATTTCCATTGCCCTTTGCGTTAGTACCATGGCGGCATCATGTAGAGATCCATCAGAATCAAGGATGCCCTCCCAAGTCAGGAACAATTGGCTGAACGTGTACGCCTTTTGCAAAAGGAGTTGCAGGAGGCAAAACGATTGATGAATAAAAACAATTAATATGACACAGGATATAAATCCCTAGAGTCAAGAAGCATACTAATAAATAGTAAAACTTATGAAAGGAGATGCACAGCCATTAATAAAATTCTTTGATGGATCAGACAAGAGATTCATTATTCCTCTTTATCAGCGTAACTACGACTGGAAGGAAGAAAACTGCGAACAATTATTCCAAGATTTAATGAAACTGCATAACAGTGACCGCAAAAGCCACTTCTTTGGGAGTATAGTGTCAAGTATCCAATCAGGAACAGAAGATAGATTCATCATTGATGGTCAACAACGAATTACTACTGTATCATTGTTGCTCATTGCGATGGTCAATGCCCAAAAAGATGGATTGATAGAAGCAACGGACGCTAAACTTACAGAGAAAATCTTCAAACGTTATTTGGTGGACGAATACCAAGAAGATGAACGAAAGGTAAAACTTAAGCCTATCAAGAAAGATATGCAGGCTTTTGATGCTCTGCTGTATAAGCCGAAAGAACAACACATCAAAGAATCGAATGTCACTCGCAACTATGACTTCTTCTATGATAATATTACCCGTGCCGGCTTAACAATCGATGAACTCTTTGAGACCATCAAAAAACTGGAAGTTATCAATATTCGTCTTGATGAAGATGACGACCCTCAGTTGATATTCGAAAGTCTGAACTCTACAGGTCTAGATTTGAGTGAAGCAGACAAAATACGCAACTATCTGTTGATGTCGTTAGCTCCAGCAGAGCAGGATAATTTGTATACTCAATACTGGAACCCTATTGAAGAGTTCACAAAGTATGACCCATCTTCTTTTGTGCGCGATTACTTGACCATGAAACAGGGAAAGATTGGTCGTAACGATAAAATATACTTTATTTTTAAGGAATATGCCGAATCTGCAAATATTGATAGGGCAAGGCTCTTGGAAGATATGCATCACTATGCCAAGATATATAGCCAAGTGGATAGTGCTACGATAAGCACAGTTAAACTCAACAAAAAGTTAAACCAGCTAAGAACGCTAGATTCTACTGTTGCTTACCCATTCTTTATGGCTTTCTTCGACTATACATCAATAGTTGGATTAAGCGAAAACGAGATTTATCGTGTACTTGATGTGATAGAAGCTTACTGGGCACGTAGAATCATCTGTAACCTCCCCTCAAATGCTTTGAATAAAGTGTTCGCAACGCTCCATAGAGATGTACTGAATCATATCAATAAAGCTGATGCTGGTATTGCACCTTCGTATTATGATGTACTGACTTATGTCTTATTGAAAAAAGGACGTTCTTCCGTATTCCCTTCTGATGAGGAGGTAAGAGGCGACTTTAAAACACGTCAGGTCTATAAGATGCCAACCAATACCCGCATGTTTATCATGGAACGTATGGAAAACCAAGATAACAAAGAACAACATGATATAGTGAAGGAACTGACAGAAAAAAACATCTCCATAGAACATATCATGCCACAAACTTTGTCTGATAAGTGGAAAACAGCTTTAGGTGAAGATTGGGAAAGAATCCATGACCAATATCTTCACACAATGGCAAATCTTACGCTTACTGGCTATAATTCGCAATATAGCAATCTTGCTTTTATTGAAAAGAGAGACATGGAGAAAGGTTTCAAAGATAGTGCATTCCGTTTGAATAACTATTTGAAATCGTGTGAGAAATGGACGGAAAAAGAACTGAAACAAAGGCAACACGATTTGCTTGAAATTTGCATGAAATTATGGCCTATGCCAAACTCTGATTTCGAACCTTCTAAACAAGAAGTTGAAACTGTTTCACTAGATAATGAGGATTTCGAATTTACGGGTAAAAAACTTCAAGCTTACCACTTATTTGGAGTTCGTAATACAGTGAATACATGGAAAGAGATGTTAATTCAAGTTTGCCATCATTTGTTACTTGAAAAACGTTCAACTATAGAATGGCTTTGTGCTAATGAAAAAACGGGGTTCTCAACAACTCCCGAGTCATGGAGAAAAGAATTAGCTCCGAATATATATATTTGGACAGACAATAGCACTTCGACCAAAATAAATATATTACACACTTTATTTGAAGAATGTAATATATCTCCGGAAGAGTTACTATTCGAATTTAGACCTGAGACTGATGACAACGTCGAGGAATAAATAATTACTCTTCTTAAAAACTTGTAGATTGACCAACTGAACAATCAAGAGTTCACTCGTTTCTGGCCTTAATCAATTTTGGTTTGAAATATTAATAATATGGCAAAAGATTTAGGCGTATAGGTCATTTTGCAGGCTGAAATTGTAGCATGTAATTTGTCTATATCAACAGATGCTATTACCTTTGCTCCGCAGTCTGAAGCATAGCGGAGCTCTGCTGGGGAGCAACTCCACGAGGAATAGGATTGTAATGCGTGAAGCATGTTAAAACAAATGGGGGCTGTCCGAGACGGGCTGTCCCCATTTTGTTGCAGTAAATATGCTACTCGCCATTCAATGCCAAGAAAAACCCATCAATAAAGACCTATAGGTCAAAAGGGTAATACAAACAAACAGCGTGCAACTCATTGAGCTACACGCTGTTTGATTATTCGATATATATAAAATTATCTGTCTTACTTTACTTCTTCGAAGTCAACGTCAGTCACGTCTCCGTTGTTAGAGCCGTTTGACTGCTGTCCTGCACCACCCTGCGGCTGCTGTTGCTGAGCCTGAGCGTTGTACATGTCCTGAGAAGCTGCGTGGAACACGCTGTTCAGCTCGTTAAGAGCAGTGTCGATAGCCGCAATGTCCTGAGACTTGTGAGCCTCTTTCAATTTTGCAAGAGCAGCTTCGATAGACTGTCTCTTATCAGCAGGCAACTTGTCACCAAGTTCCTTCAACTGCTTTTCTGTGTTGAAGATCATGCTGTCAGCCTGGTTGATTTTGTCAACACGTTCCTTTTCCTTAGCGTCGGCAGCTGCGTTAGCTTCCGCTTCAGACTTCATGCGCTTGATTTCGTCGTCGCTCAATCCAGAAGAAGCTTCAATTCTGATGCTCTGAGACTTGCCAGTAGCCTTGTCCTTAGCAGAAACGTTAAGGATACCGTTAGCGTCGATGTCGAAAGAGACCTCAATCTGCGGCACACCGCGCGGAGCAGCAGGAATACCGTCCAAGTGGAAACGTCCGATAGTCTTGTTATCCTTAGCCATAGAACGTTCGCCCTGAAGTACGTGAATTTCAACAGAAGACTGGTTGTCGACAGCCGTAGTGAACGTTTCAGACTTCATTGTCGGAATCGTTGTGTTAGATTCGATAAGGCGAGTCATCACGCCACCCATAGTTTCGATACCAAGAGAAAGCGGAGTAACGTCAACCAAAAGGATATCCTTAACCTCACCAGTAAGCACACCACCCTGAATAGCTGCTCCGATAGCCACAACCTCGTCCGGGTTAACGCCCTTAGAAGGAGCCTTTCCGAAGAACTTCTCAACCGCAGCCTGGATAGCCGGGATACGAGTAGAACCGCCCACCAAGATGATTTCGTCAATATCACTGACATTCAAGTTAGCATTCTTCAAAGCAGTCTTGCACGGCTCGATAGTGCGCTGAACCAAATCGTCAACCAGCTGTTCGAACTTAGCGCGAGTCAAAGTCTTAACCAAGTGCTTAGGCACACCGTCAACCGGCATGATATAAGGCAAGTTAATTTCAGTTGAAACTGTGTTAGACAATTCTATCTTAGCCTTTTCTGCCGCCTCTTTAAGACGCTGCAAAGCCATTGGGTCCTTGCTCAAGTCGATGCCGCTGTTTTCGTCCTTGAACTCCTGCACAAGCCAGTCTATGATCTTCTGGTCGAAGTCGTCACCGCCAAGGTGAGTATCACCATCAGTTGACTTAACCTCAAACAAGCCGTCGCCAAGTTCAAGCACAGACACGTCATGAGTACCGCCACCGCAGTCGAACACAACAATCTTCATGTCCGAGTTCTTCTTATCAAGACCGTAAGCAAGAGCGGCAGCAGTCGGCTCGTTCACGATACGTCTCACGTTAAGACCTGCAATTTCACCAGCTTCCTTAGTAGCCTGACGCTGAGCGTCGTTAAAGTAAGCAGGCACAGTGATAACCGCATCTGTAACCTCCTGACCAAGATAATCTTCAGCAGTCTTCTTCATTTTCTGAAGCACCATAGCAGAGATTTCCTGAGGAGCGTAAAGACGTCCGTCGATGTCAACGCGCGGAGTGTTGTTATCCCCTCTCACCACCTTGAACGGCACACGGTTGATTTCATCCGCCACATTGTCGAAAGACTCTCCCATGAAACGTTTGATAGACGAAACAGTCTTAAGCGGGTTTGTAACCGCCTGACGCTTTGCAGGGTCTCCGATTTTACGTTCACCGCCAGCAATGAAGCCGACAACCGAAGGTGTTGTGCGCTTACCTTCGCTATTAGTGATAACCACAGGCTCGTTGCCTTCCATTACAGAAACGCAAGAGTTAGTTGTTCCTAAGTCGATACCAATAATTTTTCCCATTTTTCCTATGTTTTTATATTACTTATTTCTTTAACAATTTGCGCCCGGCTCTTTATCGCCGCCGCTCATTAAATATTTTGCAAAAGCTGTGCCAATCCTAAAAAGTGCGTCCACAATGATTCTTTTGTCAGACTAAAATCAAAAATAGACCTTCCGATGTCAGACTAAATGACAAAATGTCAGTTTTATTTATCCAAACGGCAACGTCCGATCACCGAAAGACAGTTCCCGTTACAGCAAATTGCGCCATGTTAAAATTGAAAGGCTTATTAGAGGTTTCAAAAAATCGTCCTTTATTGTAGGATATAAAAATCAAAAAAACTATATTTGCATCTGATTCCCGCAATGGGTCGTTTTTATCTTCTTTTTACGAATAGATAGAATTTATTTAATATAGTAATTATGCAATTAATTGACAATTTCAACTTTGCCGGAAAGAAGGCAATCGTTCGCGTGGACTTCAATGTTCCATTGAACAAAGAGACTGGAGAAGTTAGTGACGACACTCGTATCCGTGGCGCGCTTCCTACAATCAAGAAAATTTTGGCAGACGGCGGTTCGGCTATTTTGATGTCTCACATGGGTCGTCCAAAACAGAACCCAGACCCTAAATTCTCTTTGAAACAGATTATCTCTGCTATCGAAAAGAACTTGGGACAGTCTATCCAGTTCTGCGACGACTGCATGAAGGCTGAGGCTCAGGCTGCTGCCCTTAAGGCTGGCGAAGTGCTTTTGCTTGAAAACCTACGTTTCTACGAAGAAGAAGAAGGCAAGCCTCGCGGCGAGTTCGCTTCTGACGAAGAAAAGAAGGCAGCAAAGAACGCTTTGAAAGACAAACAGAAAGATTTCGCTAAGAAACTTGCTTCTTACGCAGACGTTTATGTGAACGACGCGTTCGGTACTGCTCACCGCGCACACGGTTCTACTGCTGTTATCGCTGACTATTTCGACGAAGCTAACAAGATGTTCGGCTTCCTTATCAACAGCGAGCTTAAGGCTATGGACAAGGTGTTGAACGAAGCACAGAAGCCGTTCACTGCTATCATGGGCGGCGCTAAGGTTTCTGACAAGATCATGATTATCGAAAACTTGCTTGACCGTGTTGACAACCTTATCATCGGCGGCGGTATGACTTACACATTCATCAAGGCTCAGGGCGGTCAGATCGGTAACTCGCTTTGCGAAGAAGACAAACTTGACCTCGCTCTTGAAGTTTTGAAGAAGGCTAAGGACAAAGGCGTTAAGGTTTACTTGCCTACTGACGCTGTTAACGCTGACAAGTTCGACAAGGAAGCTAACACTAACACTTCTAAGACTAACGAAACTCCAGAAGGCTGGATGGGTCTTGACATCGCTGACGAAACTATCGCTACTTTCAGCGACGTTATCGCTAACTCTAAGACAGTTCTTTGGAACGGTCCTATGGGCGTGTTCGAGTTCGACAAGTTCGCTAAGGGCACTTCTGCTGTAGCTCAGGCTGTGGCTAAGGCTACTCAGGACAACGGCGCGTTCTCTTTGATCGGTGGCGGCGACTCTGTTGCGGCTATCAACAAGAACAAGCTTGCTGACAAAGTTAGCTACGTTTCTACTGGTGGTGGAGCTATGTTGGAATATATGGAAGGTAAGGTTCTTCCTGGTATCAAGGCTATCCGTGGAAAATAATCTCATCCACGATGATTTACATAAAAAGGGTGTGTCTGTCGACACGCCCTTTTTTATTATAAGGTAAGAACCTCTACCTTATTTACGCTTATCTTTTGAACAACCAGAAAAATCACTTTTTTATCGACTTCACAGCACGGTCCATTATATCATGATACTTAGGATCGATAAAAGCCTTAATGTCACTATAGTTCAAAAACACACGACTCTGCTTAGTGTTAAATTCCACAACTACAAAATCGTCCTTCTTGATGAAGGCAAACCACCATGATGTAGGAAATTCGCTTAATCCTTTAAACGGAGCAAGATAACCGCCAGAATGCTTCAGGTAGCCGCGGATTTCGCTGCCAACTTTAGTTCCTCTGTCCACATTCGTCGAATCAAAAAGAAAACCTGCAAAATACACATTATGCGAATTGACATAATCCATGAATCCTTTTTTGTCCTTTATCAAATCATCCACGCCAATCTCCTCGCCTGTAGTTTTGTCGAAAACAATAAAAGTGTTACTGACATTACTGTATGTTGACAAATTCTCAAAACCGAACGAGACCAATCCGTCTCCTACATTGAAAAGCATTTGAGAACCTCTGCCATACTCCGGCACCCATTTTTTCACACCTTCTACAATCAAACTCACCTCATCTCCATCAGCACTGCCAAACATAACCTTCATCATCCTGTTTCTAACCTTCTGAGTGTTTTTACAACCCTTCAATTGCACAGGAAGATAAACCGTACGGTCTTCATATCCGCCATTTACCCTTTTTATCAAAAAAGAACGAATCTGGTCGCCATATTCATTCACATTCGTGGTCACCGCATACCCTTTATCCTTAGCCATCAACGACTTAGCGTATGGAGTTAACATCGGACTATCTTTTTTTAAAGTATGACAGTAAAAATCCCCTCCTTCGTAATAGAAACTGATGTCCTCCCCTTCTATTCCCGCTACCCCACATATAGTGACAGAGTCTTTCCAATTCTGAAGTTTCAGAGTTGTAAGCAAATCTTCCGGCACAATTCGCTTACCCGTTTCCGCATCATATACGCCCAGCGTCTTTTTATAGCCGGAACCCTTATTTTCTTTAAGATACAGAACGCCATTCTCCAATGACACTTTCATAAAACGCCAGAACTCACAGGCTCTTCCTCGACTCTCTTTATATTTTGCAATTTCAGCAATATACGATGCCGTGTCACCACCCACAAACGATTGATACCCCTTTACCTTTTTAAGTTTTTTAGAAATACCATCAACCGATTTCGCGTCTTTTATATGAGCGCACATCACCTTCTCCAAAGAGTCTGGATATGTCCCTGGTTTTGATATAAACTTGACGATGTCCTCCTGCAGATAAGGGTTATCTCGGTAAGGATAAGCATCAACAGAAAACTCCATCTCCACATTTAGGGCGATAATTTCATAACCATTTTTCTTAACCTCCTTACGTTTCCAAACTTGCGCATCTTGAACAGATTTTTTCTTTTCTTCCGACGCATCCTCTCCTAACGATTCTAAACGCTCCTTTTTCTCAGATTCAGAAAGGCCTTCCCTAACCCACTCTTCACTGACAAAATCCATCTTTTCATTTGATCTCAGAAGGAATCCTTTGAAAACAGTCTGGGCAGACAACTCGACTAAAGCTACGTTCGCCATCAACAATGCGGCAACCGCCACCAAACAACGTTTTATTTTCATAATAACATTTTTAGATTTTACATTAATTGCGAGTATTTTGCCTCGCAATAAAAAAACCGAGCCTTCAAAGGCCCGGTTTTATCTTCTCAGTCAAGAACTGATTATTCAGCAGCAGGAGCTTCTTCTGCAGCTGGAGCTTCCTCTGCAGGAGCTTCTGCGGCAGCCTCAGCAGCAGCGGCAGCAGCTTCAGCCTTCTTCTTAGCAACAGCCTCAGCCTTAGCCTTGTTTACAGCCTGTTCTGCAACCAAACGTTCTTTTGCCTTTTCTTCCTTGCCTTTAGCCAATTTAGACTTTTCAGCCTGAATCTTGCTTTCTTTTTCAGCTGACCACTTTTCAAATCTCTTTTCAGCTTCTTCTGCAGAGAAAGCACCTTTCTTAACCCCGCCACGCAAGTGTTTCATCATGTAAACACCTTTGTCGCTCAAAAGGTTTCTTGTAGTATCTGTTGGCTGAGCACCAACTTCAACCCAATACAAAGCTCTATCGAAGTTAATATCAACAGTAGCAGGATTTGTATTCGGATTGTAAGATCCGATACGTTCAATAAATTTACCATCACGTGGCGCTCTGCTATCAGCTACGACGATGTGGTAGTACGCGTACCCCTTGCGGCCGTGTCTTTGCAATCTAATCTTAGTTGCCATTCTTTTTTTGATTTAAAATTAAACTTCTTTTAGTTTTGACCCCGCAAAGATAATTCTTTTATCCCAAACTCGCAACTATCCTACTGTTTTATTTTTCATGATTTGCGAAATTCAATAGTTCCTCAAAACCTTGCTCTAAAAAAATTGCGCAATTTGCACTATATTACCAATTAAAAATTTAACTTTGCAGAAACAGATTTTAAGATAAAAGATGAACGTTGTTATTATCAAATATAACGCTGGCAACATATTTTCTGTTGACTATGCGATGAAGCGTCTCGGGATTGAAGCCGAGATTACCGGAGACATAGAGAAGATTGTTTCTGCAGACAAGGTGATATTCCCAGGCGTGGGCGAGGCGGAAACTACGATGAACTACCTCCGCCAGCACAAGCTGGACGAAGTGATAAGAGGTCTGAAACAGCCCACTCTCGGCATCTGCATCGGAATGCAGCTGATGTGCAAGTCGTCTGAAGAGGGAGGAAACGTGAAGTGCCTCGGAATATTCGACGAGGAGGTGAAACGCTTCGAGCCGAACGCGCAGTTCAACAAAGTCCCGCACATGGGCTGGAACACAATCGCGCCGTCCGGAAACGCTCTGTTCAAAGGGCTTCCTGACGACCCTTATTTTTACTATGTGCACAGTTACTACGCTACTGTGGGGGCGGACACTATCGCAACCACGGACTACATCCACCCTTACAGCGCGGCGCTTCACAAAGATAATTTCTACGCCGTTCAGTTTCATCCTGAAAAGAGCGGAGAGCTTGGCGAGATTGTCTTGAACAACTTCTTATCACTGTAAATTTCAAAAAATGTTAGCAAAAAGAATTATACCATGCCTTGACATCAAAGACGGACAGACCGTGAAAGGTGTCAATTTTGTAAATATTCGCAATGTGGGCGACCCTGTGGAACTGGGGGCTGAATACAGCCGTCAGGGGGCGGACGAGCTCGTCTTTTTGGATATCACAGCATCTCACGAAGGGAGAAAAACGTTCGTGGACCTCGTGAAGAGAATCGCTGAAAACATAAGCATTCCGTTTACTGTGGGCGGAGGCATCCATGAACTGAAAGATGTGGACACATTGCTTGCGGCCGGGGCCGACAAGGTCTCCATCAATTCTGCGTCTATAAAGAACCCTGAATTGATTACTCAAGTGGCAAAGAACTTCGGCAGCCAAGTCTGCACCGTGGCAATCGACGCCAAGCTTGACGAAAGCGGAGAATGGACTTGCTACCTTAACGGAGGACGTGTGCCGACCGACAAGAAGCTATTCTCTTGGGCCAAAGAGGCGCAGGAACGCGGAGCGGGCGAAATACTCTTCACCAGCATGAACCACGACGGCGTGAAGCAAGGTTTTGCAAACGACGCTCTGAAAGTGCTGTCTGAATCGCTTTCAATCCCGGTTATCGCTTCGGGAGGCGCTGGAACTATGGAGCATTTCAAGGACGTGTTCGAAAACGGCAAGGCTGACGCGGCTTTGGCGGCATCCATCTTCCATTTCCACGAAATTGCGATACCTGACTTAAAAAGGTATCTTGCAGACCAGAACATTCCTATCAGACTTAGGTGATTTTCATCATGCGGCGTTTCCTGAAAATATTGACAATAATAGTTGGGGTGGTTCTTTTGTCCGCCGCCAGTTTGGTGTTATATGTATATAGCGCCGCAGACTCTATTGTTGCTCCAAATCTGGAGACTCCGCCTATCTTCAGCGAAGAGATTGTTCAAGATAGCTGCACAAAAAAATTAGGCCGAAACTGGATTCGGAAAAACGCCGACGGCTTATACGACATTTACGTGGAAGGCAACGCTTTGGAGCGCGGCACAGCTTTTGGTAAGCTGAGCAAGGATTTGCTCTATCTTCAAGAGTCGTACTTTGTGGATCAGCTTAAAGTGTTCGTGCCATCTGAAACGCATCAGAAGTCTTTAATAAAGCTCATTAACTTCTTCAACCGGAATATCACCGACTATATTCCTGAGGAAAATCAAACTGAAATTTACGGTCTGTCGCTCTCCTGCTCTCACGAGTTCGATTTTGTAGGCAATCCGTTCGGACGGCAACTGAACTTCCATGCGGCTCACGATATTGGGCATGCAATGCAGGACTATATGCTGGTAGGCTGCACTTCTTTCGCGGCATGGGACAGTGCCAGCGCAGACGGCAATCTTGTCATAGGCAGGAACTTTGACTTTTTCGTAGGCGAAGACTTCGCAAAAAACAAACTTGTCTCTTTCTTCAACCCTACTGACGGACATAAATTCGCAATGATAGGCTGGGCTGGCATGACTGGCGTACTCTCTGGAATGAACGAGAAAGGGCTTACAGTGACAATCAACGCGGCAGAGTCATCTATGCCTACGTCAACGTCCATGCCTATATCTATCCTCGCAAGACAAATCTTGCAATATGCATCAACTATACAAGAGGCATACGCAATTGCAGAAAAAGCGCAAACATTCGTGTCTGAATCCCTGCTGATTGGCTCCGCTTTGGAAAACAGAGCCGCAATAATTGAAAAGTCCATCGACAAGACCGCCATTTTTGAATCTAGCTCAAACTCGCTGGTCTGCGCTAACCATTACCAAAGCGAGGCTTTAAAAAACGACGAATTCAACATAAAAAACATAGAGACAAGCGACAGTCCTTACAGACAGAAAAGAGCTGAAGAGCTGATTGCAAAACTCAGTCCGATAGACTACACCAAGGCGATTTCCATCTTGAGAGACACTAAAGGTGCGAACGACAAAAACATCGGTCTTGGCAACGAAAAGGCTCTGAATCAGCTTATAGCCCACCACTCCGTGGTATTCTCGCCAAAGGAACTGAAAATGTGGGTCTCCACCGCCCCTTATCAACTTGGGAAGTTTATATGTTACGACTTAAAGTCTGCATTCTCCAACACTCAGGACTGCAATGTTTTCAGAACAGACTCCTTGGACGTGCAGGCCGACACCCTTTTGCACTCTGAGGCTTTTGAAAATTTCTTAAAATTCAGGACTGCAAAAAAAGAACTCACAAAAAAAATAGATAACGGCGAGGATATTTCAGACGACAAAATTCACGAAATGACGGCTCTCAACCCTAATTTCTATCAGGCTTACGACTTGGCTGGCGACGCTTTTCAAGCTAAAGGCAACGCAGAGCAGGCTCGCAGCAATTGGACGAAAGCCTTGTCGCTCGAAATCCCTAAAGCCGCAGAGAGAGAGGCAATCAAAAAGAAACTGGAAGATTAACATATACCGAAGCGACGCAAATTTCCTTGTGCTATCGCTAAGTATAAAACATATTTAAACACGATGCAAAAGAACCCTGACATACAGTTCAAATCAGTTTCCGAAATCGAAGCGTTTCAGAACGAGCGGTTGCGGGAACAGATGCAATATTTGAAAAACAACTCGCCATACTACAAAGAGCTTTTCGCTAAAAACGGAATCTCTTTCGACGAAATCAGATGTGTTGAAGACTTACGCAAAATTCCTACTACAACAAAAAAGGAACTGCAAGAGTTTAACGACCAATTTTTCTGCGTCCCTAAATCAGATCTGGTTGATATTGTAACCACCTCTGGCACAACGGGCGACCCGGTTATCGTCGGGCTGACAAAAAACGACCTCGAGAGGCTTGCATATAACGAATACCTCACATTCACAAACGCCGGGCTGACAAAGGATGACACCATTCAGCTGATGCTCACGCTCGACAAGCGATTCATGGCCGGCATGGCCTATTACCTTGGGGCTGTAGAGCTTGGGGCCGGCGTGGTGCGCGTGGGAAACGGCATTCCGGAGCTTCAGTGGGACACCATACACCGCCTGCAGCCAACCACTTGCATGGCCGTGCCGTCTTTTTTCCTAAAAATGATGGAATACGCAGAGGCTCACGGAATTGACTATCATAAATCGCCGCTAAAAAAGGCAATCTGCATAGGCGAAGCTCTCAGAAACAAAGACTACAGCCTGACTCCGCTCAACCAACACATACACGAACGCTGGCCTGAGTTGCAGCTCTTCATGACTTACGCTTCGACGGAGATGCAGACGGCATTTTCTGAATGCGCGGAAGGGTGCGGAGGACATTTGCAGCCTGAGCTTATCATCGTCGAGTTCCTTGACGAAAACGACAAGCCGGTAAATGACGACGAGCCAGGCGAAGTGACAATCACGCACCTAGGCGTAGAGGGTATGCCTCTTGTCAGATTTAAGACGGGCGACATATGCTACCATCACAAAGAGCCTTGCAAATGCGGACGTAACACTATGCGACTAAGTTCGGTTGTCGGACGAAAGTCTCAAATGATAAAATATAAGGGCACATCGCTATACCCACCTGCGCTCTTTGACGTAATCAACAACATCGAAGGCGTTGAGAATTACATAATTGAAGCTTACACTAACGAAATCGGGACAGACGAGATTCTTGTCAGAGTAGGTTCCAGATGCGGCTGCGAAAAGTTTGAAAAACAGATCAAGGACCTGTTCCGCGCCAAAGTGCGCGTGGCTCCGGCAGTCTCGTTCGAGTCGCCAGAGGAAATTCACAAAATACAGTTCCCTCAGACAAGCCGCAAACCTATTAAGTTTATTGACAGACGCAAATGATGCAACCTAAAGATGCCATATCTCTAAAAAAGTTGCTGGAGCTGGTCAAACAGGAACTTCAGCAACCTGCATTTTGCGGCTGCTGGATTTCTGCTGAAATAAGCGAAATAAGAGAAAACGCCAACGGACATTGTTACCTCGAACTTGTAGAGAAAGACAATTCCGGACGTATGATTGTGGCAAAAAGCAAAGCTTCCATTTGGAACAACACTTACAGAATGCTCAAGCCCTATTTTGAGCAAACTGCAAAACAAAGGCTCGCCGCAGGGCTGAAGGTGCTGGTAAACGTATCTGTCTCTTTCCACGAACTGTACGGATTCAACCTTGTGATTCAGGACATTGACCCTACTTACACCATAGGCGACCTTGCAAAAAAAAGGGAGGAAACGATAAACAGAATCAAGTCCGACGGCGTGTTCGACATGAACCACGACCTCCGGCTGCCCTTGCTTGTGCAGCGAATCGCGGTAATATCTTCGGCTACGGCAGCGGGCTACGGCGACTTCTCCGACCAAATCTCAAACAACAACAGAGGATACGTGTTTTACACAAAACTGTTCCCTGCCATAATGCAAGGAGACAACGCGCACAAGTCTGTCATCGAGGCTCTGGACCGCATCTGCTTGCACGAAGAAAAGTTTGACGCTGTGGCCATCATACGCGGCGGCGGCGCCACGACAGACATGCTCGCCTTTGACGACTACGAGCTTGCCTCTTGCGTCGCTCAGTTTCCGTTGCCCGTAATCTCAGGCATTGGGCACGAACGCGACGAGTCGGTTGTTGACCTTGTGGCAAACACACGATGCAAAACCCCGACCGCAGTAGCCGCCTTCCTTATAGAGAGAGCCATGCTCGCAGAAGAGACCTTAAACAGCGAATCTGCAATGTTGACTGACCTCGTCACACGCAGACTGACTAACGAGAAACTCCGCATGAACAATGTCGAATCGGCACTGTCCAGATCTGCAAAGCTGCACTTGAAACAGGAAGAGGCTTCCCTAATGCAAAAACAGACGAGGCTGGCACTTGGCGCCAAGTCTATGAAAGAGCACAAAAAACGCGAACTGGCAGACCTCACGTTCAAACTCGAAAACAATCTGCGCAAAAATTTCGAACGTCAAAAGCACAACTTAGAGCTGCTGGAAAGCCTTGTAAACATGGCTTCGCCTGAGTTTATGCTAAGGCGCGGCTATTCGCTGACGTTAATCAACGGAAAGGTTCTGAAATCTGCAAAGGAGATAAAAAATGGCGACGAAATCACGACTCTCCTGATTGACGGCAATCTGACATCAGAAATAAACAATATAAAACTTAAAAAATAGTAATGTATGACTAACAAATCTAAAAATTACAGCGAATCAATAAAAGAGCTTGAAGAGATTGTCAAATCTGTTGAAAACGAGACTCTTGACCTCGACGAACTTTCAAAAAAGGTAAAACGTGCCACTGAGCTGATAAAGATATGCAAAGAGAAACTGTTTCAGACCGATGCGGAAATAGAGAAAATATTAGAATCTATCAAGGAAGACTGATAGTGAATTTTCAGACACTGGGGTTTGAGCAGTGCCTAATTTATTGATAAAAAACAACTAAAATTCTGCTTTCTCCTTTTAGAGATGAATCAGAGTTTAGAAGCTGTTTAATTTTAATTCAAAAAAATAATTTGAGAGATTTAAAACTCTCAAATTTACAATTAAAATATTGATTATCAATTTAATATACGCATGATTTTTCATAACCGTAGAGGTTCGGTACAATAAAGAAAGGAATCATTTATTCCGAGCGAAATTATCGCTCTTTAGCACATTCAAGTTAGAAGTACACTTTGAGTGACCTTTTTTGATGATTATCCAAATTTATTTGCTAACACGTAATAATTCACAAATATTAGGTCTCTACATTACTTGACAACCACTTCTATGTCTGGTAATTGACGCTTGAACCCATCAACACCCCAAACAAAAATTCTAATAATCCTGAAAATGTCATTTGTATTCATTTGTTTCATTTGCCACTTCATTTCTTCTGTTATTTTTTCAGAATCAGAGTGTAGAGTAATGGCAGAGCCTGTTTGTGGATCAAAATAAAACAAGTCAAAACTTAGAGTGGTATATCTTGCGTTGTCGTATCCTATTTGTATTGCCCTACCCGTCTTCCTTTCTCTCGTTTCACATCTGTCACGTGCTAAAACACTTTTGGCTGAAAGAAGTTTCGCTTTCTTAACTTCACCTCCTGTAAAGGAATCGTTATCTGCAGAAAACACAATAAAAGCCTCTGGATAGGCATAGATGTCTTCTACATTGTCTTTCCATTCTTCATCTGTCTTCTTTCTTTCGATGCTAATCTCTTCTATAAGTTCATTATCCTCAAATATACCTGTCTGTCTTGTTCCCGAAGCAAAGATGTAAACGCCCTGTCCATTGCGCTCGCCGTTCTTGAACTCTCCTTCATAACGGTCTCCTGTAGCAAATGTGTAAACACCCTTTCCTTCCGGCACTCCGTTCACGAAGTCGCCTGTGTAGATGTCGCCATTAGGATATGTGAAAGTACCCTGTCCATGACGTTTCCCTGCTACATACTCGCCGACATACTTAGCACCAGATTTATAGGTATAAGTGCCTTTGCCGTCAAACTGGCCATCCTTGAACGTACCGTTGTACACTTCGCCGTCTTTAAACGTATAAACACCTTTGCCGTTACGGCAATTGCCCTTGCACTGCGCGAAAGCGTCAGCACCTGCAAAAATAAGAACTATAGAGAATAGTAATAATTTAGCTTTCATATATTTTTACTTTAGAAGTTGTTTAAATTTAATTAAAAACTAAATTGAGAGGTTGAAAAAACTCTCAAAATTACACTTAAAACATTAACTATCAGCTTGATAAATAGATATTTTTTTCATAACTTAAGGATATAAAAAAATAAAGAAACGAATCATTATCCATCAAATCTCACTGATAATAAGTGGCAAGTTATAGAAAAATTTTTAGATGTGCAAGCGCGAAAGAGCAAATACGCATAGCAAAACGCAATCTACATTTACACAGAACCCGCCTAAAAAAAATGCAGCGCCGCAATCCGGCACTGCATCTGGCAAAACAAAGCTACGGCTATTTGACTTTAATCATCTCTATTGGTTGTTTCTCCAACTCATCTAACGGATGAGACTGATATTTCACTTTTGCAAAATTTATACTTGACAAATCAATACATCTTATCGTGTTGTTACGGAACGTTTTGTAATAAACCTTTCTGTTTGTCAAATCTATAACAGATGTCCATTGAGTCCCGCTCGGCAGATCAGGAGCCTTTCCGATCTCATGTTCCGTTCCGATAGGAATATCGAAATTATTAAGAATATGAAAACACTGCATCACGGTCTTTTCCGCCGTAGCCAACCGAGGAGCCGTCTCCTTATAAAAAGCGGCGCGCACAAAACGAGAAGGCGGAGTTGCGTCGCCAGGCAAACCAAGAAATCCGCTGTTGCCCCCAATCGGGGAAACCCGAAACTCACCCATCATCTTGTCCGGAGCATCGCCAGAAAACAGATTCACATAATTGTTCAAGTTAGTAAGATGCCAGTCGAAACTTGGAGAGTTAGTTATCACGCCCACCACGTTCTCATACACCAGCGGGACACCATCTTCAAACTCAAGGACAACCTGCCTGCCAGAGGCGTCGGCTATTCGCCAATGAACCACCGCAAGAGCGTCCAGCCCAGCCACCCGGACTGTCTCCAGCCCTTCAATAACCTCATCTACAGAAGAAAATTGCGTCAGCATCCACTGCACAAGCTGCAAATCGCCGATAGTGTAATACTCGTCAATCTCGACAAAAGGCTTGTAACCTCCATAGTTCGGAAAAAAGAACAGACCTGCCGAGAGGCCTTTTTCATTTATTCCCTCCGCAATAAACTCCTTTTGAACTACAGACAGCCCCACCACCCCGTACTTGGCCTTGAACTTCATACCGTCTGCATTAACAGGCGTGAAGGAAGAAAGCGACTCGCCTCGCGGAATTATGACATATTCGCTCAGCAGACTCATTTTCGAGTTCTCTATCGTTCTGCCCTGAATATAACTTCCGTCTTCAGCGCTCAGCGAAATCCCCGTGCAGGCGAAAGCCTCAACGCCCCACACGCAAATAGACATTAATGTAATTAAAACACGTTTCATAAAAATCATTTTAAGTTTAATACTAAAAATAACATTCGACATATCCGACTGACATAAAAACAACAGTTACGTTATTTTGTTTCGGCCAACCTAAAAAAAGCCCCTTTTTTTTTCAAAACTTCGAGCAAAAACAACTTTCAAAAGACTTTTTTCATATTATTTCATTTCTTTACCCTTTTTTTGAACATCGTCTGAGAATTGTTTACTATCTTTACGATAATATATTGCCGTAATATTTTTCGTCATTATGGCAAACGATACGGCACAGAGCTTGAATGGTGATAATTTGGAGATTCTTTGATAACAGCTCAAGCCTGCCAAGCGGTTTTTTTGTCGATGAAATGGCACTTTTTCACAAAACCGCACCGGAAAGAAAGTAAAAAAATTATATAATGACAAACAGATGGGTATATACTCCTCTGAACGAAGAGCAGAAAGCTCAAAAAGACAATCTCGTGAAAGATTTGGGCATCAGCCCCATTTTGTGCGAGCTGCTTGTTCAACGCGGAGTAAGAAATTTTGACGAGGCGAAACGCTTCTTCAGACCCCAGCTAGAAGACCTGCACGACCCTTTTCTGATGAACGACATGCAGACGGCAGTGGACCGGCTGAATGCGGCAATGGGGCGGAAGGAGAAGATTCTGGTTTACGGGGACTACGACGTGGACGGCATCACCGCCGTCGCGCTGGTGTACAAATTTATTAGGCAGTTTTATTCCAACGTCGATTTCTACATTCCGGACAGATACACGGAAGGTTACGGCGTGTCCTACAAAGGCATAGACTATGCGGCAGAGCATAACTTCAAGCTCGTCATTGCGCTGGACTGCGGAATCAAGGCTGTAGAAAAAGTTGCTTACGCGCTGGAAAAGGGCGTGGAGTTCATCATTTGCGACCACCACACTCCGGACGAAAAGCTGCCGCAGGCCGTGGCTGTGCTCGATTCGAAAAGGCTCGACTCAACATACCCTGACCCTAACCTGTCCGGGTGCGGCGTCGGGTTCAAACTTATGCATGCGTTCTCCATCAGCAACGGCATCGGGTTCGACAAGCTGAAGCCTTTTCTCGACCTGCTTGCCGTGAGCATTGCGTCCGACATCGTCCCGATTAACGGCGAAAACAGAATCCTTGCCTTTTACGGGCTGAAGCAGCTAAACGCAAGTCCGAGCCTTGGGCTGAAAAGCATTATCGATGTGTGCGGACTGACCGACAAGGAGATTACCGTGAGCGACATCGTGTTCAAAATCGGGCCAAGGCTGAACGCCTCCGGCAGGATTCAGAACGCAAGAGAGGCCGTCGAACTGCTGATTACAAACGACTTGACTTTTGCCAAGGAGAAAAGCAACTGCATAAATCAGTACAACCAGACTCGCAAGGACCTGGACAAAGACATAACAAAGGAGGCTTACGAGGAACTGGAAAGAATGGAGAATCTCGGCGACTGCAAATCCATCGTCGTCTATAACGAAAACTGGCACAAAGGCGTGATAGGCATCGTGGCGTCAAGGCTTACCGAGGTTTACTACAAACCAACGATTGTGTTGACGCACTCCAACGGACTTGCCACCGGCTCCGGACGCTCTGTGCAGGGATTCGACATCTACAAAGCCATTGACTCTTGCAAAGACTTGCTCGAAAACTTCGGCGGACACATGTACGCAGTCGGGCTTTCCATGAAGGAGGAGAATGTGCCGGAATTTCAGAAACGCTTTGAAGAGTATGTGGCTGAAAACATTCTGCCGGAGCAGACTATGCCGCAGATTGAGATTGACGCATTCATAAACTTCGACGAGATAACGCCAAAGTTCTTCAGGCTGCTGAAACAGTTCAACCCGTTCGGGCCTGAAAACATGAAGCCGGTCTTTGTGACAAAACGCGTCTTTGACTACGGCACAAGCCGTGTGGTCGGGAAAGACCAAGAGCACCTTAAGCTGGAGCTGATAGACTCGCAGTCAGAGTGCATAATGAACGGAATCGCGTTCGGACGCTCCGAGTTCAACGACTACATAAAGGCGCTCAATCCGGTGGACATCTGTTACACCATTGAAGAAAACACCTTCAACGGCAGCACCAATGTCCAGCTCATGGTCAAAGACATCAAGAATAATTGACCGCTCATTTACGGCGGCTTATTCTGACCACTATTTTAGCACTTTTTTTTAAGTTTCATAATTTATTCAATTTTATCAGTCGGGCGCTTGTGTTTGTGAAAATAGAAGCGCCTTTTTTGTTTTTTTTCATAAAAAAGCCAAACCATACATCGTCAAATAAAATATATTCATTATATTTGCGTCAATGTTAAATTAACGTTTTAATTAATTAAGAAAAAAAAAATGAAAGCAAAATTATCTTTCAGCGTCTTGGCTGTATTGTGCGCGTTTGGTTCTGCAATGTTTTCTTCTTGCAGCGACGACGATGACGACAAAGAAAAACCAGAACCACCGGTTGTAAAAATTGACACAATTGCCCCATCTTTCTCTGCAATTGTCAATGGCTCCGACCTAGACACAGCGTCAGTTATCAAATTCAACAAAGCAACTTTATCAAAATCTTCAGACTCTTTGGTTTCTGTAAAACTTGTTTTGACTAAAGGAAATGTTGCAAGCTTTGAATCAGTGTCTATCTCAAAGAGCAACAAATTTGAAAAGACAAACGTGTGCGACACTAACAATATGATTTGGAAAGACGTTGCTGTGACTGGAACTGACAGCGTATCAGAAATGTCTTTGACTTTCGTTGGTGTGAACGCTGAATACACAATCTCTTTGACAGATACAGAAGGTGAAACAACTACTGCAAAATTCACGTTGGAAGGAGCAGATAAGAAAGATTACAACTCTTCTAGCAGATATATGTCTAGCACTCAGAAGACTTCTTTGAAGAGCGGAGATGCTGCAAATTTCTTAGGCTGGGCTTACGTTGCTAAAAACGGAGCTAAGAACCCTGCTCATTTCGAAATTTCTGGAGAGCTTGCAAAACTTTCTGAAGAGGTTTACATCGAATATTTGACTGGTCTAAAATCAGACTGGGTTTCTGTTGACGACTTCTTCAAACCAAACGAAGATGACGCATACTTCGATGTTGACACAGAAGGCAAACTTGCTGAACCTTTGTTCTACGTTTACAAGTCTAACGAAGAGTTTTACTTAATCAAGGTATTAAGTGCAGACTCTGAGTCAGCTGTAATCGAATACAACTATTGATATTTAGTAATGTAACATAATAAAATAATGGTTGGGTCAGGATGAGCCGTGAGGTTCGTCCTGATTTTTTTTACGGGAGGCCGCTATGCACTTTAACTTTGAGCCATCCTTTTTGCACGGTATATATTAAGATTTTAAAAAAAACATTTGCAAATAAAAAAACAACTTACACAAACTCAATAAAACAGCCCGTCTCTGAAATACTCAAAGACGGGCATTTATTTCTTCACAAACTCAATCAACCTTTACAGCTCATTCTCCTTTAGTCGCTCTGCATTCTCTGCGACAATCAGTTTATCAATAATCTCCTGAATATCTCCGCCCACGATAGCCTGCAAGTTATAAAGCGTCAGGTTGATTCTGTGGTCAGTCACACGTCCTTGCGGATAGTTGTAGGTGCGAATCTTTGCGGAGCGGTCTCCAGTAGAGACCATAGTCTTTCTTTTCGAAGATATTTCATCAAGATACTTCTGGTACTCCATATTGTATATACGCGTACGCAACTCTACCATCGCCTTCGCCTTGTTCTTCAGCTGCGACTTTTCGTCCTGGCACTGCACCGTTATACCGGTAGGGATATGCACAAGTCTGATAGCCGAGTACGTTGTGTTCACCGACTGTCCGCCATGCCCTGACGCGCAAAATATATCAGTACGAATATCGCTCTCCTTCAAGTCAATATCAAACTCGTCAGCCTCCGGCAGCACAGCCACAGTTGCCGCAGACGTATGCACACGCCCTTGCGTCTCTGTCGCCGGCACACGCTGCACACGATGCACGCCAGACTCATACTTCAGAGTTCCGTACACGCCCTCGCCAGAGACCGTAAAGATGATTTCCTTGTAACCACCAGACGTCCCTTCGTTAAAGCTTGTGACCTCGATTCTCCACCCTTTGCTTTCGCAATATTTAGTGTACATACGGAACAAGTCGCCCGCAAAAATCGCCGCCTCGTCGCCTCCGGTTCCGCCCCTGATCTCCACAATCGCATTCTTTCCGTCCTCAGGGTCTGCAGGGATAAGGAGCAGTTTAATCTCCTCCTCCATGCACGGGATTTTAGGCTCCAGTTCCTCCAGCTCCATCTTGGCCATCTCGCGCATTTCAGGGTCGCCCTCTTCCGCAAGAATTTCCTTGGCCTCCTTGATATGAGCAAGCGCTGTCGCGTATTCCTTACGCGCCTTCATGATAAGCTCAAGGTCTCTGTACTCCTTGTTCAGCTTGACAAAGCGCTTCATGTCTGCAATAACCTCCGGGTCCGTTATCAAAGTGGAAATCTCCTCAAACTTATGTTCCAGCCCGTCCAACCTTTCTAATAAAGAAGAATCTGCCATATTCCGTTTTCTAATTCTAAAAGCGCAAAGATAAGAAATATCACTTGCCTACGCAATAGTTACACGAATTGAGCACGGCTCTTTCTCAAACTTCAGCATTGTTTACGTTCTGCCACGAAGGCGGAAAAAAGCTAGAAGAGGCCTGTAAAAACTATCAGGTAGGCAGTTCTAAAATTCTTTTGAGGCATTATGACTCAAGAGAAAGTTTAAGGCGACATCTACATAAAGCATTTCACCTTATGCCCCATCGCTTCAAGATAATCTGCACATTTTTTACGAAAATCGCCCTGAACAAGAATTTCGCCGCCCCTTGCCGAGCCACCTGCACCGCAAGCCTTCTTCAAGTCAGCCGCCAACTGCTTCAGTTCTTCGTCAGACCCTTCAAACCCGTAGATAATGGTAGCCTGTTTCCCGCAACGCCCCTTTTTATCAAGTTTAATTTCAAAACTCTGCTTCTTGAAATCCGATTCCGGCTCAGTTTCCGACACATAATCGGCCGGAAGAAGCTCTGACAATTTATCCTTCCAATCCATAAATCACCTTTCTTAAATTCACAAAAAAGCTCGAAAACATCAAAATGAATGCTTCCGCTCAAATAAATCCTTTTTTTAATTTGTGCAAAAATATAAAAAAATTATCTTTGTGCGATTGCAAAACAGTGAAGCTATTCAAAATTACACAAAATGAAAATTATAGCGATAGGCTGGAACTATGCCAAACATAACGAAGAACTTAGTCAGATAAGAGGAAACGGAGCCGAACCGGTCATCTTCATGAAACCGGACACGGCGCTTTTGCGTGAGAACAAGCCGTTCTTTCTCCCAAGCTTTTCGGACGAAATTCACTATGAGGCGGAGATTGTGGTGCGCATCTGCAAGATGGGGAAAAACATCTCTCAGAAATTCGCGCCTCGATATTACGACGCCGTTGCGCTGGGCATAGACTTCACCGCACGCGACCTGCAGCGCAAGTTCAAGGAGCAAGGCTCTCCTTGGGAACTGTGCAAAGGATTTGACAACTCTGCCCCGGTAAGCGAGTTCGTGCCTAAAGAGCAGTTTGCAGACATCAACAACCTTCAGTTCCATCTTGATCTGAACAAGGAGACTGTCCAGCAAGGCAACACGAAGGATATGATTTTCAAGATTGACGAGATTATTGAATATGCAAGCAAATTCTTCACGCTTAAAGTTGGCGATCTAATCTTCACCGGAACTCCGGCCGGGGTCGGAAAAGTCTCTGTAGGCGACCGGCTTGAAGGTTACATAGAGGACAGAAAACTTATCGACTTTGAAATTGCGTGATTTAAAGTTACGCAAGATTCCAAGTCGGCTCAAACAATTTAGCATTTAAAGATTTATGAGAAACATACTTTTATTGATATTGTCACTTTTCGCCTCCGTTCAACTAACGGCCGGCGAAAGGGAGTACGCCAACAAATCAGTCTTGTCCGAAGGCAAATGGGTCAAGGTTAAGGTTTCGCAGACTGGCGTGCACCAGCTCTCCTTCAGCGACCTCAAAGCCATGGGATTTGACGACCCTTCAAAAATCAGGGTTTTCGGATATGGAGGCGAAATGCTCAGCGAGAGCCTTTACAGCAATTACATCGACGACCTTCCGGAAGTGCCGCTTTACCAAGGAAGCGACTTTTTCCTGTTCTACGCAAAAGGCTCCATAAAGTGGAAATACTCAGCAAGCAGCAGGCCTCGTTTCACTTTTGAGGAGAACCCTTATTCTGACGACGGATATTACTTCATCACGTCCGCTATGTCGGCTGGCAAAAGAATTGCCGCAGAACAAGCTTACACGGACGCTAACACCGAGGTCTCCACATACACAGACTATAAAATGATAAAAAAAGACGAGATTAACGTAGCTCACGGAGGCCGAAATCTCTATGGTGACATGATCTCTGCAAATAACTCCAAGTCTTACAGCTTCTCATTCCCTAATTTCACAGAGGGAACAAAAGCCGACGTGGTTGCAACCGTTGTTTCCACGGCAGAGACAAAGTCCTCTTTCACTTTGTCTTCCGGCGGAATAAGCGACTCTAAAAACTTATCTGCCATAAGCGGATACACAAAAGGTGTTGGAAGTGTGCTTTCTGTAAATATTGACGCATCGAGCCGCATAAACGCATCGCTTAAATACAGTTCGTCTTTAGCCTCCGCAAAAGGGTACATTGACCACATTGTAGCGAATATGACTTGCGACATAAAGATGGTTGGCAGCTCGCTCTCCTTCCGCAACGCAGAATGTGTCGGCAACGCTAACATGACAAAATTCACTGTCAAAAACTCCGGACAGAACACAATAGTGTGGAATGTGACAAACGCTCTCGACGTAAGGCAGATGCAAACGACTCTGTCCGGCGATGAGCTGTCTTTTGTTGCTCCTACAGAAACGTTACAGGAGTTTGTGGCGATAAATCCGTCAGGAACGTTTCCTAAGCCTGATTTCGTGTCTGACGTGAAGAATCAGAACCTCCACAGTTTAGACGGCGCGGAGCTTGTCATTGTCACAAATAAAGCATTCGAAAGTCAGGCCTATCAGATTGCGAGTCTGCACGAGGATTTTGACAACATGACAACATTGGTAGTCACTCCTGACGTCATCTACAACGAATTTTCTTCAGGCACGCCAGACGCCACCGCTATAAGGGCGTTCATGAAGATGCTTTTTGACAGAAGTTTAGAGTCTGACGGCTCTTTCATCCAACCTAAGTATCTTCTTCTTTTGGGCGACGGCTCCTACGATAACAAAGGGGTGCTCGCAACAAAAAACTCTCCTGCAAGGAACTTCGTTCTGACATACCAAGAAACAAACTCCTTGGACGAGACTCAAGCGATTTGCATGGATGACTACTACAGCCATTTGGAAGACTGCTCCACTTATGTGTCAAAATCTGCCGTAAGCAACATCGGGGTTGGAAGACTCCCTGTATCTAACGAAATTGAGGCAGACAACATGGTGGCAAAGATAGAGAACTTCATAAAGGACACAAACAAAGGCGACTGGAAAAACAAAATCTGCTTCGTGATAGACGACAACGAAGGGTCGCCTTCCAGCTACCACATATTCTTGAATGCGGCGGAACAATTGTCAAGGACAATCTACGAAACAGACAACAGTTACGAAATAAAGAAGCTCTATTACGACGCCTACACCAGAGTGGTGGGTTCTAACGGAGCCAGATACCCGGAAATTTCAAGGTTAATGTCTGAGCAGATAGACAACGGTGTTGCTTTGCTAAACTACATCGGGCACAGCAACACTACTGGCTGGTCTGCGGAGCGAACAATGTCGCAAAATGAGATGTCAGGCCTGTTCAACAAAATACAGGGCGTATGGGTCTCTTCCAGCTGCGAATTTTCACGCTTCGACGCTCCTACCGAATCCGGAGGCGAAACTTTGATTCTGAACCCTTACGGCGGAGGTATTGGTGTTGTGAGCAGCACGAGAACTGCCTACGCCAATGAGAACAACACCCTGAACAATCATTTCATCAACGCGTTTCTCGTCAAGGAAAACAGAATTGGAGACTTCCTCAAAGAGGCTAAAAACGCTATGGGCCATGACTCCAACAAACGTTGCTTCTCGCTTCTTGGCGACCCTGCCCTGTCGCTTATGAGACCCGACTACTCTGTCAGCATCTCCTCCATAAAAACCAGAGACAACATCTCTGACGAATACAAGGAGTCCGACACGCTGAAAGCTTTATCCAGAGTTCTTATAAGCGGTTCAATTAGCGACAGCCAGAAAAACATCGCAAGCAACTTTTCCGGAAGCATGAACGTTGTGATATACGACAAAAAACAGGTCTTGTCAACTAAGGGTAACCTAAATTTGTCTAGCGACAAATATGTCACAACATACACAGACTACCCTAACAAGCTGTTCTCCGGCGTTGTTGAGATTAACGACGGCAAATTCAGTTTTGACTTCATCGTGCCTAAAGACATAAACTATCAGTACGGAGCCGGACGCATTGTGTTCTACGCGATAGATAATGTTAACGGTTACGAAGCGAAGGGCTACTCGGAAGATTTCGTGATTGGAGGCAGCAACGACAACGCCAACTGGGAGAATGAAGGCCCGAACGTGAATGTGTTTGTCAACTCTGACTTCTTTAAAGATGGCAGCAAGGTGAACGAATCGCCTCTCTTCTTTGCGGAGATTAGCGACGAAAACGGAATCAACTCTTCCGGCTGCGGCATCGGTCACGACATTACGCTGACAACCCAAGACGGCAACACCATCGTGCTTAATTCCGATTTCATTTACGATATGGGAAGCTGCACATCCGGCAGCGTGTCTTACAAATTCAAAGACCTCGCCGAAGGAAAGTACACACTGACCTTCAAGGTTTGGGACTTGCTGAACAACTCCACCTCAAAGACACTGAACTTCACTGTCGTCAAAGGGCTGCCTATCAGCATAGGCGAAATTTCTGCGTCGCCGAACCCGGCCAAAGAGTCCGTGAAGTTCACCATCAAATATGACCGCCCGGACGAACTGACGTTCTACAAAGTCAGAATATACGACCTGAACGGACGTATGCTGAAAGAACTGGAAGGGAAAGACAAGGTAGAGAACGCCTCGATGACTCTTGACTGGGATTTGACAGACAGCAACGGAAGACGAGTTGACGCCGGCGTTTATGTTTATCGCATGATGATGAAAACTGAGTCGAGCGATTTTTCTGGCAAATCCGAAAAAATTATGGTGCTGCCACAATAAATATGTAACAATAAAGTTATATATTTGTGGCATTATAAAACATAAAAAAGATAACAAGCTAAGTTCATATATAAAATGAAGAAAAAACTTAATGCGCTTTTGCTGTTTGCAATGTTTTTTTGCGGCAGTGCTATGGCTGGAGAGAAAGATGACATGTTCAATCCGCTTCAAACTGCGGTTCCGTCGCTATCTATTGCGCCGGATGCCCGAGGCGGCGCCTTGGGAGATGTTGGTGCGGCTACTTCCGCAGATGTCAACTCTCAGTATTGGAACCCTGCAAAGTATGCGGCAATGGACGGACGCGGAGGCGTTTCTCTATCTTACACACCCTGGCTACGTAAAATAGTGAACGACATAGACCTGGTTTATCTTGCAGGTTATTACAAACTTGACGAGGTTTCTGCTCTCAGTGCTTCTTTCAGATACTTCTCTTACGGAGAAATTAATTTGACGGACCTCAATCCATCAGGCGAACCTGTGGAGGTCGGAACAGCAAAGCCTTACGAATTTGCAGTTGACTTGGGCTATTCTCGAGCTTTGTCTGAACGTTGGACCGCTGCTGTCGCTTTGCGCTTTATCCTGTCTGACATCACTAACGGCATGGACGACGAGGACGGCACTTACACTTCTGGCAAGGCTGTCGGAGCCGACGTTGCAGCGTACTATAAAGCTCCTATCTCTTTAGGAGAAAAGCGTACTGCTAACGCTTCTTTCGGTTTCAATATCTCAAACATCGGCTCTAAGATTTCTTATGACGACGGAGAGACTTCTCAGTTTATCCCTACTAACTTGAGAGTCGGAGGCGCTTTTGAATATCCTTTCGACGAATACAACTCTGTAACTGTCGCTTTGGACTTGAACAAACTGCTGATTCCGTCAACTCCTGTCAGAACAGCAGAAATGTCTGACGAAGAGTATGAAGAAGAGCTTCAGAACTACCGCGATATGTCTTCTGTCTCTGGCATCTTCAAGTCATTCGGAGACGCTCCAGGCGGATTTGAAGAAGAGATGAAGGAGATTATGTGGTCTGTGGGGCTTGAATACTCTTACAACAAGCAGTTCATGGTGCGCGGTGGTTATTTCCACGAATCCGAGTCTAAAGGTAACAGAAAGTATTTCTCTCTTGGTGCCGGATTCAAACTGAGCGTGTTTGAACTTAACGCTGCTTACTTGATTTCTACAGCTCAGTCGAACCCGCTCGACCAGACTCTAAGATTCTCGCTTGGCTTCAACCTTGAAGGCATGAAGAAATTGGTCGAAAATTAATGTGATGAAATTTTAAGCTTAAACATACAAGGGAATCTTTACGGGTTCCCTTTTTTTCAATTATACTATTATGAAGATTCGAGTAGGACAAGGTTTTGACGTTCATCAGTTTGCTGAAGGCCGTGACTTATGGCTTGGAGGCATCAAAATTCCGCACGACAGAGGGCTGCTCGGCCACTCCGACGCGGACGTGCTAATTCACGCTATTTGCGACGCGCTTCTGGGCGCGGCTAATTTAAGAGACATCGGCACGCACTTCCCTGACAACGACAACAACTTCAAAAACATAGACAGCAAAATATTGCTCAAAAAGACAAAAGAGCTTCTTGCTCAGAAAGGTTTCAGAATAGGGAACATAGACTCAATCGTGTGCGCGCAGGAGCCAAAGTTGAAACCTCACATCGACGCTATGCAAGCTTGCCTTGCAGACGTTTTGGAGATAGACACTGAAGACATTTCCGTAAAAGCCACCACAACCGAAAAACTCGGTTTCGTCGGACGCAAGGAGGGCATTGCCGCATACGCCACAGTTCTTATTGAAAAAGTTTGAACTACATGCGAGTTTATAGCCTTTTAAATTTGTATTTAATGAATAATTTGTATTTCTTTGTGTTTTGCTGACTTTGTTAATTTTTAGACAATTAAATGAACCCGATTGAGATTCTTGAAAAATATTACAATCCAAAAAGCGAGGCTTATAAAATCTTGCTGCACCACTCTCACGATGTCGCATACAAAGCTTTGATGCTTGCAAAAAACCGGCTGGATTTGAATCCTGACCTGCGTTTCATCGAAGAGGCCGCTATGTTGCACGACATAGGCATTTGCAAAACTTTCGCGCCCGACATCTTTTGCGACGGAGACAACGCATACCTGTGCCACGGATTCCTTGGAAGCGAAATAATGATGAAGGAGGGCTACCCTCTGCATGCAATGGTGTGCGAACGCCACACTGGCACCGGGCTGTCTCTTGAATACATCATAGAGAACGATTTGCCGCTGCCGCGCAGAAATATGCTTCCTATATCTATAGAAGAGCAAATTGTATGTTTCGCGGACAATTTCTTCTCTAAAACACACTTAGGCGAAGAGAGAAGCATAAAAAAGGCCAGACTGAAACTGGAAAAGTACGGCTACGAAACGGTGCAGAGATTCGACAAATGGTGCAAAATGTTTATAGATTAAACTTACGTTATGAACAGAACAAAATCAGAAAATTACTTTCATGCAGAACCTGAAAAGTTAAACTGCGCTCAGTCCATTCTCAAAGGATTTCAGAACGAGTTCGGCGTAGACGACTCCACGATAGCTCAATTCAGGGCTTGGGGCGGCGGCCGTGTCGAAGGAGGAACTTGCGGAGCCCTGTTCGCGGCTAATTACCTCTTGGAAAAACGAGGACTGCCAAAAATCAACGCTGAATTCGCAAAGCGCGCAGGGGCAGAACGCTGCGTCGACATAAAAAAAGAAAATAAAACGCCTTGCGTTACTTGCGTGAAAATCGCAGACGAAATCATCGAGCAACTCATTTCAGAAAGCAAATAACATTTCTGCATAAGAAAAGTCGGAACTGAAAGCGCTTTTTAAAGCAACTCTCCTGTTCCGACTTTAAGTTTTCACCCACAAAATCAATCTTCCCCAGCACTCTTTTTCGCCGTTATTTTACTCACCACAAATATAGTAAGACAAGACAACGGGAATGCGAATATAATCGGGTCCACAAACTTCAGCATGCCGTCTGTCACCAACGTGTCAGTTCCGAACAAAGAACGGCAAACTCCCAGAACCGAAGACTCTTTAACATGAATAAACAGCACCAGCAAAATAGTGACTATCAAGCCAACCCACATACTTGCATAAGCGCCCTGCTTCGTAGCACCCTTCCAATACAAAGCGCAGAAATAAGACGGCAGAAATGCAGACGCGCATATACCCATAAACAACGATGTCGAAATGGCTATAATCGGCGATTCGCTCGATTCTCCGATCACAAAACATATAACAAAGCTTATCAAAATAGATATAAGCACCGCGACACGTATCATCAAAGTTGTCTTCGACTTCTTTTTCTCGTCTTCTTTTATCACTACACCATAAATATCCGCACCCGCGGCAGCAGCCATTGTATGGAACTGAGCCGAAAGCGTTGACAAGCTTGCACTCAATATGCAAAGCATAAAAATAACCACAAACCACTTAGGCATCACCTGTCCTATAAAGAAAGGTATAATCTTGTCGGAAGCCTCAACCATATCAAGGGAGATTTTGCCTTCTGTCTGCCAAAAATACAAGTTAGACAAAGCTCCCACATGATAAATAACGCCCACAGTCACCACCAAGAACAAACATCCAATGACAACGCCCTGATTCAGTTTCTTTGTGCTGTTGACTGTCATGAAACGCACCACCAGCTGAGGCTGAGCCAAACAGCCTATGCCCACCCCCATAATGAGAGAAGTCACCAAAGTGTACCACTGCTGCGACCCGAACCGCGGCATCGCAGTCCAGCCCTGATGCCCTATTGCAGCCAGATTCTCCGGCACCTTGTCGGCCATTTCCTCCAAAGCCCTGTTAGCCTCAGAGAATCCCATGCCGAGCGAGCTGTAAACACCCACTACAAGTATGGCCATGCACACAAACATAATCACCGCCTGCAGCGCATCTGTGTACATAACACCCTTCATTCCGCCCGCAATCACATAAGACGCCACAACAATTGTGAAGACAAGCAAGGCCAATTCGAAGTCGATGCCCAAGACCTGCTGCATACAAAACACGCCGCCTCTGAGCACTGCTGCCGCATAAAGAGGCATACATATAAATATTATAGCAGCCACAAACACACGTATTTTGCTGGAGCCATAATAAGAGCCCAAGAACTGAGCAAAAGAGGCCGCATGAAGTTTCGCTCCTATACGACGCGTAGGGCGTCCGAACACAATAAAAGCAATCACAACGCCCATGAACATGTTAAGGAACATCAGCCATTGGATTCCCATACCAAAAGCGGCCGCCACACCCCCAAATCCCACGATAGCAGACGCTGAAATGAACGTCGCTCCATAGGAAAGAGACATAACGATAGGGTTCATATCCCCGCCACCTATCAAAAAATCTTTCGAACTCTTTGTCTTTTTATAACCCAAATACCCCAAAAACGCAATGGCTAAAAAATAAACCATCACAATAAGGTACGTAAAAAAATCATTTTCCATCTTAAAAACTTTACTTCACTTAGTTAACTGCAAACATCTCTCAGCTTGCGAAAAGAGCTCTTACTCTTCGTCCCTTTTATCCTCTTTATTCCAATATTTTATGCCAAACCACACAGACCAAGCCACACAAATGAAAGACAAGAGATACACGCCCCAAATCCACGGATCTGAAATACCAAACATAAGCCATTATTTTTACAAATTAATCAACTGGCTCTCTATCACAAAATTCAGGCTGTTCTTGCGAATAACATCATAAGCCGCGTCCAGATTGCTTGTGCGCAACACCAGAATAGCCTTTTTGTCTATCGAAAAGCAATACATATACTCTATACTAATTCCGGCTTTCGTGAAAAGCTCAACAGTTTCCGAAAACTTGCTGATGCAAGAGTCTATTGAAATCGCAATAACCTCATTGACATTTGCCGACACGTTATGGCTCTTCAGTATCTGGAAAGCTTTCTGCTGGTCCGTAGTTATAAGCCTCAAAATGCCATAATCCGAAGTGTCCGCCACAGTGGCAGCCACCACCCTGATTTTCGCCTCACTAAGGAACGACAAAACCTCGTTCAGTCTTCCAAACTTATTTTCAAGAAATACCGATATCTGATTTATTGTCATAATTTTTCTCTTTTAATGGTTTTTTCTCAAATCCTTCACACGCACCGCCTTGCCTTCACTCTGCGGAAGCGTTCCGTTTTCCACCAATTTAACTCGCGGAGTGAGCAATATCTCGTCCTTCAGCTGACGAGTAATCTCTTTCGTAAGAGCCTGCAGCTTAGGGAAATCATCAATTCTGACTTCGCCCAGTTCAACCTCCACCATCATCTCGTCATTATTTCCGACAGTCTCTATTGTTATCAGATAATTCATCCCCAACTCCTTGAAGCCCATCAGAATCTTTTCTATCTGAACAGGGAAAATATTAACACCCTTCACGATCATCATATCGTCGCTTCGGCCTTGGAAACGCGAGATTCTTCTATGAGTACGTCCGCATGGACACTCACCCGGCAAAAATCTGGTCAAGTCTCTCGTCCTATATCTGAACAAAGGCATCGCCTCACGGTTTATCGTAGTCAGCACAAGTTCGCCGACCTCGCCTTCCGCAACCGGCTCCAATGTCTCTGGGTCAAGAATTTCCGCAATCACATAGTCTTCCCAAATATGCAAACCGTTCTGTTCCTTACATTCAAACGCAACGCCCGGCCCGTTCATTTCCGACATGCCAAAACAATTGTACGCCTTCACGCCAAGCAACTGCTCTATACGTTTGCGCTGCTCTTCAGAATGCGGCTCTGCACCAATGCAAAGCGTAGTAAGCTTAGTGTCCTTCTTTGGGTCAATACCCATTTCGAAGAAGACTTCCGCCAGACGAGTTGCATAACTCGGTATTGCATGAAGCACTGTCGTGCCGAAATCCATGATAAACTTAACCTGACGTTTGCTATTTCCTGCCGCCGCCGGAATAGTCATAGCACCAAGACGCTCCGCGCCGTACTGAAAGCCCAGACCTCCGGTAAACATACCGTAGCCCGACGTGTTTTGAAACACATCCGTGTCTCTCAGCCCTACCATATACATGCAGCGTGCCACCTGATTTGCCCACTGATTCAGGTCTTCCTGAGTATGAACAATCACCGTCGGATTTCCAGTAGTACCGCTCGACGAGTGAAGCCTTACGATTTTCTCCTTAGGTACAGATGCCAGCCCGAACGGGTAGTTGTTACGCAAATCCTCCTTTGTAGTAAACGGGAAACGCTTCAAGTCGTCAAGAGACTTGATGCTTTCGGGCGTGATGCCCTTCTCTTTAAATATCTTTCCGTAGAACGGCGAATTCATCGCAATCTCCACGGTCTTCCTTAGGCGTTCAACCTGCAACTTCTCCAAGTCCGAACGCTTCATCGTTTCAATCTCTTCCTGCCAATATTCCATTTTATAATGAACTTTCTTTCACCTTATTCATGGTGAACATTTTTACTATTTCCTAATTTATGAAAGACAGAGAACCGAGTCCCGGCAAATCTGGCTAACAAGCCACAAATTTACACAATGTCAATGTCTTTAACAAAAAAAGTGATTAAAAATCAAAGTTTAAAATATCCCGTCCTCAACAAGTCAAACAAAACCACTGCGCATTTCCGCAAAAAAACGGACTTGTATGCGCAAAACCATAAAAATAACATTCTCCGTTCCGTTTCCCTTTTATAGATTCTTTTTTTTTCATACTTTTGCAAAACGGGTCGGAATGGCTCTTTTTTTAATATAAATTTGACTCATTTTTTTATGAAAACAATAGTAAGTGGAATACGTTCGACGGGCAATTTGCATCTTGGCAACTATTACGGTGCGTTGAGAAATTTTATAAAAATGCAGCACGAAAACCGCTGCTTCTTCTTCATAGCCGACTATCATTCGCTAACGACGCACCCAAACCCGAACGACTTGTATCCGAACGTGAAGAGTGTGCTGACTGATTATCTTGCAGCCGGACTTGACCCCGAAGCTGCAACTATATACATCCAGAGCGACGTGCCAGAGGTTACAGAACTTTACCTTATGCTGAACATGCACGTGTACCTGGGCGAGCTTGCCAAAACTTCTTCTTTCAAGGAGAAGGCACGTAAACAGCCTGAAAACGTGAACGCAGGATTGCTGACGTACCCAACTCTGATGGCTGCCGACATCCTGCTGCACAACGCAGACGAAGTGCCAGTGGGCAAAGACCAGGAACAGCACTTGGAGATGACTAGGCGTTTTGCCAGACGCTTCAACAATTTCTACGGCACTGAGTATTTCAAAGAGCCTGCGGCTTATTCTGGCGGTGGCGAACTGGTTAAGATTCCGGGACTTGACGGAAGCGGCAAGATGGGCAAGTCTGAGGGCAACTGCATATACCTCTGCGACGACGAAAAGACTATTCAGAAAAAAGTCATGAAGGCTCTGACCGACCAAGGTCCAACCGAGATGAACTCTCCAAAGCCTGATTACATCGAAAATCTTTTCACTATCATGAAAATTGTCTCTTCGCCAGACACGGTTGAGTATTTCGACGAAAAATGGAACAAGTGCGAAATCAGATACGGAGACATGAAGAAGCAGCTTGCAGCTGACATCATAGCGGCGACTGCTCCTATACGCGAAAGGATTCTGGAGATAAACGCAAACCCTGACATCCTTCACAGAGCAATATCCTTAGGAAGGGACAAAGCTCGCGAGTCTGCTCAGAAAACGATAAAAGAGGTTCGTGAAATCATGGGCTTCAGAAGATTCTAACTTTTCAGTCTAACAATACAGGAGGTTGTTTTTTCAAGCAACCTCTTTTTCTTCATAAGCCATGCACATAGACATTTTTTTAGACAATCCTATCGTAAGGGAGTACAAAACGCATCTTTCTTTGGAACGTGGTTTATCTGCCAATACACGCGACGCATATCTCGAAGACCTTTCTAAACTTTTGTCGTTCCTTAAAGAGGCTGGCATCAATTGCGAAGACGCCACTCAAGAACATCTTAACGACTTCCTGATTGAACTTGGAGAAATGACAGACAAGCATGGAAAAAAACTGACTGCAAGAAGCCGAGCCAGAATAATCTCCGGCATAAAGTCTTTTTACGGATTTCTCTACATGACAGACGTGATAAAAGAGAATCCCACTTCCCTTATCGGTGTGCCTAAATTCTTGCAAAAACTGCCCGATGTGCTCTCAGTTGAAGATATAGACAAACTGGTAAACACGATAGACCTGAGTCATCCTCAAGGACACCGGAACAAAGCCATAATAGAGGTGCTGTACAGTTGCGGACTGCGAGTTTCTGAACTTGTAAATCTGCAGATTTCAAATATTTTTTTTAACGAAGAGTACATATCCGTATTCGGGAAAGGCAAGAAACAAAGGCTTGTGCCAATTTCGCAAAACGCCATAAAGCACATAAGGCTGTGGATGGAAGACCGAAACCTGCTGTCCATAAAAAAAGGAAACGAAGACTACCTATTCCTGAACCGCCGCGGAGCAAAACTGAGCCGCGTTATGGTATTCACAATGATTAAGCAGTATGCGGAACAGGCCGGACTGAACACAGAAAAAATCAGTCCGCACACATTCCGCCATTCATTCGCCACGCACCTGCTGGAAGGCGGAGCCAATCTCAGAGCCATACAAGAGATGTTGGGACACGAGTCCATCACCACTACAGAGATATACACACATACAGATATGAGCCGTCTGCGCAGCGAAATACAACAGTTTCACCCGCGCAACAGAAAGAGGCGGGACTGAAACAAGAAAGGCGAGCCGCCAAGCCCGCCTATTCCCCTATAATCAATACCCAAATAATCAGAATCTCCAGCCAAATGTAAATGTTATGTTGTTGTTATGGCCTGTAACTTCAGACGGAGACAACGGAATGTTGTATATTGGCATTTTGTCTTCATCCAATTCCCAATAAGAAACTCCGTAATAATGTTCCTTCTTTATTTTGTGCACATAAGCCAAGTCACAATAGAACACTCTTCCTTTATAACCAGCACCGACTGTAATGTAGTTAGTCTGTTTTGGCAATGCTATCGAGTGAGGAATCTCCTTCAGTTCAACATCACCCTCGCTCAAATCCCTGATTGGCTCAGTTACGTGGGCAAAACCAGCCCTCACCGCAACATTTTTCGCAACCATAACTTCAGCACCTACCTTGATAGTATGAGAAGCCTCCATTTCGTCATCAAACACTCTGTCATAATCACGAAAAGCACCAGCACCAACGTAGCGTCCGTCAACCTTCATCGCTTTGTAATCCTGATAATTATATTCAATACCCAACAAAGCGTGCTTGCCAATAACAAAACCCAAGCTACCCTGCAACTTCAGCGGAGTCTGAAAGTCGTAACCTCTTTCATAAGAATCCCAATATTCATCTCCGATAACATCTGCAGACTGAATAACATCCTGATACTCCTTCACACCATTATAATAAGTCGGAGTATGGAACGCCAAGCCCACACGCATGAAGTCAGTCGCACGAACTATAGCGCCGATTTTGAAGTTCCAGCCGGTTCCGGACACATCAAGTCTGTCGTCAAGATAATGTCCATTTTCCTTAGCCTCCTCATAAAGAGTGGTGCCTTCATAATCAAGACTTGCCACACCAAAGCCCAGACCCAGATAGAGGCGGTTGCTGATGTTCAAGCCGTAAGAGAAGTTCCACTCCCCTATGCCGCCATCCTCTTTATAAGTAGTGTAATCATACGGTTCTCCTTCAACATAAACATCCTCGTTAGTCGTTCTGCTGAAATTTCTCAAACGGTCATAACCTATCCCTAACGAAGACGTTATGTAACCGGACTTATTTCCCCTTTTACCGAAATTCAGCACAACACCGAAATTATTCACATTAATTCCAAGGCTGTTATCATTGTCAAGATACAAATTCGGAGTGAAATTCAGGTCGCAGCTACGATAAACGCCCAGTCCCGCCGGATTGTCGCGAAGCGTGCTTGCGTCTCCTCCAAACGCCCCCATGGCACCTGCCATAGCCGAATAACGGGCCGTTCCCAAAGCCAAATCATTATGGCTAAAATTTAGCACATCGTATGCGCTTTGTGCAGATGCCGCTGACACGCCAGCAGCCAAAAGCCCGCACACTAAAAAACTTTTTATTTTCATATTTCTTGCTTTTTCTATATTAACAAAAGAAGAAGGTCTGAACAACCGTTACCGGACAAAGTCCAGACCTCTTTTGAAATTTATCTACCTCTTGACGAGCGTCCTGAACTGCTTCTGCTGCTGCCAGATCCAGATGACATTCCGGAACTTCTCGAACTTGAACGAGAAGATGTTCCTACTGACGAGCCGCTTGAGCGTGATGAACTGCCCGAAGAACTCCTTAATGAAGAACCGCTCGAACGAGAACTGCGTGTAGAAGAACTGTTTACAGAACCTGAACTACTGCTACTTGAACGCGACGAACGCACACTCTGACCTTCAGAACGGCTACGCGTAGTGCGTGAGCTGCGTACAGAAGAGTTATTTGTAGAACGAGTTCCTGACGAACTGCGCAATGTGCCATTGCTCCTTGCTCCAGAACGAACTGTAGAGCTGTTTCTTGAAGATGAGCGAACTGCAGAACTTCTTACAGTTGAAGACGAACGTTTTCCGTTAGTCACTACAGCCCTGCCGCCAGAAGCCCTCGAAACGGAACGTCGAGCCGGATTATGCACCGTTGTATGATAGTACGGACGGTAGCTAGGTCTGTAATGAGGATAATAATGCCCATGATGATGGTGATGATGGTGCCAACCTCCACAATAATATGGACGATTCCAATATCCATAACCATAATACGGACGATACCAAGGATCATAAACCCATGGGTCGTATCCCCATGAATACCATGAGCTATGCCAGCCTAAACCCCAATAATAAGAAGTGCGGTAATACGGGTAAGGGTTTGAATACACATAAATGTTTGTTGTGCCAGAGGCAGCTCCCTCGTCCATATACTCTTCGCTGTTCCCATCATAGATGTTAATGTCGGCATCATGATATTTGTTCAGACGCTTAGAATATTCGTAATCACTCTCATCCATGGCTATCAGAGCCTCTTCTTCAGCAAGATAGTCGGCCTCTTCAGCTTCCGCCGCCCTTGCAGCAGCCTCTTCAGCAGCCTTTTTCTCACGCAAAGCTTTTCTCTTAGCCTTCTGTTCCTCTTCCTTCTTATACTCCTCTTCAGCATCTGATGTAGAGAAATATATATCGTCTATCTGGGCAAACGACACCGACGGAATGAGCAACATCGAAATTAACAGTCCAAATAATACTTTAGTTTTCATTTTCTTGTCCTCCTAATTTTTTGTTTCTATTAAACATAAAACAAAATCTGTGCCAAAACTCTTTTTCAGAAAAAACTTTTTTTATAAAAACACGCTCTTTAGGGCGACCAAGCCATTTTTTCTGTTTTTTTATTACAGATTCCTTTTATATTGACTACATTTGCAAAGCACAAAGATATAAATTTCATGTTATTTATCTCTTTGACATCGAAAAAAATATTTAGTTTAATATCTATAATGTAAAAAAATGGATTACATAGAGATTAATTTCATTTACGACAAGGTTAAGTTCGAATTTGTAGGCGACCTTCTTCCCGCTTATCTGGGGGAAATAGGCTACGAAAGTTTCATCGAGTCAGAAAATGGCATGACTGCGTTCGTCCAGAGCCAAGTGTTTGACAAAGATACCTTGGACTCAACACTTGCATCTTTTGAATTTTGCAAAGACATAACCTATACGGAGAATTTCGTCAAAGGCAAAAATTGGAACGAGGAGTGGGAAAAGAATTTTTTCCAGCCAATAATAATAGGAGACGACTGCGTGATACACAGTTCTTTCCACAAAAATATTCCAAACGCGAAATACGACATTCTGATAGACCCTAAAATGTCTTTCGGAACAGGTCATCACGAAACCACATCGCTGATGATTGGCGAGATTCTAAAATCCGACCTTTCAGGCAAATCTTTGCTCGACATGGGTTGCGGAACCGCGGTCTTGGCCATTCTTGCAGCTAAGAGAGGAGCTTCGCCAATAGTTGCGATTGACATTGACGAGTGGGCTTTTGAAAACGCAAAAGAGAACATTTCGTTAAACAATGAGCCTCAGATAGACGTGAAACTAGGAGGGGCTGAACAGCTCGGTTCTCAAAAATTTGACGTGATTCTTGCCAACATAAACAGAAACATACTACTGCAGGACATGCAAAAATACTCATCTTGTCTTGAAGAAGGCGGACTTTTGTTCATGAGCGGCTTTTACGCAGAAGACATGGCCATTATAGAAGAAGAAGCAAAAAAGCATGGGCTTCAGTTCATTTCACATTCAGAGAAAAACAGATGGGTAGCCGTTAAATACGAAAAAAAATAAGAGCAAAAAGGCGAGGACACAAAGCCCTCGCCTATATATACTACTATACCTAATCCACAAAACTCACTATTCAGAATCTGACACAACAGCTACTTCTTCCGACTCCATCTTTCTCTTCATATCCATAATATACTTCCACGCACAAAGAGCAAGAACCGAAAGGAAACCGCCAAGGAAACCGCCTACAATCAATCCCTTTTTCTTTCCCATCTTATCATTAGCCAAAGGATAATACGGAGCATCCACAACACGAATCAAAGGAGTTTCACGAGCCAAATCCATATTAAGCACTTCGATGTTCTTAATCATTTCAGCATAAACAGTTCCGAGAATCTGAATATCGGTATTAGCCTTCTGCAACTGCACGCCCACAACCTGACGAGACGCATTGACATTTCCGTCCGCATAAGCAGCACGATTAAACAAAGCCTTGTCCAGATCACGCCTCACAGAATCCGCCCTGTACTGAAAAGATGCGATATTCTTCTTCACCAATTCAGTTTTGCTCTCCACATAGAAATTAGTCACTTCACTGAGCAAGTTTTCAGCAAACAACTTAGAAAAACGCTCATCCGAAGATGTCACAGAGAACTCCACGAAAGAGAGTTTCTTATCCCTTTTAGCCACAGCTATGCTATTCTCCATCATTCCTGCAGAGAACATAGACAACACACTATCCTGCTCACGAGAAAAAGAGTCTCGCTTCAAATCAACGGGAAAAGACAACTCACACAAAGAGACCAAATTAGACTCTTCGTCTTTCACGAACTCGTCACATTTAGACCTAAGGCTGTCTGTCAAAATCTTATACTCAATAAGCGTCATCCGCTCGCCATCTATATCAACAGGACGCAACAAAGTACGTTCAACCAGACTCTTAGCCTTAATAAGTTCCACCAAGTTATCACCAGAAAAAGCGCCCATTGAGCCGCCGCCCAAGCCAAGCAAACCGGCGATAGAACCAAATGACGAATTAGAAGAACCGCCACCCCCTTCTATAGAGAACACATAAGTTGCGGTATAATTCAACTTTTTAGTCCATGCGTAAGCCAAGCCCAACGCCCCGAACAGCACACCGCAAGCAATTACAATCCACTTTTTGCTCCAAAGGAAATCCCAATACTCGCGGACAACTTTCATCAAGTCGGCAAGCGATATTCCTTGCTCCTTATCCTGCTCATCCAGAAGCAGTTCCAACATGTTTTTATCTATATTTGCCATACAATTACTCCTTTGAAATTAAGATAACAGAAACCACAACCGAAGCCATCGAGACCAAAGAGCCAAGTATAGAAGTAAAGAAGCTTATATTCTCCTTAGACTTCGAATTGTCCTTCTCCTCTTTTTCCGGAACGAAAATATGCGCGCCCGGCTCAACATCCGGATAAAAACGCATCCACAAGAAACGCTTTGTAGAAGCTATCGAACCATTAGCGTAAGCCACATACGCATGACGTTTATCCGCATCTCTCAGGAATCCGCCAGACTGATTTATGTAAGACTTAAATCTGCTTTTTCCATAAAGAACCTTGCTCGGCACCTGAACCGCACCAGACACAGTAACAGTCTGCAACTCCTTCGGCACAAAAACTATATCGCCATTTTCCACAAAAGGGTCACTTTCCGAACCTGGCTTGTTCAATATCTTCACAAGGTCAATACCTACAAGATCTGTTCGTTCAGACAGTTCCTTTTCTATCTTCCCTCTTTCTTCCCCTTCTGCAAGTTCTGCCAATTGCTGAATAAGCTTCAGATCTCGCATACGCTCAGCCACACTTCGGTTAGTCTTTCTAATCAAAAACGCTCCTTTAGGATAAGCGTAGTCAGACAAACCGCCTGCCCTTGCAAGCACATCAGAGATACGTTCCTTCTTGCTTGTGATCACATAATTGCCCGGTGAACGAACCTCACCAAGGACATCCATATGACGAGCGTCCTCCATACCTTCCATCATACGAACAGAAACCTGATCTCTCGGCTGCAAAACAAACTCACCGTCCGCGCCAAACCCAAGTGCTCTATCTACAGACAACGTGATAATCTCCATCTTATCAACATCCTCCTTAAGCACTGCTTCATCTACTATTCGCCTTGAAATCTCAATCTTATCAGTCGCAGCAAACTCCTTAAAACCATTTGCGAGGAAAATCAAGTCCTTCAATGTCATATTCTCGTAATAAGGATATACCCCCGGAGACAAGACCTGTCCATAAATGCCAACCGTCTTATTCTCCTCCAAATCGTGCTTGCTTCCGATTGTCACAATATCCTCTTTTCTCAATTCAAGATTAAACTTGCCATCTATCAGGTCCTGCACATCAAAAGAGATAAGTTCCGGAGTCAAATCCTCCCTTAGCCTTGTCACAGTAGCGCGCTCCATATAAGCGTCCTCTCTCAGTCCATCAGCCTTAGCAATCAAATCCTTAAGCGTCATTTTATCGTCCAGCGCGTATATACCCGGACGGAACACATTGCCCAGAATCTGCACCCTGTTGGTAAACTTATCCAAGATAGAATCTACAAGAAACTTATCTCCAGACTGCGGATAGAACATCGAATAAAGCTCCTGAGAAACATCAGCCACGCTCTTTTCCTTTTCGGTATTACGAACGACAGAGATTCTGTTTTTGTAAGCGTTCTCCTTAAAGCCACCAGCAAAGCGAATCAAGTCCTTCAACGATTCGTTAGGCTTCATTTCAAACGCTCCCGTTATCTTCATAGCACCATCTATCATCACCCTAGACTCGTACGGAGGCACCTGTATCACATCCTGGTCATTCAGATTCAGATTATTTTCAAGGCTTCCGTTAAGCAAGAACGAATACAAATCCACTTCCGCCAACAATTTGCCGCCACGAAGCACCCTGATATTTCTCAAAGACCCCGACTCCGACGGTCCGCCGCAAGCATACAGAGCATTGTACACAGTAGAAAGCGAAGAGAGCGTGTAAGTGCCCGGATTGCGCACCTGACCTGAAATGTAAACCTTAATGCTCCTTATATTGCCCAAAGAGACAGAAACAGTTGTTTTGCCAGAAGAGATTGTATTATAAATAGAAGAAAGTTTCGTGCGGATTTTCATCTCAGCCTTCTCTATCGTCATTCCGCTAACCTGCACAAGCCCCACGTTAGGCACCCTAACCGTACCTTCTGAAGAGACAGTCAGGCGCATCGTGTTTTCAGAAAAGCCGTAAACATCCACAACCAGTTCGTCGCCAGGACCTATCTGATAATTCCTTGGCGTAGCCATATTCGAGTTAGGCTCGAACGTCATTTTTGAATTGCGGAACAGGTCAGCCCCAAAGATACGACTCTTAGGCTCTTCCACCGCAGGCACAATATCAGAAGTCCCGCCGCTCTGCACATCCTCGCGCACAGCCTCCGCCACCTGAGTAGCCTTCAGCGCAGCGCTCTTCTTGTCAATATTCTCCATTCGGGCACGAAGCTTTTCAAACTCAGCGTCCGACATACCTTTCCCCTTCGCATACGACTCTAGGTCCGACATCGAGTGGCCTGACGACTTGAATTTGTTAACAAAACCCTGAATCTGAGTGTCCGACATATTGTCCACCTTAACGCTGCCGATATTGCCCACTCCCATCTGAGCGAACGACAAAGACGCGAACGTCAAGCTCAGCAACAAAGACAAAGAAACTAACCTCTTGTACATATTTTTTCAATTAATCATAAAAATATCACCTTGCGCAAAAATCCTCACAAAGAGAATCGCCGGCATTCACAAGCAAAACATCACAAAAAGAATCAACGCGCAAAATCCGTGCGAAAATACACTTTATTTGCAAAATTTCCAAAAAGAGGCGCTCCCTAATCGCAAAAAAAATTAGTTCAGTGCAAAAAACAGCCCAAAAACAATCTCAAAGCATAGTCGAAACAAAACAATCTTGCGGCAACCAAACAATCCGCAAAACAAGCAGAAGCACAGAATAGTTCTTAATGTGTCAGCCAAGAATATCATGAAAAAACAAATTTTAATTCGTTATTTGCAGAAGTAGCCTATGTATTAAACGAAAAATTACTAACTTTGGCGACAAATTAAAGCAAGGACAAATGTACGAATACATAAAAGGCAAAATAGCAGAACTGACGCCGACGTACTCCGTAATCGAGACAAACGGCATAGGCTACTGCATTAACATATCCTTAAACACATACAGCCAACTGGAGGGCAAGGACGAGTGCATGCTATACCTGTCTGAAATAATAAGAGAGGACTCCTACACGCTTTACGGATTCTTCGACAAGAGAGAGAGGTCTCTTTTCTCGTTGCTCATTTCCGTATCCGGCATAGGAGCCAACACAGCCAGAATGATATTGTCGTCCTTTTCTGTCGGTGAGCTGGAAAGCATCATCGCCACAGAGAACGCGAACGCCCTGAAAGGGGTTAAAGGCATAGGACTGAAGACCGCGCAAAGAGTCATCATAGACCTGAAAGACAAAGTGAACAAAGGCGACGCGGCAGACGGCGACTTTGCTCCGCTCGCAGCCAACAAAGACAAAGAGGAAGCGCTTGCCGCTCTCGTCATGCTGGGCTTTGCCAAAGACGCGTCTGCAAAGGCTATAGACAAGATTCTGAAAGCCTCGCCAGACCTGTCTCTTGAAAAAATCATAAAGGAGGCACTGAAACAAATGTAAAGGCAATGGCGTGCCCGTTCTGCAACAGACGAAAAACAAAAACGTCTGAGAACAAAATAAACAAAGCTGTTTTGCGTTACATCTAAATAGACGTGTTATAACTTGTTTAATTTTATTCCAAAGTGAAAAAAGGATTTAGGAATTTCATATATTCGACAATACTCATAGGAGCCACAGTGATGGCTTCCTCTTACGCTTTAGCGCAAAGAGAAGAGGGTGAGATGTCACCACAAGAAAAGAAAACCACAACGGAAAACGACTCCACCGCAGTCGGGAAAACGGACACCGACTCGCTGCCGCTCCATTATCCGCTGAACAAATCTGAATTCATAACTTACGAAGATTTGCAACAAAGGTCGCCTGCCGACCTAAAAACGCCGGAGAACATCAAAAGCAGTGTCGTTTACGACCCTGACAACGAGCTGTACATCTTCACCACAAAGGTGGGGGACATGGACATCTCCACTCCGTTTGTACTCAGCGAAAGCGAATATTACGACTATGCCCTGCGTCAGTCCATGAATTCTTACTGGGCTGAAAAGAACAGCACAAATGTGGAGCCGGACAACGGTTTCTCCATAGACAACATACAAATAGGGCTAGGTAAAACTGCCGATAAGATATTCGGCCCGGGCGGCGTCCAGCTCAAAACGCAAGGCTCCATAGACATCGCCTTAGGGTTTAAATACACAAAAAGAGACAACCCGAGCATACCGGAAAGGAACAGGAAATCCACTATATTTGATTTCGACACAAAAATACAGCTCAATGCAAACGGTAAAGTCGGAGACCGAATCAACTTCACGATGAACTACAACACTGAAGCCACGTTCGATTTCGACCAGAAGCTCATCAACCTCAACTACGAGGGCAAGGAAGACAATATAATAAAGAAGATAGAAGCCGGCAACGTCAGTCTGCCTCTATCCAGCTCGCTGATTACCGGGAGCACCGCGCTTTTCGGTATCCGCACGGACCTGCAGTTCGGCAAGCTGAAAGTGTCCGCCATCGCCTCGCAGCAAGAGTCTGAAAGCAAGACAATCAGCACTAAAGGCGGAGCGCAGACCACAGAATTTGAAATAACTGCTGACGATTATGACGAGAACCGCCACTTCTTCCTCTCTAAATTCTTCTACGAAAATTACGACGAGTGGATGAAGAAGGCTCCAAACATATCTTCCAACGTGGTTGTCAGCAAGGTGGAAGTATGGGTGAAGACAAGCTCTGTATCATCATACGAAAAGCAGTACCGTAACGTCATCGCCTTTACGGATCTTGGAGACACGGTAGACTACAAAAAAAATCCGAACAACAATGCCAACGACCTTTACAGAACGCTGGTATCTCCAGGAAACGCTGAAATACGCAAATCTCAGAACACAAAAAGCCTGCTATCGAACCTCGACTTAGAAATCGGCCAGGACTTTGAAATTATGAATAGCGCAAGGCTGCTATCCTCATCAGAATACACACTGAATCCTAATCTTGGATACATATCGCTGAAAAGCACCTTGCAGGCAAGCGACGTCCTTGCGGTCGCATACGAATACACCTACAAGGGCGTAACTTACAAAGTCGGAGAGTTTTCGACAGACAAGGTATCATCGGACACAACGTCCGGCGGCGCGCTTTTCGTCAAATTGCTAAAAAACACATCGTCATCTCCCGAAGACTTGCGTCTGTGGAACCTGATGATGAAAAACGTGTACTCTTTAGGCGCGTACAATGTTCAGTCTGAAAAATTCAAGCTGAACATCCTTTACAATTATCAGAACGACTCTATTTCGACTTACATGCCTTACATTCCGGAAGGCAACATCAAGAACACCATCTTGCTGCGCGTTCTGGACCTTGACCGCCTGAATCCGCGTCTTCGTGCCATGCCAGACGGCAACTTCGACTACATCGAGGGATACACGGTCATATCATCCAACGGCCGAATCATATTCCCTACGGTAGAGCCATTCGGCAAAACGTTGAGAAACAAGATTACAGACAAAGCGATAGCAGACAAGTTTGCCTTCGACGAGCTTTACGAACTCACAAAAACAGAAGCAAAAGAGGTCACGGAAAAGAACAAGTTCCTGATTTTCGGAGAGTACAGATCGTCGTCCGGAGCAGAAATTCGCCTTGGAGCCACAAACGTGCCGAGAGGGTCGGTGCGCGTCACTGCCGGCGGCCGCACGCTAATCGAAAACGAAGGCTTCACGGTTGACTACAACCTCGGTATCGTAAAGATACTTGACGAGGTTGCCCTTGAATCCAACGCGCCTATCAACGTCTCGCTCGAAAGCCAGTCCTTCTTCAGCATGCAGCGCAAGTCGCTGGTCGGCACAAACTTGGAATACGCATTCTCTGACAAATTCACGTTAGGCGGAACATTGCTGCACCTGTCAGAAAAGCCGCTCACCACGAAAGTTTCGTTCGGAGACGAGCCACGTTCAAACACGATATGGGGGCTTAACGGAACATTTAAGTCCGACTGGCAATGGCTCACAAACATTGTGGACAAGATACCTCTTATAGACGCAAAAGCGCCATCATCAGTAGCATTCTCCGGCGAGTTCGCGCACCTGATTCCGGGTCACTCAAAAGCGGTGAACCAGAACGGAGAAGAGGGCGTTTCGTACATCGACGACTTTGAGGGAACAAAGTCCACCATCAACATCATGAATCCGACAACATGGACTCTCGCAAGCACGCCTGAATATAATTCTCTTGGAAAAACCTTTGCAAAAAACGCCGACCCTGAGTTCTGGGGCGACTCACTTGGCAACTTAGGCTACGGACTTAACCGAGCGTTAATGTCATGGTTCTACATAGACCAGATCATGAACAACCCGAAGAGCTCAACACCGGACCATATCCGCAAGGACAAGGACCAGCTTTCGAACCATTTTGTCAGACAAATTGACGAAAGAGAAATTTATCAGAACAAGGACCCTTATTACGGCGAAACAACAAGGTTGCAGACGCTGAACATATCATACTATCCGAATGAGCGCGGTCCTTACAACCTTGACGTATCCGGCATGGACTCCGACGGTACACTGAAAAATCCAAGAGACAGATGGGCAGGTATCATGCGAAAGCTGGACAACACAGACTTTGAAAAAGCCAACATCGAGTATCTCGAGTTTTGGCTGCTCGACCCGTTTGTTCATGCAGAGGACGGCATGAACACCTCTTCTGGTAAGCTCGTGTTCAACTTGGGTGAAATTTCCGAAGACATTCTGAAGGACGGACGCATCTCTTTTGAGAACGGGCTGCCTACATCTAACAACCCTACACTGACAGACTCTACCATATGGGGACGAGTGCCGCGCATCCAGTCTGTGACAAACTCGTTCGACAACACAGAACTCGAAGCTCAGGACTTAGGTCTTGACGGTCTGTCGTCCGAAGAGGAGGCTACGTTCGACTTATCTTACAGAAGATACGTGGAAGCAATTAAAGGCAAGCTGAGCCCAGATGGATGGAAAAACTTCAACAACGCTACATTCTCGCCGCTGAACGACCCTGCAGGTGACAACTTCCACCATTACAGAGGATCCGACTACGACGAAAAAGAGGCGTCCATCCTCGAACGTTACAAATATTACAACGGTATGGAGGGCAACTCGAACTCAACGTCGAGCAACTACTCCACCGCATCTAACAACTATCCGAACACCGAGGATATAAACAACGACCGCACCATCAACGAAAAGGAGCAATATTACGAATATGTGGTGGACATCGACTCAACTATATACGACTCTACAAGATGGGCCGAAAACTTTATTGCCAACAAGGTGGACGCTACTGTCACCCTTAAAAACGGAGAAACAGAAACTGTAAGTTGGTTCCAGTTCAAAATTCCGGTGAAAAAGCCTGACACAACAGTAAACATAAAAAACTTACAGTCCATACGCTTCATCCGTATGTACATGACAGGCTTTGCCAGCGAAACGCACCTCCGTTTCGGAGAGCTTGAACTTGTGCGCACTGACTGGCGCGTTTATGATAAAAACAACCGCCTGCTGGACGACATGGACAAGAGCACAAATCCGGACAATTTGCAAGGCTCTATCGAAATATCTTCCGTAAACATAGAAGAGGACGCAAGCAAGCTTCCGGTAGGATACGTGCTGCCTCCTGGTATAGACCGTGTCATAGACCCGAGCCAGACTCAGATACGTCAGGAAAACGAGCAGTCTATGATGATCAGGGTTGACAGTCTCCCTTCTAAAGGCTCAAGGGCGATATACAAACTTGCAGGCTTCGACGCGCGTCAGTATGACCGCTTCAAGATGTTCGTGCACGCGGAAAGCATGATGGACAAAGAGCCCGTGCAAGACAACAAGATGTACATCTTCTTGCGTTTAGGCTCTGACTTTACAGAAAACTATTACGAGTACAAGATTCCGCTCAAAGTAACAAGAAACGGAGCGACCGACCCTCACGAAGTGTGGCCGGAAGAAAACTCGTTCGACTTCAGGTTCAAAGACCTGAAGAACCTCAAGCTTAGAAGAGACCAGAAGAAGACGGCCGGACTTGTCCGCTTCAACGAACGGTACTCCGAGATGGACGGACACAACACCATCACCGTGGTCGGTAATCCTACGTTCGGCGACATCACATCAATGATGATCGGTGTGAAGAACGAAGATAAGGAGGAGCATAGCATAGAAATATGGGTTAACGAAATGCGCATGGCCGGATTCAACGAAGAGGGCGGCTGGGCGGCTCTGGCTAACCTCGGCATTGTGTTCTCTGACCTTGCTTCCGTCAATGTGGGCGGACGAATAGAGACTGCCGGATTCGGCGGACTGGACCAGAACGTGGCGGACAGAAGAACTGACAACTTCTATGAATACAACGTCTCTGCAGCTATTCAGCTCGGCAAGTTCTTCCCTGAAAAGGCTAAAGTGAACATTCCGTTCTCTTACACCCTTTCTAAACAGACTTCCAAGCCTGAATACGACCCGTTCAACACAGACGTGAAACTGAGCGAGAGTCTGGACAACCAAAGCACAAAGGCCAAGAGAGACTCCATCAAGGAACTCTCTGTGACCGAAACAACGTACAAGAGCTACACGCTCTCCAATGTGCGCGTCGGAATAACGAGCAAGACTCCGATGCCTTACGACCCGGCTAACTTCTCGTTCAGCCTCGGCTACAACGAAACATACACAACCAGTCCGGAAGTGGAGTACGACAAGGTGCAGAACTACAATGGTATATTCAATTACGTATATTCCATCAATCCGAAGCCGGTTGAACCGTTCAAGAACATTAAACTCCTGAAAAACAAACATTTGAAACTGTTCAGGGACTTTAATTTCTACTATTTGCCTACGCAGTTGTCGTTCAGCACATCTATGGTACGCACGTACTCCGAAATACAGATGAGAGACCTGACGAACAGCACAAGAAGAGACACCACGTTCCCTTACTTGACGTTCGACAAAGACTTTACTTGGGACAGAACTTCGAACATCAAGTTCAACCTGACTAAGGCTCTGAAACTGTCGTTCTCGTCTGCAATGAACTCCTCTATCACGGAGGTCATCAGAACGGACTCTGTCTTCAGAAACGTGCCTGTAAACAAGGGCTATCTGACTGACATTGGCGAGCAGGACTGGTATGACAAATGGAAAGACACCGTTTGGCACAGCATCAAGCACTTCGGCTCCCCTATCGCATACCAGCAGCACTTCGACGCTTCGTATGCAGTTCCGATAAACAAGCTGCCGTTCCTTGACTGGATTAACGCCAACGCAAGGTACTCTGCCGAATATCTTTGGGACAAAGGCGCCGAGGTCGAGATAGGCGAACAGGTCTCTACTGTCGGAAACATCGCCACAAGCAAACGTACTTGGAACGGCGACGTGCGCTTCAATCTGGAGAACTTGTACAACAAGTCATCTTATCTGAAAGATGTTAACAAAAAGTTCTCTAAAAACAACAACAGAAGCAAGAAAGACAAGAACAAAGAGAACAAGCCTAAGGTTTACGAACGCAAGAATCTGCGCTTGCGAGGCGACAAAGAGACTCGCATCAACCACAGGCTGAACACCAAAAAGTTCTATGTCTCTGTGATTGATAAGGACAGCAACGAAGTCAAGGTCAAATACTCTGTGATTGACGCAAACAGCATCAATGTCACCGCAGACTCCAGCCTTAGCGGTCTGATTCTCAAAATCACGCCTATCGTCAAGGAGCGCACTCCGTTTGACGATGTGCTGGACGTGTCCGCCCGCGTGCTCATGATGGTGCGCAACGTAAGCGCAAACTATCAGCACGGCGACGCCCTCACCCTTCCGGGATATATGCCTAACAGCGGATTCCTGGGTCAGGACGCTTCGGCTCCGGGATACGGCTTCACGTTCGGTTTCTTCAAGTCTGACAAGTTTGAAGAGGAGGTGTTTGAAAACAACTGGATGCTGAGCAACGAGACTTCTTCCAACCCGATTGTGAGAACTCGCACCCAGAACTTCCAGATTCGTTCGACTGTAGAGCCATTCACCGGCATCAAAATAGACTTGAACGCTGCATGGATGAAGAACAGGACCGACGACAAGTACTTCAAGATAGACACTAGCGGCCTCTCGTTCTACAATTCAAGCTTCGACGGCTCTTACTCTAAGACGCACATCGCAATCAAAACTGCGTTCAAGAAGCCTGAGGTGAACTCGGAACTGTTCAACAACTTCCTGAGATACCGCAGCGGAACCATGTTCAACCGTGTCAAGAACCGCATACAAAAGCAGAGCAGTATCGACGCATCTACGATTGACGAGAAATTCTCTTACAACACGTCCGACGTGCTGGTGCCAGCCTTCTTGGCCGCATACACAGGCAGCAGCCCGAACAGTTCTGATCTCGACATCCTGCCGGCTATATGGACTATACTGCCGAACTGGAAACTGACGGTTGACGTAATGCCGCGAATTGAGTATCTGAAAGAGAACTTCAAGTCGTTCAACATAAATCATGCGTACAAATGTACGTACAACATCAACTCCTACACATCTCTCACAAACTGGGAGCCGTGGGGAGGCGACTATGGATTTGTGGGCGAAACCGCAATCGGTGCAGGCAACGACTACATCACGTCGCAGACAACGCTGGACAACGTGAACATCTCCGAAGCGTTCTCGCCTCTGATTGGTATTGACGCGACACTGAAGAACAGCCTCAACATGAGACTGGAATACAAGAAGTCGCGCACCGCAGGTCTGGACGTGCCGGCGCTTCAGATAATCGAGTCGCACAGCAAGGAGTTCGTATTCGGAACAGGATACCGAATCGACGACTTCGGCATGATCATAAACTTGAACAACAATAAGCAGAAAAAGGTCAAGAACGACCTGAATCTGAAGGCAGACTTCTCTATCAAGAACACTGACGCCTTCATCCGCAAGATTGAAGACGAATACTCGCAGCTTAGCAACGGATTATACTCATTCATAATCAAGTTCTCTGCAGAGTATGTGTTCAGCGAAAAACTGAACATCAGATTCTACTACGACAGAACAGCGTCCACTCCGAAGATTTCGCAGGGCCACCCTACCGTAAACAGCAACTTCGGTCTCGGATTCAGATTCTTGCTGACTCGTTAATGCAGCATAAAAGGCGGAACACAAAAACAGGTTCCGCCTTTTTCCTTATCGGCAAAAAAATCATCTTTTACACCCTAATCAATGAGTTTATCAAAAAAATCAGCCCATAAATCCTGAAAAAAAACTATATTTGCAGAAAATCAATTTTTTAGATGATTAAATCATTTCTTAAATGAATGCAATAGAAAAAGTAGGAAGTTACTCTATGTTGATGTACCGGACGTTCGCCATTCCGGACAGGTGGAGCATGTTTTTCCGCTCATACTCTAAGGAACTTAAAAAGCAGGGGCTGGACTCGTTCGCCATCGTGCTTATCATATCTGGCTTTATCGGAGCCGTAATCACCATTCAGATGGTGCTGAACACAAGCAACCCGCTGCTGCCCGACTACGCGACCGGGCTTGCCGTGCGAGACACGCTGCTGCTCGAGTTCTCGTCTTCAATCATGTGCCTCATACTTGCAGGGAAAGTGGGGTCGAACATTGCGTCAGAGATTGGCACGATGAGAATAACGGAACAGATTGACGCGCTCGACATCATGGGCGTGAACTCCGCAAACTATCTCATACTGCCTAAAATCATCGCGTTCATGTCCATCATCCCTTGCCTTGTGGTGTTCAGCATGTTCTTCGGGATACTGGGCGGATACGGCATCGCATACTTCACAGACGTGATCACGGTTGACAAATACGTTTACGGCATCCAGTTCATGTTCGTGCCGTATTACGTGACATACTCCATAATCAAGGGCGTTGTGTTCGCATTCATCATCGCTTCGGTCGCTTCGTACTACGGCTACTCGGTCAAGGGCGGCGCGCTGGAGGTCGGAAAGGCAAGCACCGACGCTGTTGTGAACAGCAGCATCATCATATTGTTGTTCAACGTGATGTTAACTCAATTGTTATTAGCATGATAGAGGTAAAAAACATATACAAGTCGTTCGACGGCGTTCCAGTGCTGAAAGATGTTTCGGCGGTGTTTGAAACAGGGAAAACCAATCTGATCATCGGACAGAGCGGTTCCGGGAAAACGGTGCTAATGAAGAGCGTCGTGGGCATACACGAGGTTGACCGCGGCAACATAATCTATGACAACCGCGACGTGACGCGCATGAGAGGCAAGGAGAAGAACCGATTCAGAAGAGAAATCGGGATGCTGTTCCAAGGCTCTGCCCTGTTCGACTCGCTCACCGTGCTCGAAAACGTGCTCTTCCCGCTCGAAATGTTCTCTGACGACACATACGAAGAGAAGGTCGAACGTGCCAAGTTCTGCCTTGAGCGTGTGGATTTGCTCAGGGCCGTGAATCTGTTCCCGTCCGAAATAAGCGGCGGCATGCAGAAGCGCGCGGCTATCGCAAGGGCTATTGTGCTGAACCCTAAGTATCTTTTCTGCGACGAGCCGAACTCCGGTCTTGACCCTAAAACGTCGTTGCTGATAGACAAGCTTGTGCAGGAAATCACGCACGAGTTCAACATCACCACGATAATAAACACGCACGACATGAACTCCGTCATGGAGATTGGCGAGAACATCGTCTTCATCAACAAAGGCGAAAAGGCCTGGCAAGGTAACAAAGACGAGATTTACGACACAGGCTGCAAGCCTCTCGAAGACCTGATTTTCGCGTCGGAGCTGTACAAAAAGATCAAGCACGCGCACAACATGAACTTATAAACAACACGGGACATGGCTATATTCAACGTATTCAAAAAGCCGCAGATAAGGCAGTTTCACATAGAGCCTCGCTTTTACGACGAACGCAAGGAAGCGATGCAAGAGCGCAGGGAGCGCATAAGAAAAGAGCTTTCCGAAGAGAAAAGCGCGCAGCACTCACTGAGCAAAGGCTATTTGCAGGAGAAAAGGACCATTGACACCAGTTCAAACTCTTGGCTTCCTACTTTGTTCTTCTCCGGCTGCATAGCTTTTGTGCTTTATGTGATGTTCTATTAAGGCGGTTAACATAAATATCATATTGAAATTTTAAGAAGAAGAAACGTAAACATAACATATTAACAAAGCATTAGCTATTATTCTTGTCCGAATCAAAAGCCTGCAAACTGATGATTCCGAATCATTAGGATAACGCTAATCCATGGGAGTTTGTGCTTCCGTACAAATACCAAAGAAGTTAATGCTCGCACCGATTAGGTGTGGGCTAATCTATGGTATTTGGCGGAGTTCTTGCAGGCTCTCCGTGGACGAGATAGAAAGGCCTGCACCTTTCTTTTATTCTGATGTGGAGATTGATAGTGAAATGCAACTATCAGTCAAAATCATGGATAACATCAAAAAAGTAAAAGCAGACTTGATTGCCGAAATTGAGAAACGTGTTTCGGACAGAATTTTGGAGCAGACCAACGCAGACTTGCTCATCAAGCTGATTAACAACGCCGATTCGCTCGACGAGGCGATAAATATTGCAGCTCTCGGCACAACCTACAAACGTACCGGCTTGCACTTCGACAAACGTCTGGAGAAGATGAGCAACACCATCAAATATTTCAAAAAGAACGAAACGCTCTCTTTTCACACCGACGACAAACCTACTCACAAACTTATTATTGGCGACAATTACGAAGCGTTGCAAAACCTTCTGATACAATACCGTGGCAAGGTCAATGTGATTTACATAGACCCGCCTTACGGAAAAGACTCCATGGGCGAATTTGCCGCAACCAATTACAACAACGCCATCACACGAGACAATCTCCTCTCTATGCTCTACCCACGTCTGCAACTTGCAAAGCAACTTTTGAGCGATGACGGGGTGATTTTTTGTTCGATAGATGATAGAAATCAGGCTTATATAAAGTGTTTGTTTGATGAGGTATTTGGAGAAAAAGACCATATCTCAACTTTAGTACGTAAAACAAAATCCATGACTGGTGATGACGGCAATGGTTTAAATATCCAGCACGAATATCTTTTGATATATACAAAAAACAAAGGAATATTTGAATTTCATGGAGAAGAAAAAAGTTTTGAAGGTTATTCAAATCCAGACAATGATCCAAATGGAGATTGGTGTTCTGGAGACCCTAGTGCTAGAAGTGGAAGCGATTCAACATATTTCCCAATAGAGAATCCATACACAAAGAAAAAAGATTATCCTCCCAAAGGTAGATATTGGGCTTTTTCGAAAGATAGTCTGGATAAATATATAAAAGAGGGGAAAATAAAATTTAAAAAAGATTACCCTTCAAATCAAAGAGGCTTTATCTTTAAAAGGTATAAAAACAAAATGGAAAAAACTTATGACGCGGTAAATTCATTATTTGCGATAGATAATCAATATATGAATCAAAATGCGACAATAGAAAGTATTTCTATTTTCAACGAAATTGTTTTTGATTATCCAAAACCAATGGAATTTGTATCAAAATTAATAAAGTATTCATCATCTTCCGACTCCCTCATCCTCGACTTCTTCGCAGGTTCGGGCACAACAGGTCACGCTGTGTTAGATTTGAACAAACAAGATGGCGGTAATCGCACCTTTATCCTTTGTCAGCTAAACGAAAAGACAGAGACCACTCCTAACGGCATCGCCTACGATGTGACTTCAAAGCGCATTAAACGCATCATGACCGGCGAATGCTACGACGGCACAAAAGACTTTAAGTGGCTCGAAAAGAATGAGCCTTACGGCGGCAATCTTGATGTCTATGAGATTGGCAGCGTGAGCAACTTTGAATGGACAGAGGGCAAAACACCTTTCGACGTGATAGATGAAACGCTCTACGGCAAAGAGAAATTTGCGACCGTGAGAGAGAAGATTGAGTGGGTTTGCGGCAATTTCGACAAAACTCAAAAGTATGAGAATATACTAAACGAGGAGGAGTAAGTTATGTTACAAGAGGCTAAAGATTTACAAAACCGTGCGGTGACGCAACTGGTTAGCGCGCTTTCGCAAGGAAAGAAAGAGTACACCTTCCGCGCCCCAACCGGCAGCGGAAAGACCTACATGATGGCAGACTTCATGAACCGCATACTCGCCACGCAAAGCAATGTGGTCTTCTTGGTTTCGTCGCTCTCCAAAAGCGAGCTGGCGGAGCAGAACTACAACTCCTTTTGCGCACTGAGTAGGAACGGAACGTTCCCAAACTTGAATCCACATCTGATAAACTCGGAGACAAGCGGAGAGGGCGCGTTGCATATTCCTACTGACCATAACGTCTATGTCTTGCCACGAGACCTATACAAGGAGAAAAGCCGACTAAAAGATGAAGGGACTTTTCTGAACTTTTTGCAGACCATCACAGGAAATTTGTTTGGCAATCAGGCAGAAAACAAAGCCGGAAAGATTATCTATGTCATCAAAGACGAATGTCACATAGCAACCAAAAACCTCGATGAATTGGGCGTTTTTTTCTCTGTTGTCATCAATTTTTCGGCAACCCCAAAACTGTCTCGCAACCAGTTGCCGGACGTTGTCATCTCCAACGAAAATGCCGAAGAGGCAAAATTGATAAAGCACGCAGAATTTCAGCCTGATTCAGACTCGTTGGACGTTGCCCTCGACAAGTTTGAGCAGATAAAAGCAGATTACACAAACAAGCTGGAGGTGAACCCGTGCTTCATCATTCAGATATCAAACAAGGACAAGGCGGAAGAGGAGCTGACCAACAACATCTTCCCCACCCTCGGCAACACAAAGCACCAAGATCTGAAGTGGGTTTACATCACCGGCGACAAGTCGAACAAAGGCTGCAGAACTAACGACTCCGGGCTGAACAAGCTTCCAGTTGCAAAGTGGAAAGAGTACATGAAGCCAAAGGAGTCGAGCATCTCCGTGATTATCTTCAAAATGGCAATCTCCGAAGGCTGGGACATTCCGCGCGCCTGCATGCTCTATCAGGTGCGAGACACAGACAGCAAGCAGCTTGACGAGCAGGTCATGGGGCGAGTGCGTCGCAATCCTCGATTGTTAGACTTTGAGCGGCTTCCTAAAGACGCTCAGGCACTGGCTTCCACCGCATGGATTTGGGGCATAAAGCCTAAAGATGTGGATTTGCCGAAACCTGTCAATCTGTACAAAAACTACGGGATAGAGGACGAAATCCGCATCACTCCCACAAAGCTGAAAACAGAAAGCGTCAAGAACGACCTGAATGTGCCGGAACTCCTTGCCGACAAGAAAAGCAACCTGACCGGAGGGAGCATCTTTGAGATGTACCGCACGCTGCTTCAGCACGAAAACGAAATACAAGATTTCTGCTACGACTATGCGGACGATTATCAGAAGTGGCGCTTGTTTGTGGAAAACATCGGCGAGATAAAAAAGAAGTATCACACTGCAATCACCAACTACGAAAGCAGCATGTACGTCTGCGAAGAGGTCGGTCTGCCATACGGCAGTTGCTACAACAAGACCGAAAAGACGCTCTTCCTTGACGACTGGATTTGGTGCAGAAAAGAAGACAACGTGCTTACTGACGAATTTTCATTCGATAGTGACGCTGAAAAAAAGTGGGCGAGCGAGCTGTACAAACTCAGTCTAAAAGGCTATGTCAAACAGACTAACGTCTTAACCGACAACAAATTTTTGTGGGGCAAAAACTTTCCGCTCAACTCAGAAGTCAAGTTCGAGTATTTTGCAGAAGGCGTGCACTCCTCTTACCCGGACTTTGTGCTGAAGGACAAGCAGGGACGCATTCACATCTTTGAGGTAAAGAGCGTGAACAAATCCTCATCGCTCAACATCAACGAAGAGGAATACACAGAAAAGATACGTTCTCTGAAAGAGTGCTACAAAGCCTGTTCTCAAAAAACAAAACATATTTTCTACCTTCCGATTTTAGACGGAAGCACATGGAAAATCACAAAGTTTGAAAAAGGAGAGGAGAGAACTATAGATATAAAGCAGTTTGAAGAGAGTTTAAGACACGATGGATAAGGAAAACGCCCTGCACCTTTTCACTACATCCGCCCGCACGGCAAACGTTGCGGGCGGATAATTTTTCCGCCACAGCAAGACGGCTCATCATTTTTAACGTGCCTATCACCTACTTTACCGGAACGACCCTCACGTCTGCGCCGTCGATTATCCAGATTGCCTCGTATTTGTTCTTTGACAAAAGCTCCTGCGTCATCTCTTTTACGGCAAGCTCTTTTGCAGCCGGACTATCAAAAGGGCCGATCAGGGTGTCCGTCACCTCCTTGTTTGCGACAGTGTAGCCAGATTCGTGCTTCACCGCCTTTCCCCACCCAAAAGCATCCCTTGGGATAACGTTGAAATTGGAATATTTAGTCTCGTTATTATCGACGCTTATCATTCCGACGGTCTGCGGCTTTCCGCTGGTCTGCTCCAAAACCCTCACAGCCATATCTCTTCCCACCAGTCCAGACTTGTAAGCCTCGTGCCAATGATGAACGTCAGAAATCAATGTTGCAATGATGAAAAGGCCAAACATGGCGGTCTCCTTCTTTTTCAAATCTTCCGCCGGAAACAAATACCCAATCAAAAGGCTCGCCATGCCAAGCCCCGCGTACGAGTGCATAACGCTCACAAGAGTCACCAGATGAGGAGCGCCGGCGAGGAAAAAAGACAAAACGAGAATGTACATCATCTTATCCTTTCTGCGCTGAATCATCTTAGAGCATATAGCGCACAGAAACGGCACAGCCAGCAAGAGCGTGAAAATTGCCAAAGGCAGACAACGAGTCGGAGGATAAGCCAAGGCAGCCATATCCATCGGAATCCAAGTTGTGGAATATTGAACAAGGTCCTTCACGTGGTCCAGCAGACCGCTTTCCATATACTCTGCATTCAGGGCATTGCCTTGCGGAGTGAGGAGAAGCCGTGCAATTCCGTAGCAAGCGATAAAGCCAAGAGCCAGCAAACCGTCCTTGACATACTGCGCCGAAACAGCAAGCTTTTTCTCCTGTCCCCACTTTATAATCATCGGAATAAACGCAAACATGATACCATTCTCCTTCACAAATATGGCAGTCATGAAACAAGCTACCCAGAGCCATTTCTTCCCTTTCAGATAGAGCCACAAAGCCAGAAGCCCCCAAAATTGCGAATAGACCTGATTTGCAGAGTCAATATCCAGCACAGAGCCGAGCATTGCCGTTGACAGGTAGAAGAAAGTGGCGGCAATAACATTTTTCTTCGTGAGCAGAAACACCAGCACAGTACACCCCACATGCCCCAGCAATATCAAAATGTGGTTAAGCGCCGGAAACATCTTGTAGTTCAGCCCTAAGATGTAGCCCATAACCGCGTCAAACGGACGCCAGTAGCTCTTGTAAGGCAGCAGCCCTTTATTGTCGAAAAAATCGCCGAAATACGGAGTGGTCAAGTATGTCCAGTCGTCAAAAGTAGGGAGAATAAGAAGCAGTCCCCATAGAAATACCGGAATACTGACCATAAATAATATTTTGATTGACTTTGCCATGATAAATCACCTTCCTTATTGTTAATTATTACACCCAGAAACCTTTGTCGGCGAGTTCGATAATCTCTCTGTCCCCACGGCTATCACCATAAGCGTAGAGAGTGTAAGCCTTGCGGTCCGGCTCCGCCTCCATAAACCGGCAGACCTTTTCCGGTCCATAACAGTTCCTGGTTGAGAACCTTCCCGTCAGCGCTCCGTTTGAATCTATCTCTATCTTTGTACCTATCACATTATCAATTCCATACTTGCGGCAGAAAGGGGCAATCCACTCGTCAACGCTGGCGCTCACCACATACACCTTTGCGCCGTCACTTACATATTGCTGAAAAATTTCAAGGACGCTTGTCCGCTTGAACACCTCAATCCTTTCCGAAAATTGCTCGCAGAGCTGTCTGAACACTTTAGCGTCCATTCCTCTGAAGAAAAAAGAAAACACCCTCTGCTTGCACTTCCAGTTTGGGTACAGCCGGAGCTTCATCAGCGCAATAAAAGGAGAATGCAGCAAAAAGCCGAAGAGAAAGTGCCACTGTCCGCGCGCAAACCTGATGAACTCCACAAAAGTATCTTTCGTGGTCAACGTGCCATCAAAGTCAAAAACCGCCACAACTCTCTTTTGTTCCATAAACTACAGATAAATTATGATGCCGAAAGAGACAATCCAGCCAATGATGCACAACTGAATAAAGAGGTCGCGCAACAAGATTTTAGTCGGGCTGCCGCTGTCACCGTTGACAAAAGTTATTTGTATATAACGCATTATAGCCGCCAACACGAAACCAGACGTAAGGTATAGATGCTGGCTTCCGAACCGTTCCGTCACCTCTGGAGACATGGTGTACATGATGTAGCAAACCAAAGTCACGCTCCCCACAATGCTGATAGCCGCATTAAGGAACGGAATGTTGTAAGTGTCAACATTTTCGCGAGCTTTCGTTCCGGTTTCTTGGAACAGCACCACATCGTCTCTTCTCTTGGCCAGAGCGAGGAAGAGCGCGAGCAGGAACGTCATCAGGATAATCCACTGCGAAAGCCAGATGCCAGTTGCGAAGCCACCCGCCAGAACACGAAGCACGAAGCCGGTCGCTATTATGAATATATCCACTATCGCCTTATTTTTCAGTCCAAAGCAATATGCCACGTTCATAAAAAAATAAGCGAGGATTATTAAAGCTATCTTCAGACAGCCACCACCTAAAGCAAAGTCCCCGACCATAACAGCCAAAGCAGAAACTGCGGCGCACAAGAACATAATGAAGCAAGCCGTCCGTTTGCTGACCCTTCCGCTTGCAACAGGCCTCTCTCTTTTCAGAACATGAACCCTGTCCGACTCAACGTCAATAATGTCATTCAAGCAATAGATGCTGCTCGCGGCAGCGCAAAAAGCGACAAACACAACGATTGCAGGCAACAAGTATTCAACCTCAAACAGATGCTTGTCGAAGAATAACGGAAGAAAGACGAAAAGGTTCTTCGTCCATTGTTGAGGGCGTACAATCTTAAGAGTCTCTTTCAGCATTTTTGATTATGTTTTAATTTGCAGTCCTTGGAGAAATCGGCGGAACGAATTTATAGAAACAGTCTGAAAGCTATTCAGTGCGAAAACTAACAAGTTAAATCCGTCTATGACTTTTCCGCCTATTCGAGCCATGCAGGAACGCCAGAACAAAAATAGACTTTTTTTCTTAAACGGCAAAGTCATACTGACCTTCGTCAGTTAAATTTCCACTATAAACCCAAAGGATTGTGTTCGCATATAGACATAAAAAAAACCACAACTGGCTTTCTCAAGTTTATTGTGGTTGCTATTTAAAGTATAAATGTTTCCTGAGAACGAAATTACAATAAGGATATTGGTCTCGTTACTTTGCAAATGTACGCACTTTCATAAACCTGCTTTTCATAAATTCGTTTCTTTTTATTCCAGTTTTTGTTTCATTCATGTCTTTTTGCTTAAAAAAAGCCCATTTCATCGAGAAAAACAGCATTTTTTCTTCATCAAAAATTAACTTAGACAGAATAAAATGAGCCTTATTTTCACACTCTCCTGCCCTTGCAGAACCTAAATATACAAAAAAAAATCGTCCGGAAAAAGACGACTTCAAAAAGAAACGGATTATTTTCACGGAACAGGGTCATAGCCATGTCCTCCGCCCGGGCGACATTTAGACAGACGCTTCAACGTCAGCCATCCGCCCTTAAAGACGCCATACTTCTTTATCGCAATAACGGCGTACTGCGAGCAAGTGGGCGTGAACCTGCACGACGGCGGCGTGAGCGGCGAGATGCAATAACGATAAAAATATATCGGAAGCAAGAACAGTTCTGTGAAAGCCCTTTTCAACAAAGCAATCATTTTACGGAAGCTTTTTAATTAATTTATCCAAAGCGACACGCACCTTCTTTTCCACAAAGCGAAAATCCTCCACCTTGTCTGCAATATAATTAAAAGAGAAATGCAGCTGATACTCCTTACCCTCAAGGGCTGCAAACAGCGGAGCCTTGTTAATTCTGTACGCTTCGCGCATCAGGCGTTTGAGTCTGTTTCTGTCCACGGCATGCTTAAACCTCTTTTTAGGAGCGCTCACCATCAGTCTTGCCGGCACATCAGACTCCTTTTCTTTAGGCACAGCAAGGAACACCACCCTCACAGGATAGGCGATAAAAGCCGTTCCGCGCGCAAAAAGGCTCTCCGTCGCAGTCTTTCCAAAAAGATGCTCCGCCTTAGGAAACGTATTTCGAGGTTTGTTCTGCATTCCGCACAAATTAAAGTAAAAGAAAAGGCTACGGCGCAGCACACAATTTGCCAGTCGCCATAGCCTGTTATTCCATCAAAAGATTATTTTTTCTTATTATACTCCTTGATAAACTGGTCGATAGCCACAGCCATGGAAGGAGCGGTCGGGGTCGGAGCCTCAATATCCACCCTCAAGCCAGCCTCTTTTGCAGCCTTGGCTGTAGTAGGCCCAAAGCAGCCGATCTTAATCTCGCCCTGGTCAAACTCAGGGAAGTTCTTGAACAGCGAGTTGATTCCGGACGGGCTGAAGAACACAAGCATATCATACTTGAAGTTCTTGTCCTGCGTGAAATCGGTGCTCACAGTCTTGTACATCACCGCCTTAGTATAAGTTATCTTATTCTTTTCAAGAAGAGACACTATGTCGTCCTTTTTGTCATCCACAGACTTGTTCACATCATAAACATCTGCCACAGACACAAGATATTTTTCGTCTGAGTGTTTGTTTATAACCACCATAAGGTCTTCAATCTTTCCAGTCGCACCGAAAAATATTTTACGCTTACGATACTGGATATACTTCTGCAAATAAAGAGCCACAGACTCAGAGATGCAAAAATACTTCATTGTTTCCGGAACTGACACTCTGAGTTCCTCGCAAAGTCGGAAGAAATGGTCTATCGCAGTTCTTGCAGTGAAGATTATCGCCGAATGGTCCAGAATTGCGACCTTCTGCTGTCGAAAATCTTTTGCCAATATAGGCTCAACATGAATGAACGGTCTGAAATCCAATGTCACTCCGTGTTTTTCTGCCATGTCAAAATAAGGCGACTTCTCTGTCGTTGGCTTTGGCTGCGACACCAAAATTTTTTTTATCTTTAGCATTACGTTTAAATTAGTCTAAATTACACCTTTCCTATAATGCTCCCGACCCCGAATATCAGAGCGGAAACGGGTAAAATTTCTAGGGTGCAAAGATACAAAATCAAATAGAATATTGAAAACGCGCCAGAGAAAAAAAGCGCATTTAATTTGTATAAAAACAGCAATGCGGAGAGAATCACGATGAAAAGCCCCAGCCAAACCGCCACAAACGCCACCGACATCGGCGAAAACGATATGCATAAATTGACCGGAAAAAGAGCCAGACCCAGCAGCACGAGTATGTAATTATAGCTTCTCATCCATACAAAAGTATGTTCCCTCGAAAAAAAGACGTATCCAAGGAGCGACGACATCATATCCTTAAATATAAAAAACGCGCTCACAAGTCCAAACGTGGCCGCCAGCCCCAAAAAGTACGAGCCGGACTTTGTTCCGACCAATTCCGCATACGCCAAATAGACAAACACCGACACGGAGACCAACGACAATAACGTCAGCACAAACCTTGAGAACGATGTCTGCGCGTTAGAGACCGCCAAATTCAGCCTGTTCAGGCGGAACAGTTCCTTAAACTCAACCTCCAGCTGCTTCTTCTGATTGGAATACATAAGCCCGAACAGGAAAAACAGGATAAACATCATCGGCACAAACCATATTTGAGAATACAAAGCTTCATGCCGCGCTTCTCCGTCCTTATTCAGCGCGGACGTTATCCGCACCTCCGTCAAAGGCTTGCCTGCGGTTACGGCCGTCAGATTTACGCTCTGAACACTCTTCCCGCCAATCGAATCTATCACCCTGCCGATACTGTCAAACCTGCTTAACGAGGAGAGGCTTTTAGCCCAGCCTGCATAAGTCGTCACGTCCAACTCTCCTGCTGAAGTCTGACGCAACGGCGAGTTTTCCAGCACGAAGTCGGCCGACAAAGAATCTTTCACGGATTCGCTATCAAGCACGGCCGCCGCCTGCGTTTCTGGCATCACATTTTGCACCGGACTCTTTTTCTTACGTGGCGCTTCTATCTCCAAATTCTGCGTCGCGGCATCAATCGCCATCCGAAGAGTAACCTCAGACTTTGCCGGAGCGCTCTTTTCTTTCGCCAAAACGCTCTGAACAGAATCAGCGCCACTCCTGTCCTGGCTCTTAGCCATTGGCAAGGCGGTCTCTGCTTTTGCGGGTTCTGCACTCGCGGACGGAAGACTTTGCACGTCAAAACCGCCTCCCGACACCGCAGTGTCTTTCATTAATGTATCGATTTCAGCCATATAATCAGAATTATTCTGCAAAATTAATGATTTTTTTTGCATATTTGCCTTCAAAATAATCAATAATGACACCGACAGAAAAATACGTTATAATTGTTGCCGGCGGAAAAGGCCTGCGCATGGGCGGAGATTTGCCTAAACAGTTCATCTCTTTGGACGGCTGGCCCATCCTGATGCGCACCATATACGCCTTTTTCTCAAACGACGAAAAGAGCAACATAATAGTTGTGCTGCCCGAAATCATGATTCCGTTCTGGAACGACCTCGTGCAGAAACACAGGTTTTCAGTTCCGCACAAGGTTGTTTGCGGCGGCGAGACTCGCTTTCATTCAGTGAAGAACGGGCTGAGCCTTGTGCCGGACAGTCCGAACGCTTGCGTGGCTGTTCATGACGGCGTGCGTCCGTTCGTGTCTGGCGACGTGATTGCGGAAGCGTTCGGCGAGGCTGCGAAATCTGGCTCCGCCGTGCCGGTCGTCGAGTCTGTTGACTCCGTAAGGCAGATAACCGGCGACGGCAACAAAGCTGTGGACAGAAGTTCGCTGCGTTTGGTGCAGACTCCGCAGGTCTTCTCGTCCAAAATTTTGCACGAGGCCTACAGACAGCCGTATTCAGACTTTTTCACCGACGATGCGAGCGTGGCGGAAGCTATAGGCCAACACATATCCCTTACGAAAGGCAACCGCGAAAATGTAAAAATCACGACACCTTTCGACATCGAGATTGCCAAAGTTCTAATAAACTCCGGAAATTGGAACATTGACGTAAAATAAAAAGATTCTTTATGTCAGAACTGTCAACAAAAGATATTATGTATCTGCCCGGAGTAGGACCGAAAAAGGCAGACTTGCTAAAAAAGGAGATAGAGGTTTTTTCCGTCGAGGACATGCTTTTCTATTTCCCGTTCCGGTATGTTGACCGCAGCCAGTATTATAAAATTAAAGACATAACATCAACATCTGCCTACGTGCAGATAAGAGGTACCATCACCGCTATACAGAAAGTGGGTTCGGGACGAAATATGAGGCTCTCCGCTGTCTTTTCTGACGGCGACTCTTCTGTTGAGCTTGTGTGGTTCAAAGGGGTGAAGTACATCGAAGACAAATACAAGCCGGGCGTAGAATATGTGATTTTCGGCAAGCCATCTGCCTTTAACGGAAAATACAACTTTGTCCACCCTGAAATTGAGTCGCCGGACGACGCTAAAACCAAACAGACCGCAGGTGGGCTGCTGGGCGTTTACAACACAACGGAGAAAATGAAGAGCGGCTTTCTGACGTCCAAGGCTATACAGAACATAATGTTCTCCATTGTCAAAAACATCCTCTCTTCTTACGAACTGCCGGAGACACTCCCTGCCTATATTCTGCAAAAGCTTAATTTGCTAAGGCTTCACGACTCAATTCTTAACATACACTTTCCTAAGAACTCCGACCTGCTGCAAAAAGCGCAGTTCAGACTGAAGTTCGAGGAACTCTTCTACGTGCAGCTGAATATTTTGCGGCATACAAAGATTCGCTCGCAACGCTACAAAGGCTTTCCGTTTGACAAAATCGGCGACTATTTCAACACTTTCTACAAAGAGTGTCTGCCGTTTGACTTGACTGACGCGCAGAAGCGTGTAATCAGGGAGATACGCGCAGATGTCGGCAGCGGCAGACAGATGAACAGGCTCCTGCAAGGCGACGTGGGCAGCGGAAAAACGCTCGTGGCACTGATGGTGATGCTCATGGCTATTGACAACAACTTTCAAGCTTGCATGATGGCTCCGACAGAAATTCTTGCCAATCAGCACCTTGAATCTGTCTGCTCTATGATAGGCAAACTAAATATAAAAGTCGCCCTGCTGACCGGCAGCACCAAAAAGTCCGAACGCGACAAACTGCTGCAGCAACTGGAAAGCGGGGAGATACATATTCTAATCGGCACTCACGCTCTGCTCGAAGACAGGGTTGTGTTCAAAAACCTCGGCATGGTGATTATAGACGAACAGCACCGTTTCGGGGTTGCGCAACGCGCTAAACTTTGGAATAAGAACGTGCAGCCGCCACACGTGCTTGTCATGACGGCAACCCCTATTCCGCGCACACTGGCGATGACACTTTACGGCGACCTCGACGTTTCCGTGATAGACCAGCTGCCTCCTGGCAGAAAACCGATACAGACTTTCCATCAGTTCGATATAAAGAAAGCCGGGATTTACGATTTTGTACGCAAACAGATAAACGCAGGCAGACAAGCGTATGTAGTCTATCCGCTCATCCAAGAATCTGAGAAATCTGACTACAAAAACTTGGAATCCGGCTTCGAGCAACTAAAACAGATTTTCCCTGAATATAAGATATGCATGGTTCACGGAAAGATGAAGGCGGCAGAAAAAGATGAGCAGATGCAGAAATTCGCATCTGGAGAAGCTCACATATTGGTGTCAACCACCGTCATAGAAGTTGGGGTCAATGTGCCAAACGCCTCAGTTATGATTATAGAGAGCGCCGAACGGTTCGGTCTATCCCAGCTGCACCAGCTGAGAGGCAGAGTTGGACGAGGCGCCGAGCAGAGTTACTGCATTCTGATCACTTCCGTGAAACTATCTAAAGAGAGTCGCCAGCGCATGGACATCATGGTTCAGTCTAACGACGGATTCGAGATTTCAGAAGCCGACCTGAAGATGCGCGGACCAGGTGACCTGGAAGGCACTCAGCAAAGCGGAATACCATTTAACCTGAAAATAGCCAATCTCGCAAATGACGGACAAATCCTGCAACTCGCAAGGGAGACGGCTTTGGAAATATTAGAAGAAGACCCTTCTCTTGACGGCGAAAAAAACTTTGTGCTTAACAGACAGCTAAACCAGCTTGCAAAAGGCAAAATAAACTGGGGAGCGATAAGTTAAGGCAACTTCTTCTCTAAATCAAAACGCACTTGCACGCCGTCAAAACAGAGAGAAGCTCTTTGTCACACATTACAAATCAAGACAAAAACGCCTCAAACAAAACAGATGTTAAAAAAAAGAAAAAAAAGAGCGATTTTTCTATTCTAAAAAGAAAAAAAAACTTACATTTGCACTCGCAAACGCCGCTATAGCTCAGTTGGTAGAGCAACGCATTCGTAATGCGTAGGTCGCGAGTTCGAGTCTCGCTATCGGCTCGTCTCAAAGCAGTTCCTTAAAGGGGCTGCTTTTTTATTTGGATAGCATCAGCCTCATAAAAAAAGGAGAGAAGAACAAAATTCCTCTCTCCTTTGGATATGAACAAAATTTTTAATCGTTTTATCTATTCTGTTTCTGAAGCGCAGTGTAAGTGATTCTCAAAGCCTGAGCATTACGCAACTCAGTCTTAACGTCTGTCACGATACCCATCTTTGTGTTCTTGTCTATTTTAAGAGCAACCATCATCTTAGGCTGGTCTTCTTCCTTCATAGACTCACGCTCAGAGTTAATGAAAGGGCCAACCCTTTTCGGACCCTCAACGATCTGGTCGTTCAACTGAATACAAGACTCAACACCATGCTTCTTCTTATCAAGAGCCTCCCCGATGTAAATATACTTAACCAACGACTTATTCTCCAATTTTGTCAGCTCAGTAGCCTGAGGAAAAGTCATTTTAACCTGATAAGTAACCTCCTTCATCGTAGTTGCAGTCATAAAGAAGAACAACAACATGAACACGATATCCGGAAGAGATGCCGTACTTACAGCAGGCAACTTTTTACCACCTTTTTTTCTAAATTTAGCCATTATTTTGCTCCTCCATAATCTTTAGGCTCTGCTTCCGAAATGTTCATCGGCAAAATTTTCTTCGCCGCCTCCAATTCTTCTTCAGAAAGTTCGCTAAATTTCTTTTTAAAGTACTTTTGAGCACACTCCTCACGCATTTCGTTATATGCTGCGACTATCTCGTTCTGCACTTCCATATATGCTTCAAAACTTGTACCTCGGTCATTCTGCAAAGAAACCACATGATTCTTCGGAACAAGCACAACCTGTCCACCCAAATAATCAATCTTTACAGGAAGCTTCTCTGCCAAATTCCCGTCATTAGCAGGATTGCTAACGAACTGCTTAACCTTTTCCTTCAATTCAGAAACCGGAATAGCCTCTTCTCTCACCATCAACTGATTTTTGCTATTAACAAGCACAACTAACATGTTACGCTCCTTAATCTCAGTCTTTGTGTTCTCTTTTGGAGCAGGAGGCGGAAGCCTACGCACCAAGCCCAGGTCTGTCGACATTGATGTTGTCACCAGGAAGAACACAAGAAGCAAGAACGCGATGTCGGCAGTCGAGCTCGCATTTACCTCTTCAACTTCTCTTTTCTTTCCTTTTGCCATCTAACACAAATTTTAATTATTTTATTATTTTCTTAAAAAATCCTCCGAGCAAAGCTGCAAGCGCACCGATGAACAAAAGAGTATAAGTTGAATACAAGCACATGTCAGTCACCTTCAACCAGAAAGGATCTTTGTTGTCTGTTCCTTCGTAACCCATAATCGCCATCTCAGAACCATCTCCAAGCAAATAAGTCACAAGCAAAAGGACAAGCAAAGAGACGAACACCACCGCTGTCTTAATTGCATTCTGCGGATTCTTCTGCAAATTGATAAGGAACGAAGAACCTGCAGAGATAACAGTTGCCAAACACACAAAACCTACAAGAGCATACGTCCAGAACAAGAATATTGACGTATTCACCGGCTCATCAAATTTCTCTTTATTATAAATCACCTCCTCGCTTCCGCCCAAGCAGAAAAGAGCTATGATGATAAGAGAAATCGCAGCCAATACGTAAAACACTATTGAATTTACCTTCATCTTTTTTTAATTTGAAGTTAATTACGCTTTTTTATTATTTTCTTGACTGTTCGTACTTAACGATGATGTCAAGCAAAGAGATTGAAGAGTCTTCCATATCTGTTGTAAGAGCCTCAATCTTAGTCAAGATAAAGTTCAAGAATACCTGAAGGATCATAGCGACGATCAAACCTAACACAGTAGTCAAAAGGGCAACCTTGATACCACCAGCAACGACAGTAGCCGAGATGTCACCAACCTGCTGGATTTTGTCGAACGCCTGAATCATACCGATTACAGTACCCATGAATCCCAACATCGGAGCAAGAGCGATACACAAAGAAATCCAAGTAACGTTCTTTTCCAAAAGACCCATCTGAACACCACCGTAAGAAACTACAGATTTTTCTACTGCGTCAGCTCCTTCTTCCACACGAGAAAGACCCTGATAGAAAATAGAAGCGATAGGACCTCTTGCATTGCGAGCGATATCCTTAGCGCCTTCCACATCACCGTTTTCCATAGCGTCTTCAATCTTAGCCAACAAAGCCTTAGAGTTGATTGAAGCAAGGCTCAAATAGATGATACGTTCGATAGCCAAAGCCAAACCTATGATAAGACATACAACAACGCATGCCATAAACCCTGCACCACCTTCGATGAACTTAGTCTTCAAAACCTTGTGCATGCTCTGTTCGCCCGGAGCGTTACCTTCGTTAGCTGCAACCTGAGCTTTTGGTTCTTCAACCTTAGCTTGTGGAGCTTCTTCCTGAGCCGGAGCTTCTTCCTGAGCTGGTTCTTCAGCCACCTGTTCTGTAGCCTGATCTTCTACCACTTCGTCCTGAGCAAAAACGGCTGAAGTTGTACCCAAAAGAGCAACCCCCATAATCGCTAATACTGCAAATACCTTTTTCATTTTTCTTGAGATTAGTTATTAATTTTACTTGTTTATAATTTTTTAATTTTAAAAAAAGCGGAGAGAACGAGATTCGAACTCGTGATACGCTTTTGGCGCATACACGCTTTCCAGGCGTGCCTCTTCAACCACTCGAGCATCTCTCCTAAAAATTTGAGCCGCAAATTACAAAAAAAATAGAAACAAACACATTTTTAAGCAAGAAAAATCACTTAACAACGCAAAATATTCCCTTTCCTTCCCCTTTTGCTTCTCTTTATTCCCTGTCAAAAGAATAAAACTTCAAATTGCGAGCAAATTTCTACATTTTTTTGTTTTTATCAAACTTTTTCACGTTTTTTTTTCCATTAATTCAAAACAAACATCAAACTTCAAATATTTTTTCAGCGTTCTGAGTCGTGCATTGAGCAACAAGTTCCACAGTCACGCCTTTGATCTCGGCTATTTTCTGCGCTGTGTGGACTATGTATGCAGACTCGTTCCTCCTCCCTCTGTGCGGGACAGGAGTCAGATATGGAGAGTCCGTCTCCAGCACAAGCCTTTCCAGCGGAACATTCTCAAGCACTGCCGGCAGCGTTGATTTCTTAAACGTGACGACACCGTTAATGCCTAGCCAGAAGTCGCCTAAAGAACTTATCACCTCGACATCATCTGCAGACCCGCCGAAACTGTGGAAGATGCCCCTGAGCTTTGTCTTGTCGAACTTGCGCAGGCTTGCCACAATCTCCGGGAACGCCTCCCGACAATGTATCACAATTGGCAAGGATCTGGATATTGCCAAATCAACCTGCGTTTCAAAAGCCTCTGCCTGTTCCTTCACAAAGGTTTTGTCCCAATACAAGTCTATGCCAATCTCTCCCACACCGCAATAATCCCGAGCTTCAAAACAGCGAGCCACAACCTCAAGCTCTTCTTTATAGTTTTCCTTCACGCTCGTGGGGTGCAGACCCATCAAAGCATGGAAACGGCCAGGCTCGGCTGCCTCCAATTCGTGCATCTCATCTATCGTAGAACTGTCTATGTTAGGCAAAAAGACGTGCTCCACCCCCGCCTGTTTCAGTCTTTCGACCACCAGTTCCAAATCTTCGCCAAAATCCTCCTTCAGATATATGTGCGAATGCGTGTCTATCAAGTTCATATTCCTAAATTCATTACCAGCTCCGACCGAAAAGCGTTTCCGCCGACTAAAATTCAGTCTCGCATAAAAATTGTGCCACAAATTTAATCTAAATTCTAATTAAAAAATTAATTTTGCGTATTAACTTTACAAGATGACACATAAAGAGATTATTTCGACATACAGAGAGATTTGCAATCTCATCTTGAACAGACAGATAAAGTCTTCGTTTGACAAACTTGACGTGCTTGTGTCGAGCCTGCAGAACGGCACATGGGCAGACCGCAAAGAGGAACTTGAAACCAACTATAAATTCATGCTGCAATACACAGCCAACGGAGTTTCCGACCCTCAGCAAGAGAGCATATACGCTAATATCCAGCTGCAAGCCCTGGACTTGGCAGACTGCGTGACCGACGCGCTTCTGGAACGAGACTCTTCAAATTTCGTCTATTCACAGAAACGAATATTCTGCATAAATAGCCAGCCCGACATAGAGTCCATAATAAAAGAGCTGGAGAGCTTTCAGCTGAACGAGTCGCTCGCCGACCTGCTTCAGGAGAGCCAGATTGCAAGCAACGAAGACTACTGCAAAAACCACGACAGGCTTCTGTCCGGCACGTTCAACAGGCTTTGGCTCACGTCCAAATACAAGTCTGACGAGACGGAACTGTGCCGAAGGCTTCTTGAAAGCCCGTCTTTTGACGTCACAGACAAATGCGTGCTGGTGTCTGCCGTAACGCTGGGGCTGATGCAGATGTTCGACGAGGCGAAATTCAACATTCTGTTCAAAGCCTTCGGCGACAGCGACGCGCTAATTAGGCAAAGGGCGTTGGTCGGAATACTTCTCTGCTTGTACATCTATCAGAAACGCCTTGAATTGTACCCAAATGTAACGGGACAATTCAGCTGCATACTTGCAGACAAGTCTAATGTCGGCAATGTCAAAAACACCGTCATACAAATAATAAGGAGCAAAGAGACCGAAGGGCTAACGAAAAAAATCAAAGAGGAGTTCATCCCTGACATGATGAAGGTCAGCCCAATAATTCAGGAGAAAATAAATCTGAAGGACCTGATGGACGAGTCTCTTTTTGTAGATAAAAACCCCGAATGGGAAGAGTTGTTTGACAAGAACGGAATCACAGACAAAATCAACCAGTTCACAGAGCTTCAGATAGAGGGGGCGGACGTGTTTTTGGGCACATTCTCTTCAATGAAGAACTACCCGTTCTTCTACGACATCTGCAACTGGTTTCTGCCGTTCAAAGCAACACACTCTGCTGTCAAAGAGCTGTTTAAGGACAAGGAAATAGAAAACGCATTCATGCCGATGATGCGGGCTTCTCTGCTTTGCAATTCGGACAAATACTCCCTGATTCTCAGCCTGCTTGAGCTGCCGGCATCTTACAAAGAGATGATGATGAAGTCGCTCAATATGCAGAAAGGGCAATTGGAGGACATGGCTGCTGACGACAAGATTCTGCAGAAGTTCAACAACGCAAACACAATCACAAATCAGTACGTGCAGGACTTGTACCGATTCTTCAGGCTTCACAGCCGCAAAAAGGAGTTTTCCGACCCGTTCAAACTATCTTTCAAGTTTCATAAACTTCCGTCTTTCCAAGATATAGAAGACAGGGCTTCGGTCATACGCTTCTGGGGCGAGTTCTTTTTCAGCAAAAACTTTTTTGAAGAGGCTCTTTCCGTGTTCGAAGAGCTTAAACAGGAGTACCCGCTCGATGCCGAACTGCATCAGAAGACAGGGTATTGCTACCAGCAGGCGCTTGAGTTCGAAAAGGCTATAGAATGTTACAGACAGGCTTATCTGATAAAGCCTGACAATATATGGAGCTTGAAAAAAATAGCGTTCTGCTACAGAAAACTTGGCGACTCGCAAAATGCGCTGAACGCCTATCTTGACGCGGAACATATTGAGCCGGACGACCTTTCGCTACAGCTAAACATCGGACAATGTCACTTGGAGCTGAAGCAATACGAAGAGGCGTTGTCGGTATTCTTCAAGATAGAGTATCTGTCGCCTAACAACCCGAAAGTAAGACGTTCCATAGCCCTATGCTCCTTCTTGACCGGCAAGGTGGAGCAGGCAAAAAAATATTACAACAAAATAGAAGATAAAACTTACAACGACTGGATAAACATAGGACATACGGAACTTTGCCTGAACAACAGGAACGAAGCTGTGGCCGCCTACGCGCAAAGCATGCGCATGCTTAACGGGAATACAGACAAATTTGACGAGATATTCAGCTACGACAAGGAGTATCTGCTTCAGAACGGCGTGAATCCGGACGAGCTGCCTCTAATACTGGACAAAGCCAGATACGAGGCGCAATGCTAACGCGACTCATGCGATTCAGGTCAAAGATGCACAACAGGCTTTGCGCTATTACTTTTTGCAGTTTTCTGGAATTTTGTTTCGGAAGCCTGCTTTATACATAGCGCAGCCGGTTGGATTTACTGAAACTTCACAAGATTCACTAACCACACAAACGGGGCGTTCCAATTTATCGCGATTTCGTTAGTGGAATAGCTGCACGACTCGTCTAAGTACATACGTGCCGGATATACCAGCGACGGATAATTTGACTTGCCGCAATCCATCACCTGATTAGGGTTAGGCCCGCCGACAAGACAGCCCGGCACCGGCGCCTCTATACCATCTGAATAAGAACGGCGGTCGTGCAGATTCATCGGCGACTTGCTGCCGAACCCTGTGACAAAACAATAATCAGTGGAGTTCCGTCCCAGAAGATAGTCCAGACACGCCTGCGCGCCATCTTTGTACGACTCCTCGCCAAGTCGGTCTCCGGCAACGCCAAGCAGGACACCATTCATCGCGATTGTCCCGTTACTACCCCAGTCAAACTTCTTCAAAGGAATTTTTCCTGCCGAATGATAATACTGTTTATATACAACATCAGAAAGGCTCTTAAACTTACGTCTCAGCTGATCCTTTTCAACAAACTTCGGCAAACTTTCCAGATTAACAATCAGAGAAAGCAGACCAAGCCCGTTCACATTGTTCCACGCCGGCGAGCTGAACTTAGAAAAGAAGTCCAGTTTATCGAAAAAGCGTCTCTCTCCCGTCGTTATCAAAAGTTCCGAAGCCGCCCAGAACACCTCATCTTTCATATCGTCATCAACAAAGTCGCCGGTAGTCACATCTTTCGGATTCACGAACAACACGTTAGGATTCTTCTCCGCCCAGTTCCAAGCCCTTAGCGAAGCCTTCAGCAACGTTTTCGAATAACCTCCGGTAATATCATCATAAGGCTTAAACACACGAGACGCCATGGCCGTCACCGCAGCAAAGTCAAGAGCCGCAGAGGTAGAGCGTCCAATCATAAACCTGTCCGCCTCATCCTTATGCGGCATCATCAAGTCAGAAAACCGCAAAGTGGAGACTTTAAAGTACACACTGCCGTCGAAAGGCTCCTGCATTGTCAGCAGCCAGTCAAGCTCCCACTTGAGTTCATTGAGAATATCAGGCAAAGAGTCTCCGCTCTCAGGAATATTCATACACTGCTTTTTAAAATGTTCCGGGAACATTTCGTAAGCCGCCATCAGCGAGTGAGCCGAAAACGCCGCAGTCACCACATACTTGCTAAAATCGCTGTCATACCATCCTTTGGGCGAAGAAAGCACACTCTCCGCATGGCGATTCTCAGAACTGACCTCCCTATGCAAAAAAACCATAGTGTCCGGATGCCCCATAGGCCGCGAATAGTCAACACCCTTGAAGGTAGCATACTCCGATTTAATTTCGGACGAAGCCCTCCACAAATAAAAAGCCTTCTGAGACCAAAACGCAAGCGAGTCATAAACGGTTGAGTCCGAGACTATAAAAGTGTGCGACCGTTCGCCACCCGTCTGTATGTAGAACTTGCCCTTTCTGCTGAAATCTGAAAAATCGACAAACTGCACAGTCTCGCCAGACGCGCTCCAACGGCGACCAACAGGAGCGTCCGCATCATACACAATAGCGTCGGTCTCCGCGCTTCTAATCAGGAACTCGTCCGCCTCAAGATCAGACAACATTGCGACCTTACGCCCGTCAACACAATACCCGACCTGATTCACATGGATGAAATTCTGAGCTAATGCGACCTGAGCAAACACAGCCCCAAAAAATATTATTATGGACAAAAAAAACCTCATAATCATTGAGCATTTACGTTCAAAGTGCCAGAACCAACAACCGTCCGATACTGTTTCAGACCAAACGACCGCTGCAACAAAGCAATCCGCCAGCCCGAAAACCCAACGCGTTATATTCAAGCAAAGCAACTTCTATAAATTAACCGTTGTCTATCGCGCCAATATTTGTTCAGTCTCGAAACCCGAATCAGAATCTTCCTAAACAAAAAGCCTTTCAAGACCATATCGCCTAATTTATAGAAGTTGCCTAATCTTACATACAATGAAGGGAAGATGAAAAATTACAAATTGACACTCTATCCCACAAAATCAATCCAATTTCAAAACTTCAAGAAAAGCCTTCTGAGGCACTTCAACAGAGCCGATCTGCTTCATCCTCTTCTTACCCTTCTTCTGTTTTTCAAGCAGTTTTCGCTTACGCGAGATGTCACCACCATAACACTTTGCCGTCACGTCCTTGCGCACAGCCTTGATAGTTTCTCTAGCAATCACCTTCGCTCCGATAGCCGCCTGAATGGCAACGTCAAACTGCTGTCTTGGGATAAGTTCCTTCAACTTTTCGCACATTCTCTTGCCCAACGTGTAGGCATTGTCGAAGTGAGTCAAAGTAGAAAGAGCATCCACAGGCTCTCCGTTTAGCAGCACGTCGAGCTTCACCAGCTTAGAGTCTCTCATCTCGCTCGGATGATAATCAAAAGAGGCGTACCCCTTTGAGATACTCTTCAATCTGTCGTAAAAATCGAAAACAATTTCACCGAGAGGCATGTTATAAATAAGTTCCACCCTATTGCCGGAAATATACTCCTGCTTCACCAATTCGCCGCGTTTTCCGAGGCACAGCGACATTATAGGACCAATATAATCGGTAGTTGTGATGATAGACGCGCGGATATACGGTTCCTCAATCCTGTCAATCATCGCAATATCAGGCAGTCCAGACGGATTATGCACCTCAATTTTCTCTCCCTTTTTAGTATATACGTTGTAACGCACATTAGGCACGGTAGTTATCACGTCCATGTCAAACTCACGGTCGAGGCGTTCCTGAATAATCTCCATGTGAAGCATACCCAAGAAACCGCAACGGAAGCCGAAGCCAAGAGCAAGCGACGACTCAGCCTGGAAAGTAAGAGAAGCATCGTTAAGCTGCAATTTTTCCATCGAGGCTCTCAAATCTTCAAAATCCTCTGTGTCAATAGGATACACACCAGCGAAAACCATCGGCTTAACCTCTTCAAAACCTTCGATAGCCTTTTCACAAGGATTATCCACATGAGTGATCGTATCACCGACCTTAACCTCTTTCGACGTTTTTATACCAGAAATAATATAACCCACATTACCGGCAGATATAGCCGAACGCGGTTCCATATCAAGTCTTAAGATACCAATTTCGTCCGCGTCGTAATTTTTCTCCGTTGCGACGAACTTCACATGGTCGCCCGTCCTCATCGTTCCGTTCAGCACCTTAAAATATGCGATAATACCCCTGAACGGATTAAACACAGAGTCAAAAATGAGGCACTGCAGCGGCGCGTCCGGGTCTCCAACCGGCGGTTTTATACGGTCCACTATGGCATGCAAAATATCCTCCACTCCCTCGCCAGTCTTTCCGCTTGCGCGGATAATTTCCTCACGTTTGCAGCCGAGCAGCTCAATAATCTGGTCCTCCACCTCGTCCGGCATAGCCCCCGGCAAGTCAATCTTGTTCATGACCGGAATTATCTCCAAGTCATGTTCCAGAGCCATATAAAGATTCGAGATAGTCTGAGCCTGTATTCCCTGCGAAGCGTCAACAATCAGCAGCGCCCCCTCGCACGCGGCGATAGAGCGAGAAACCTCATAGGAAAAATCGACGTGTCCCGGAGTATCAATCAAATTGAGAGTAAACTTCTCTCCTTTATACTGATAATCCATCTGAATAGCATGGCTTTTAATCGTGATTCCACGCTCGCGCTCCAGATCCATATCGTCAAGCACCTGAGCCTGCAGATCCTTGCCCGTCACCGTCTTGGTAAATTCCAACAGACGGTCTGCCAAGGTACTTTTCCCATGGTCAATATGAGCAATAATACAAAAATTGCGGATATTCTTCATCTAAAACAAAAATTTGCGCGAAGATAATCAATAAGCGTCAAAATTGCAACAGCAAAAAACAAAAGAGGGGTTGTCCATAAACGGGCAGCCCCTCTTGCGTTGTTCATTCTGTCAACGTTTTATAATAAGACGCTTCTGAGAAACAGCATCGCCTTTCTTAACATTCACTAAATAAGAGCCACTCGTATTGTTGCTAACACTGATTGTCACAACATTGTTTGAAACCACGTAGTCAACCTTGTCAAGTTCCTTGCCAGAAGGAGTAACCAAAGAGACACCAACGACAACCGAATCCTGATCCGAGATTTTTTCTGCAAATTCCACAGTAAAGCTGTATTTTGCAGGATTTGGAGAAATTGCGATAGGCATGCTCCACTTAACCGAGCCTTTTCCTAAATATTCAAAAGGAGCGCCCTCTTCAATATGCCACTTCTTCTCCTCGTCAAGAGTACGCACATAAAGAGTATGCTTTCCGATGGCAAGTCCGGACAAATCAACCGGGAAAGTAAGTCTCAATCCACCCTCAGCAACGTTCACTGTATTTGCGTTGCCCACACCCGGATCTTCATCAAAATAATACTCCGCACTTGTAACCTTTGCAGGCAGCTCCATATAAACAAAAGGAGTTGTCACCACTTCGGACCATTTATTAGCGTTGTCCAAAGCACGGATGTTCAACGTATGATAACCAGGACGCAAAGAAGATACATCAGGCTTTTTCAAAGTGATGTTTTTGCGAAGAGAATCCAGCACCATAGACTTTATGAAAATACCCTTGCCTTCTCCTGGGTCTTCGTTATAGAAATACTCAGTTCCCACAATTTCAGAAACCTTTTCAAACAACACGAAAGGATATGAAACAGTATGAGACCAGCCCTCCGAATTTCGTCCGCGCACATTAAGAGTATGGAAACCTACGCTCAAGCCAGACATGTCAGCGTCAAACTTCAGCTTGCCATCTTTAGCTGGGCCTCCAAGCAACCCTTTGCCGTATCCAGGATCTTTGTCAAAGAAATACTCAGTAACAATCAGTTCCGAAGAGTCCAACGCAGCAGAAAGGTTATAAGTAACAGCCACTGGCATGCCCTGCAGCAGATTCACAGAAGTAGGCGCGCTCACATTGTACACAACCGGAATCGAAGGAAGCCCCGAAACGATATAAGGATTAACTCCGCCAAAAGCGCCCAAAGCGCCGCCGTCAGAAGCAGACATAGCAATAGGAGAATCACTCTTAAATCTATAATTGCTGTCCAAAGAAAACTCAGAGCCCTCCATATACTGAGAAAAATCTCCGCTATAATTATTTATGAAAGCAGATGTATTAGTCTGAGTCTTGCCCTGTTCATACATCACATTCTCCACGACCGTGCAGAATTTAAGGCCCTTAACGGTTCCGTAACGGGAATATTTACCGAAAGTGTTATGCTCTATACGGCAACGTTCGAACTGCGCCACATTACCACAAATGATATTATTAGAAATAAAAACATTCTGAGGATAGCCGCGACCTTCTATATTTCCGACAACAAAGCACTGCTGAATCGAGCACCCGTTCACATTAGACGCCACTTTTATGGCATCAGAAGAACCTGCAAGAATCTGGCATCTGCTAATCATCGCCCCGTTCGCCTCAATTTCAAGTTTAGGGAGGATAATGCCGCTGATGTGAACATTTTCGGCAAGCAGCTTAACCTCGCCGCCGATAAACGCCTCGCCAGGAGCATAGCCAGTCACCCTGTTCTCTGCAAGCAGGAAGCCCGGTCCAATGATTGTCACTGGCTTGACTATCTCAATATCGTCAAAACTATAAGCGTCTCTTGACCCATAAGCCTGCGACGACGCCTCCAAATAGATTGTATCACCCGACGCAGCATCGAGCAAAGCATTTTCCAAAGAACTATACCCCGCATCTATGTTCGGAGTATTATTCACCCTCATCACTTTCGCCTCTACAGAAAGCGACAGCAACGACAATGCTACCAAACCGATTATCTTTTTCATTTCAATTAAATATTTTTCATTATTAGGATTAAACTTGAGTCCAACCAGACCACGACGATCGCAATTCACAACAGCAAAGACAACGCCATCATAACAAAGCCTGCCAAAAAAACAGCCGCCTCACAGAAAAACAGCATCCGCACGCAAATCCGGACAACGCTGACATCGGCACTCCTCATCGGGCTTAAAGCCTCAAGCACAGTTAGTCGCCACACGCAAGAACAAAGGCATTTCAGAATATAAACACGTCACAAACGACACCTGTCCAGCAAACCAGTCTCTTTCAAAAACTCCCCGAACAGCAGTTAATTCTTCACAAAACCTCATTGTTTCTTCGCCGAGACACGAAGAATCGCCATAACGCGAAACTACTAAGTCCACAAATATTCTCAACGATTTGCAAATTTAAAATAAAATTTAAGAAAAACACAATTTGAGTTTACATTTTAATCTTTTTTCTTCAAAAAAAATACGTTTTTTTTCAATCAGTCAGAAAACCTTGCCTTTCACGCGCAAAAAAAAGGAGGAAGATACAAATCTTCCTCCTCAAAACAAACAACTATCAATGTTCTTATTATTCAATCTTTACAACTTCGACCGTACCCTTGTTCACCACACCGTTCTTCATCGTAACCTCGTAGTAATAAACGCCTGGGTCAGCCATCATGCCTCTGTAAGTGCCATCCCATCCATCTTCACCTTCGAACAGCATCTGTCCATAACGGTTGAAGATACGCACACTGTAGCCCGGCATAAATTCGTCGTTCATACCATCCTTCACATAAGGAGTGATAGCCGTAGGCAACTGGTCTAACACATCCATACGCACAAGGTTAGAAGGCAGAGCAGGACAAACGCTGTCTGTCACAACCACATAATACATCGACGTATCCATAGCCTGAGAGACATGATACTTAAACGGCTCATCAATTTCGAAACTGTGCGTTACCGCAAGCAGTTCATCATCCACATCCATAGGATTGTCATATTTAGTCTTCACATCGCCGAGTTCATCGTACTCTATTCCGTATCTGCCATCGTACAGACCTTCCACACGATACCAATAATAAGTCAACGGCTTGTAGTTCGTTTTCAGCACAAGGTCAGCATCCTCACCTCTCCACACACGAGCCTTGTCCTGCGGCTTCGTTGTCAGAACTAACTCATCTATCTTATAACGCTCACGAACATTAACCACAATAGAATCAACGCTCTTGAGTTTTTCCGCTCTCCAAAGGTCTAACAACTCTCTTGAGTTACCAAGCAGTTCAAAGCTGTCTATCGCCGAATAATCCTGAGCGCCGCCGCACACAAAGAAGTAACTATCTTCCGAAGTTGTTCTACCGCATCGGTTATCCGCATAATAAGCCAAATCTCTCTGAGTGCCAGTGTAGTACACTGAATCCTTAGACTTGTAAACAACACCATCAAGCATCCATCCCTCCTCTGTTATAGGAGCACCCATGTCGTCGATACAAACATTGTATCTGTGAGAAAGGGTATCGTCCTTTTGGAACAGCGGAATTGAGTCATACTCACAAACCACGATAGAGCCAGTATCCAAAGACACTCTCGGACGTTCATAGAGTCTCACGTCAAAATAAGCCGTATCTTTACAGAACGCCACCGTGTCCATAGCGACAACCGCATACCTTCCGGACTTGCTTCTGCGCGACAATTTCAGAGCTTCCTTATCGTCAAGTTTCAAATCGTCTCCGTAAGTAAACTTATTGTTACTGTAAATCAAGTTTTCAGCAGCAACATCGCCCCTGTAATAATCAACAAATATACGGCTCGTATAAGAGTACCATTTTCCGAACACTTGCCTCCAAATATGGCCAGAATAATTTACTACAGATTTCGCATCCAAGTCAACAATAGCGTCGTCAGACACACAAGAGTCAACGTCAAAAGCTTCCAATTTAACAATCTCTTTTCTATCCTGAACTTCCACGTAACAATCAATAACCTCCGTATTACCGCAAAGGTCCTTGATATAAACCTTAACATCCATAGACTCTGCAATAGTGTCTCCAACAGGAGGTTCCTGAGTAATAATGATGTTATCGAGATTTTCAACACAATTATCTTCTACATTACCCTTAACCGTAACAACAAAGTCTGGCACCTTGAACTTACACTGATAACCTATGTTTGTTGCGCGCAACGTATCCAACCAGCCCTCTGGCTTGATGAATCTAGGAGCAAGCGTGTCCCTGATTTCATACTTGTGAGTCACGGCAGTCGCCGCGTTACCGCAAGAGTCAAACGCCATCCAAGTACGGACAATGTCGTAATTGTAATAGTCGCAAGAGTCTGGAGAAAGAACTCTGTCATTCTCCTCTGTCATCACAGCCAAAATACTGTCTCCACAGTTATCTATAGCCCAGACAGTGTCAGGGGCAACCGGAATCTCTTCAGAGCAAGACAGCACCTCTTTCACTGCATCCAACTGTATAACAGGTCCAACATTGTCATACACATAGAAATAATGACCTTCGCCACATTCTATAACTCTGTTAGACAAATCCACAACTGAGTAGTAACGCTGCACAAGCATAGAGTCGCAAGGAGATCCGATCATCGTGTCTCTAACCGAGAACGAACCCTCTTTAACCTTTTCCGGCACATCAACAAAGCCGCCTTTATCAAAGAATTCTTTTTCTGTCAACGGAGCCGGAACATTTGCAAGACACTCATAAACCCTACCCTTGTCCGGATTATCAGGACAATTAAGAACAGGAGGCACCAAGTCTTCCACTATGACGTACTTGACGCACGATGAGTCAACATTTCCGGACGAGTCCTTCACCAGCCATGTTACCTTAGTAGTACCAAACCTGAACGTGTCAGTTTCAGTCTGGACTTTGTCGTTCAGCACAAGGCTCAAATCCGTCGTCACCTTTGAAATGTCACTACATTCAAACAGCACATCCGGCTTAACCAAGCCCAACTTAGCCACAGAGTCAAATGCAACACCCTTTCCGACGTAAAGCGTCACTTTGATTGTGTCTGCATTTTCAGGATAACACTTAACAGCCGGAGCCACAGTGTCTTCCACAGTGACAGCCTTCTTACAAACGAAATCACTTTCGTAAGTCACAAATTCGTTCGCATACTTAAACTGATAAGTCCAAACCACTGTGTCTGTTCCTATTTCATAAACAGCGTCCAAATTCTTTCCAGAGACGCGAGTCACAGTCGGAGTCATCTCAGTTTTATCGCACGGATTGAACACCTTTTCCACATTCAAATTGATTTCAGAGGCATCTACCGTACAATTTTCAGGAGCGAAATAAACCGTAGTGTCCTTCATCGCAATCTGATCACAATCCACAATCGGCTCATCGCTATCGCCAATCTTCACGTACTGGAAGCAAGTGTCAACGCTATCCTTCAAAGTACTTGACAAGTCCTTCATAATCCATCTTATCTCTGTAGATGCGAAATAAGGGCCATCCAACACTCCGCCATCCTTTCTTACTCCAACCGCCACAATTGTATCCTTAGTGCATGGATTGATAGCGAAAGGAGGTCTCAGGTCAATCGTCTTGCCATCCACAAAACACTCACCTTCCGAGATAGAGACTTCTATTGTATCCAAAATCTTATTACCTGCCACATCCTCATCACAATGAAGCTCAAGTCTCATCGAGTCGCTCTGAACCAGCACCTGCTGGTCGCAAGTAACAACCGCGCTGCTGTACGAACTTGTAAACGTCCACGTGATTGTTGTATAACCAACATTGTATGTGCCGTAAAGGTCACCGCCGTCAGCACGCACGCCAACGCCCGGAACCGAATCTTTCGTGCAAGCGTCTAATGCATACGGCGTTTTAATTACGGCCGTGTCAAGTATAGTGTCACAACCACTTATGTACGTAAGCAAAGGCACCTCGCTCATCTTCGCGCAGTCAAACTCTGGTTCTATGTCTCCCTTCACTATAACGTTCTGGTCACAAGAGTCTGTCTTCACGCTGTAAGGACTTTCAAAGTACCAGCGGATAACAGTTTTGCCCACAGGATACTCATCAGTCAACTCTTTTCCGTCAAGACGCACACCACGGCCCGGCACCAAATCCCTGGTGCAGCTGTCCTTAGCATTTGGCACAGGAACATCCACTTCGCTCGCGCTCACCGGAACACACTGAACAGACTGAACTGTAATATCCGTCAACGTAGAACAGTCGATATTTGGTTCCCAGTCGCCCTTCACAATCACATTCTGGTCGCAAGAGTCGCTCTTCACGCTCAGCGGACTTTCGAAGTACCAGCGGATAACCGTGTTTCCTACAGGATATGCGCCGTAAAGGTCACCGCCATCAAGACGAACACCTTTGCCTGGCACAGGGATTCCTGTACACGAATCCGTCGCAACCGGCGTGATAATCTCAGCACTGCCAAGAGTCACAGACTTGCAATTTGTAGTTGTTTTCACAACAGGAGCATTACCCAAAGAATCACAATCGAACACCGGAGCCGCAGAACCTAAAACAACAATCTGCTGTTCGCAATTCAGAGGCTTTGTATTGAACGTGTCATTAAAGAACGTCCAGACAACCTTGACTGTATCACCCACTTTAAGCTTCAGATTCTCATTATATTCAAGAGTGTTATCTGTTTTAACGTCAATCAGTTCAAAGACTCCCGGAACCTCCTTCTTGTCTCCATTTTCATCAACGATACAATCTATTGTAGCAACCGGTTTCGGAAGCATTGTATCAACTCCAACAAAATCGACATCACACAATCCTTCCGCCGTCACAAGACGCAGTTCTTTATCAAGAGTTTCACAATCGAAGTTTGGCGCAATAGTATCCTTCACCGTCACAACCTGTCGGCACTCAGCAGGAGCGCGCATTGTAAAGTTATAGTAATAAACTATGGTGTCAGTGCCAAGCTCGTAATTGTCAGTCATCAACTTTCCTGAAGTTCTGTAAGGGCCTTTCGCACCTGTTTCAGGATGTTCCGGAACAAATTCCGCACCAGAGCACAAGTCGAACACTGGCTTGACAGTTGATTCTATGTTCAAGTCTTCCGCCGTGATAAAACAATCCTTTTCATCCAGCAGCACAAGAGTATCCGGATAATCTTCACAATCCACCATCGGCTTGTTGATGTCTTCCACAATCACAACTTGGAAACAGTTATGGAAAGTATCAACCAAAGTTCCTGTAGTGTCCGTAAACGTCCACTCAATCTTAGTCTCTCCAAGACGGTAAACAGAAGAGAACGACTCTCCGTCCGAACGTTTCTTCACCCCTGCGATAGAGTCCTTTGTACAAGGATTAATCGCATAAAGCTGATCAATCTTAATGCTGTCGAACGGCACGAAACAGAATCCGTTTTCCACATCCACACGGATTGTATCGTTCTTAAGAGAATCACAATTGAACACTATCGGCTGCTTAGTGCGCACATGAACAGTCTGGTAACAAGTGTCAGAAGCGCTACTGAACGGACTGTCAAATACCCACATAACCTGAGTTTTGCCCAACGGGTAATCGCTTATTAGAGGCAAAGTGTCTCCTTCTGCCGTCAACTGATAACCAACGCCCGGCACATCTTTCTGCGTACAGTAATCCTTAGCCACAGGAGTTGGGAAATCCACAGCCGCAGCATCCAGTTTACAACCTTCCACCTGCTTTTCTATAACCTTCAAATCATCACAATTAAAGACCGGCTTCTGGTCGCCTGTCACCAAGATAGCCTGATAACAGATTTTAGGGATTTCGTTTATAACCGTGTCAACAAACGTCCACTTAACAATAAACGTGTCTCCCACCGCATAACGAGTCGGAAGTTTATTGCCCAAAGTATCTGTAGCGACACCATAAATTGTATCTTTCGTACAAGCCTCCAATGCAAAAGGGTTGCCAAGAGAGTCCGCTACAACATCTCCAGTTATGTAACACAATTCTGGGAGCGACGCCAATCTTATAGTGTCAAGGTCGTCACAGTTAAACAAAGGAGCCATACTGTCCTTCACTGTAATAACCTGATTACAAACAATAAGCTGATTACCAAACGAGTATTCCCAGCTGATTGTATCCACACCTACTGAGAACACATCGTCCATCTTCTTGCCAGAAGAACGAGTCGTGTCCGGTATAATCACTTTATTTGTACACAAATCTATAACTTCAGGAGCATAGATAACAACCTCTTCAGCTGAGATTTCGCAATCTTCCGGCTTCAAGCGGAACACTTTGTCCGGCATATTGTCACAATCCACAGGAAGCTGGTTAACGTCACCTACCTGAATATTCTGGAAACAAGTGTCTATCGGGTCAACCAAGATACCAGTTTCATCCTTGAATATCCACATAATTTTAGTTATACCGATATACAACGAATCCTGTTCGCCCATTTCATCGATAGGGACAAGTCTGTTACCGAACATCACATAACCGTCACCAACAATATCCTGACCCCAGCAAGGATTCTTAGTGGCAGGCTTATTCACATTGCCTACAGTTGACCAGCCAATCTTACACTCACCTTTCGGCACTTCCCTCTTGATTGTATCTTTCAACAGACTTTCACAAGGAGCGTTCATTGACATGCTTGTCTTAACTATAAAGTCCTGATTACAAGTCTTCGTCACATTTCCGGTGAAGTCTGTGAACGTCCAAGTTATAGTTGTCACACCAAGTGGATAACCATCATCAAGAGGTCTGCGGTCAGAACGCTCACCTACACCTACTCGCCAATACTCTTCTGACGAAGGGTCGGCGCAAGGGTCGGCAACCTTTGGTATTTCAATTTTCATGTGAGCATCTTCGCTTTCATTACAATCCGCCACAGTGTCTAACAATGTAGGCACAAGCGTATCGCAATCAAAGTCAAACTCGTTATTACCCTTCACGAACACTTCCTGAGGACAAACCAACGTGTCCTTCAAGTTGTACGGACTGACAAACGCCCAGTTCACGACAGTAGTGCCTGTAGGGAACGGATCTGTCATCAGCTTGCCGTCTTCACGAGTTCCGATACCATAGAATGTAGTGTCAGGCATACAAGAGTCCTTTGCAATAGGAACCGGAAGATTGAGATCTGCCGCATTGACATAACAAGCGCCCTCTTTAGCCAAGCCCTCATACTGAGTCAAAGAGTTACAGTCGAAATTTGGCATTGCATCATGCATAGGGATTATCACCTGCGGACAACGTCTCTTGTTTCCGTCATTATCCACGAACATCCAATACAATGTAATAGTGTCTCCGACTGCAAATTTCAGAGTGTTCACATCAAGCACATTGCCCATATCGGCCCAAATCTCACCCTTAAACATCTGTTCTGAACAGTTGTCCTTCGCATAATATTCGCCGAACTTAATTTCGTTGAACGCAACTTCGCAAGAACCCTCTTTTGCCACCGGCTTGATTGGGTTCGGCGATATTTTGTCACAGTCAAACACAGGAGCAGTTTTATCTTCTATGCTGACATACACAGAACAACTGTCAATATTCTTTGAGTTGTCTATATAGATAAATCTAATTTCTGTAACACCAAGCTTGAACGGATTATCGTCCCATGTCAGGAAGTCGTACGGCAATCCATCTTCACCACGTTCCAATTCCCCTTCATAATAACGCTTAACGATAGGGTCTATCGGTCTCCAGCTTGACCCAGCCATCATACTGTCGCACTCGTCTATTACAACCGGTATTGTGAATTTGTCAAGGACCTCTGCCGCATCAGTCGCGCACTTGTCGTCAGACACTGTTATGTGCAACGTGTCAGTAGGCAATCCCTTACAAACATCTTTCGGCTTAATCTTGTCTTTCACCTCAAGTTCCATTTCACACACAGACTCGTTTCCGCCCTTGTCCGTGAACACCCACTTGAAGTAGTGGATACCCACAGGATAAGAGAGTCCTTCCAACTCAGAGTTTTTGTACTCTGTGTAAACCGCCTTTCCGTCCTGATAACTTAGCACATCTCCGTAAAGGTCTGCAACCAAAGTGCCGTCACACTTGTCTTCCAAAGAGAGCATTGGCAAGTTCAGTTCACCAAACGTCAATTCGCAAACAGTCTCTGCGTTAACCGACTTCTTTGGTTCCGGACAGATATTTGAGTTATCCGGAGGTGTTGTGTCCTTAATTGTCAAATCATGTTCACAACGCGCAGTATTTCCGCCCTTATCTGTGAACAGCCATACAATCTTGTAAGTAGTATCTTTCTTAAACTTGTCATACAGACCGTCAAGTTTACTTGTTTCTCCGTTAAACACATACGGCACACCAACAATCACAGTGTCGCAATCATCCTCTGTCTCATGCTTTCCAAGAAACACTTCCACCATATCTTCTGTAGCGACACACACTCCAGGAGCAAGGTTCAGAACCTTGTCTTTTATCTCATCGCAGACAGCTTTGTCTGGCGGTCTGTTATCTTTAACTATGACAGACTGTTCACAAACGGACTTGTTGCCTATTCCGTCTTCAAAGACCCATGTAATGACAGTTTCCCCAAGCGGATAAGGATCTTTAAAGATGTCTTTTCCGTCGCTTCGTGTTCCAGTCGCAACGATGTCTTTGCCTGTCGGAGAACACTTTTCATCTTCTATAACAGGAGTGACCAACCCGGCTTTCACAACAACATCTGCTGGAGTCTGACAATTATCACCAGTCACAACATTCAAGTCTTTGTAGTTATCACAATTTACAGAAGGACCCAAAGTGTCAACCACAATTATCTCCTGAACACAAGTCGCCTCATTGCCTGAAGTGTCCTTCACTATGTAAGTGACAACGGTTGTACCTAACTTGAAGTTGTTCTTGAAAGCATCTTCGGACGTGATTTCCAAATTATTATGTTCACGTTCCCAGCTAAGCGTAAGTTCAGACCTGCTGCCACAATTGTCCGTCGCGTTCAAGTCGTCCAAAGACGGTTTCTTAAACCACGGCACCTCGTTAAACGGCACTTCGCAATTTTCGTTCGCATAGAAAGTGCCTTTATTAGTCCAGTCGCCACATTCGATAGACGGAGCAATCTTGTCCACCACATGAACCTTCACCTCGCAGCTGTCCTTTCTCTGCCCTCCTTGCACATCTTCAAAACGATAAACCAATCTATACTCTCCCGCCTTCAGTTTGAGATTCATAATCTCTGCAGGGAAGTTGTTCTTTAACTTCACATCTGACGACGCGCAAATATGTCTTTGGCTTTCATCATTGCACTTGACTCCTGTTCCTCCGTTCCATATTCTAGGCACAAGGAATTTTGTAGGCACACTTTCATCTGGTCCATACGGATTCTTCACAACCTCAGACTCTCCAGTCTTCAAATTTATCAGCTCTACTTCATAAGGATAACCTATAGTGTCAACTACGTTTGTCATACTTCCTGAAGCAGTAATAACATCGCCCCAGTCACCAGCGTCAGACCATGAGTTCCATTTATTTTCCGGACTCTTCAAGAACTTGTCCCAATCGCCATCCTTGCCATTAAACTTCTCACAGATAAAGCCTATCATACTGGACACACCCGGACGAAGAGGCTTCATTTTATTTAGTTCATCCAAATTATCAGGGAAATACTTCACCATATCATCACAGTCCCATACTGGATTTATTCCACCCGGCTTCAAAGGATCTCTTATTTCAAAATAAGCACCCTCCTGATTGACTGGAATCAAAGCCGTAGGCACATCGCCCTTAACTATTTTAAATTCCGCCTCACAATTACCATCGACCTCAAGCGTCAGCTCTGGGTCCGGGCAATCGATAGGCACAGGTGTTGTTCCCCCTGTCACAATTATGCTCTGCGAACAAGTCTTCACATTGCCGCTTGCATCTTTAAACTCATATATCAGATTAGTTAATCCTACATAAAACTTGTTGTTTTCAACCTCCTCAAACGATTTGACTGTTTTTCTTACAATTTTACCTTTATCATCAGGCCCTTCTATTGTAACAGACACAGTTATACCACCCTCACAATTATCCTTTACCTCTTTTGGCAATATTTCTCTTATGGACTCATTGTCAAAGAAGGTTCCCAAAGTACCGATATACTTTTTCGTTGTTGTTTGCCCCTGACCAGCACCAGCGCCAGGAACTTTTTCCTCCACATCTTCCTTTGTAGCGTATTTCAAGAACTCTTCAAGCTTACCTGTCTCCTTGTAATAGTTGGCAGTCACACGCACAGAAGGCAAAGACGAACAGTCAAAATACGGTTCTTCCTTATCCTTCACCGTGAAAGTCTGCACACAATCATCTACAGCCTGACCGTTCTTTTTCTTGAATCTCCAAATTATCTTATACGTATGGTTCACATGGAAGATAATTTCGTCCAATTTGTCGTTAGGAACCAACACAGAGTCTTTGTCGTCAACATCCTTGTACCAAACTTCTGCATCATCCACTGTCAACACTTCGTTACCTCCTGAACATGGGTCCTCAGCCGATGGCAATTTGTCCAACTGCGCAATCAGACCTTTTACTGAAAGTCCGCAATAACCTGCTTTGTTAGCCACATCGCCAATAGCGGCAGGCGGACAGCTCAAGATCGGCTTACGGTCGTCAATAACCTCAATCTTCTGGTAACAATACGTCTCATTGCCACGTTTATCATCAAAGATCCACTTGATATATGTAATACCAATTTTATAATTGGCGTTCAAATCAACTTTGGTGCTGTAGTTCAAATTTTCCGGTTTTGACGAAGGACTAGATGCTTCCGCTCTACCGCCATAAATACCGGTAATAGTTCCGTCAACGCCGTTCAGGTCTTTCAGCACCGGAGCCGACAACTCTGGCAAAGAGCCTTTGTCATACTCTGGCTGAGCCTCGCAACCCGGCTGCCAAGATGTTTTTGTGATATGTCCTTTTATATCATCACAATTGATATTTGGAGGCGTAACATCCTTAATGTTAATCACTCTTTCACAATAAGAGGTGATTCCGCAACCATCTATTATAGTATATTTATACTTCCTTACACCGATAGGGAAACGGAATTTGTACTTAGCTGCGGACACCTTTCCACTTCGAATATCCAACCAATCGAGATATCTCAACTCATAAGATTTGCCCTCCGCCTCAATTTTAACAGTCGGATTCGGGTCACAACCTTCTTCTATTTTGAACCCGTCTTTCAAATCTGCAATAGTGAGCACCGTATCCTTCTGAGTAGGACCAAGTTCCACAATCTGCGTATCGCTTACAGGCGAACAAGTCGTTGACATATTTTCGACTTTGACTCTGTAATTTCCCACTACAGGCGCTGATGGACAGCCAACAAAATCACTAATTATTACTTTCCCATTCTTATCTTTTATTTCATCAATCTGAACCTTCGCTCTCAGAGTGATATTATAAAGTTGCTCTGCTGTCTTATTGTCACACACATTGGCCTGCACCATATCTATACGGGCAGTACTACCATCCCCTTGCGGTGTTATAACATCATCACCTCCTGAATCAGAAGACCATTCGTAGATGTATTTATAACCATTTTCAACTCTACCCATCGTAGAGACTGCTTTAATATAATGTTCATCATTAGATGCACAAAGAAATTTATCTTCCTCTTTAACATCACCTTCATATCCCTGCAATTGAAGTTCTAGGCTTGGAGACATGATTGCATATATCTCATAAGTCACCTCCTCATAATTCTGCCAAACATTTGTACCTGTCACCAATTTAGACGGCTTTGCAATTAACTTATAAACACCAGAACCATATTGCCAAGGCAATTTCAATCTAACCTTATCCGCTTTCACACCAACAACACTACTAACAAGAGTATCGTTAGGATTATCATTGTCTATATCCAACCCACCTATGGTGTCACCACTAGGAGCAACCAACGTCCAAACATAACGCACGTTTTCGTTCACATCCACTGGATTCACAGTATAAACAAACTCTTCTGATGTAGGGATGCAGACACTTTTCTGCCCTATGATTTCTGTAATCTTAACCGCCCCACAATTTTCACCAGAAACAAAGAAATTCAACGGCTTCAAATCTGAATTTTTATTATCCCTTACTCGATAATAAATCTTACCCACTTTTGTAGAAGGAATACAAACAGAAGAATATTGAGTTCCCTTGTATGAAATGCCATCAATTTCTAACGTTTTCCATGTTTTTCCATCCGGCTGCAATTCCTCCCAATGATATTCAGCTCCAAATGGGAATCCTGCGGCATTAACTTCTTTACACACTTCTCCACCCGTACAAATTGCATCTGACGTCATACAAACAGACTCCATTTCTGCAGAAATGTAATCCACTGCCATATGAAAACAAGTTCCCCACTGCTCAAAACGAGGCTTCATTGTAAAGGTTGAGTTCGGATTTTTATTTTTCAAATCAAATTTACCATAAAAACGAATGTCAACCCTCAGCAGTTTGCCATTCAGCTCACTTTTACATAACAAATCTTTTAAGTGAATAAAATCAAACGATTTATCCACCGACTTTTCTCCTAACAATTTTCCTGTTGCATCATCATATACATAAATTTCAGCATGGTCAGCATTCATGTAAAAGTTACCAACAGAACCTTCACCAGTCTCCAATTTCACAGACATACTACCACAATCATCACAACCGCCCACCTTCTTAACATATGTTCTCATCAACATTCGATAGTATTTCATATCCCAGATAGTATCCTGCTTAGTAGCACCATACATTTTAAATGTATAAGAGAAAGGAGCTCCATTAATCTCTTGTCCATTACTAAACCAATAGTAATTATTATATTTTGACGAGGCCGTATCAGCCTTAGGACGACTACCTGTCCCAAAATACGCTTCAAAATCATTGGAAATCTCACCATTTTTGCAGTCCAATATCTTAACTGTCACATTGCTTTCATGAAAATAACTCTCAACTTTAGCCGGATCATCCAACCAATTACCATCCACCGTTACCGATGAAGACGTTCCCCTTCCTATAACATTAAAGTCTGTTCCGTTAAAATACTCTCCTGTTGACGAAACACGACATTCCCTCGGACAATCTGTAGTATTCTTTACCTCCACAGTAACAGCTTTGGTCAAATCAAAAGGCTCATCATTCGCAATAGCCGCAAATACCATATCCTTACCATCTGCATCCATTGGAATTATCGCCTTTGCACTCTTATACCCTTCATTGTCATATACGGCATACACATCAGACCCCCAAGGCTCAAAACTACCATTCCCCGCCTTGACATAAAAGTCCACTCCTCTTATATTATCAGGGAAACCCGTCGCCTTCAAATATATTGGAGTTCTCGAACAAGCCTCTTTCATGTCCGCCGTTATAGTTTGAGCATAACCCGCCACAGACAACGTGCAAAGCAGCGTCGCCACAGTCAACTTAAAAAACGCTCCCCAACTGCGTTTTTTCTCAAACTTACCACTCTCTTTGAATAAAAATAAACTCATAACCGTATAATTCTAAATACCCTATATTATCAATTAAACGCACTTGGTCACACGCAAAAAAATCACGTCCTACCAAAACAACAGACATGTCTGCTAATTTTTCCGTCCAAAACTCTTCAGAATCAAGATTCCCAACAGGAACATAAACTCTGACTCTTCATTTCCAGTCCAACTTATCGCAACTCATTGTCTATCAGAATATTAGATTTAACAAACCATTCCAAACCTAATTTCATGCGCTAAAATTAATATTTATTGCCTAAATAAAGAAAATTTTCAAAGAAAAAATAAAAAAAATTCAGCAAAAGAGAACAAACCACAAGTACCACAGTCTCTAAAAAAAACATAGACAGACACACAAAACATGTCGCAAAACAGAAAAAGTGAGACTTAAAAACAAGGCGGGCACAAAACCCGCCACTGTCTTAATAGTTTGTTTTTTTCACTTCAAAATAAGCCTGAGAATGCTTGCAAGCAGGACACGATTCAGGCGCGTTTGTGTCAGTAATCACAAAACCGCAGTTACGGCACATCCACTCCACCTTTTCCGGCTTAGAGAAAACTGTTTTATTCTTGATATTTTCAAGAAGCGCTCTGTAACGGTCTTCATGATTTTTTTCTGCTATGCAGATATTGCGGTACATATCCGCTATTTCAGGGAAACCTTCCTCATCCGCCTCTTTTGCGAATTTAGGGTAAGCTTCCGACCACTCCTCGTTTTCTCCACATGCGGCAGCAAGCAAGTTTTGTTCTGTCGTGCCAATCACTCCGGCAGGGAACATTGCGCAAATTTCAACTTCTCCGCCTTCCAAGAACTTAAACATCTTCTTAGCATGTTCCTTTTCCTGATCTGCAGTTTCCGCAAAAATTCCGGCAACCTGCTCATAACCCTCTTTCTTTGCCACACTTGCAAAATAAGTGTAACGATTTCTCGCCTGAGATTCACCTGCAAAAGAGGTCAAAAGATTTTTCTCAGTTTTTGTTCCTTTAATACTTTTAGCCATAAGTGTTTACAATAAAATTTAACTAATATAATAACAACTAAGCACCAACGCAATAACTGCTATGGTGCTCAATTATGTGTATAGACTCTCATCTGCATTCTGAAGAAATTGTTCTTGTTATCAATTCTTCTTCTTTCTTTCGATGCTAATTTCTTCTATAAGTTCACTATCCTCAAATATACCTGTCTGTCTTGTTCCCGAAGCAAAGATGTAAACGCCCTGTCCATTGCGCTTGCCGTTCTTGAACTCTCCTTCATAACGGTCTCCTGTAGCAAATGTGTAAACACCCTTTCCTTCCGGCACTCCGTTCACGAAGTCGCCTGTGTAGATGTCGCCTGTAGGATAAGTGTAAGTACCCTGTCCATGACGTTTTCCTGCTACAAACTCGCCGACATACTTAGCACCTGATTTATAAGTATAAGTGCCCTTGCCGTCAAACTGGCCATCCTTGAACGTACCGTTGTACACTTCGCCGTCTTCAAACGTATAAACACCTTTGCCGTTACGGCACTTGCCCTTGCACTGCGCGAAAGCGTCAGCACCTGCAAAAATCAGAACTATAGAGAATAGTAATAATTTAGCTTTCATATATTTTTTACTTTAATTTTCAAACAAATCAGACCCGACAAAACGGTCTCGAACAACTTGCCGACAAATATAAAAAAGATTATCAAAAAAAGCAACTTAATTTAATATTTTTCTTGTAAAAAAAACGTGGCATTTTCTAAAAAATCATTAATCACAAATATCCAACACTATAATTTTCAAAACTTAGCAAGAAAAAGTTTAATTCAAATACCACAAGCCACCGTCTTTCAGGCAGAAAGATGGCAAGTTTCAAAAGGACCTTGGTACTGCCCTCCAGGCAGCGGCTCCTGAGCATCTCTTTCCCGAGACTTCGTTCCGGGTTACTCTCGCTGTGCTCTGGTGCTGCCTTTCAGGCGGGAAGAATGCAAGGCGGGAAGCCAGAACTTTTAAGCGAAAGAGCCGCGAACCGAAGCTGGGCGCTAAAAAAGCATTGTTCAGCAGCGAGTAACGTCACCCAGCCTACTTTTGCTCAGACTGAACACTTTCACGAAAATAGACCTCGAAAAGTGGCTGAACGAACCATTCACACCTCCTCCGGACACGTCCATAATTACATAGGGGGATTCTGGCAACATTTTTCACAAAGTATTGAAACTCTGTGCGATACTTCATGCTTTAAAAATATTTAGGACAATATTGATTCAAGGTAACAATTCAACTTGTGCCTTGATTTTTCCATTGGCTATATTCTCCTCGATCTTGGCTAACATTGCTTGGCGGTTAGAGAAAACAGATGTCAAATTGTTCTTCCAATCATCTAATTTTCCTAAATACTTTTCAAAGATACTATTATATTTAGCATACGCAATTTCCATATCTACAATAGTTTGTTCGAACAACGATTCATCATTTAGAAACGTTGCCATATGTGCCTTCATTTCTATTGTAGCATATTGAGCTGGTGGCTCAGAATATCTTTCATTAGAATATGCATTGATAACTTTAAGAAGAGTATCCTTATGAATATTTTTTCTTAAATCAAAATTTATATAGTTTTCAGCATTTAGGAAAATCTCTTCTTTCTTTTCTAACATTTGGGATATCGAAAGATAGTAAGGTAAACCTTTTGAATCCTTAATATGATGATAAAGGAAAGGACCCCAAAAACACTTCTTTACATCCTCCTCCCACAGAGAATAGATAACAAAATATGGATGTATATCACCTCGTATCTTCAAACGTTCAAAACCTATAGCAAAACAACCTACAATTTTATAGTATTTTGATTGAGTGACTGCCGTTAAATCAAAACGTTTCACCCATTCGTTTTTTAGTATTGTTTCTTCTTTCATTACCCTGTTGTTTAAGTTTTTATAAAAACATCCTAACAAACCAAAATCACTTCAGTTTTCTTTCGGACTAAATTTGCAAGTGGATGCAAACATTTCAACAAAGATTTTATTTTCTATACTCATCCATATTCAACAAAAGGAGGGGACTTCCGTTCGGAAATCCCCTCCTCAAGGCGGCGGCTACCTACTCTCCCACAGTGCGCAGTACCATCGGCGATGCCGGGCTTAACTTCTCTGTTCGGAATGGGAAGAGGTGGAGCCCCGGCGCCATAGCC